>CAVJMH010000013.1:0-57384 GCA_963650755.1 Firmicutes bacterium TM09-10 | reverse complement strand
GAGGTTTTTCGAAGCATTTGCCCGTATAGGGTCGCGAAGCGACTGCGCAGAAAAATTTCTGCCGCGGCTAAACAATATTCAGCAATACTTCACGAAATTTATCTGGTCAAGCGAAGCTCGCCGAACTTTTTTAGATTTCGAAAACGTCGCGATCGGAAGTGGCGAAAGTATTCTCGAATATACGCCGACACTCCCCTTCATAAACTTTAGGATCACGCTCACGCGAAGAATAATGCCCTATAAGAAGCCTCCCGACAGAAGAAAGAGAAGCTACATGCGCAGCATCTGAAGTCGTGCTATGATAATACTGCTGAGCCTTGTCGGCATACTGCTCAAGATATGTAGTCTCGTGATAGAGCGTCCCCACGCCACCCAGATAAAGAGGAAGAGCATCAAAGAACATAGTGTCCGAACAATAAGCGTAACTCGAAGCCGGATGCTTAGAAAGCTCCCTTTCCGAAAGAAGTTCATCGAAACGGTAACCGTAACACTCTATCTTATGTTTAAGAGGAAAAGCACTCACCTGCACCTTACGCGAGGTCCATACAGGCGCGAGAGAGGATGTTTTAACCTCGTGAAATTCAATCTCATAGTTATCCCCGTCCCCAAAATATGACTTATAGAAACGGATGATACCCCTTAAAGCCTCGGGGCCGAAAACATGTAAAGTCTGTCTTCGATTATACATAGCCATAGTAGAGAGAATGCCAAACAATCCAAAAACATGATCCCCATGAATATGACTTATGAAAATAGCCTCTACCCTAAGAAAAGACAGGTGAAGCTGCCTGAAACGCCTCTGTGTTCCTTCCCCACAATCAATTAAGAACAAGCGCCCGTGTACATTAAGTACCTGGGCGCTTGAATTTCTATCAGAAATGGGCATAGCTGAAGCCGTGCCCAATATCTGGAGTGTAAAGCTCATTATTCGCCTTTTTCAAGTTTACTCTTAAGAGCTGCAAGAGCGTCGATGTCGCCGAGAGTCGTCTTCTCCACATTCGCATTAACCTTCTTGACAGCTTTCTTCGTATTCTCTACCTCAGCGGCAGCGGCCTTCTCCTTAACCTCCTGATATGTACGAAGGTGGCTTACAAGCACGCTATGAGTGCTGCGACGAAGTTCGATAACCTTGAATGGAAGAGTCTCACCTACGACTGCCTGCTTGCCATCCTCTTTAACAAGTTCACGGTTAAAGCAGAAGCCCTCAACGTCTGAACCAAGAGAAATGTTAGCCCCCTTATCAGTCGTAGAAGTTATAGTACCCTCTACAACGGTACCTACAGGGTAGTTCTTCTCCACCTCTTCCCAAGGATTAGGAGTAAGCTGCTTGTGTCCAAGACTGAGTCTGTGATTAGCCTCGTCAAAATCAAGGATAACCACCTCGATAGGATCACCTACTGATACCAACTCTGATGGATGCTTAATCTTATTCCAGCTGAGATCGCTGATATGGATAAGTCCCTCTACGCTATCCTCAAGCTGAGCGAATACTCCGAAGCTTGTGATATTACGTACGGTAGCCGTATGCTTGCTGCCCACAGGATACTTGGTCTCGATCTCATCCCAAGGATTAGGAGTGAGCTGCTTAATGCCAAGTGACATCTTTCTGGCCTCACGGTCAAGAGTAAGCACCTGAGCCTCAACCTCATCACCTACCTTAAGGAAATCCTGCGCAGAGTGAAGACGTGTGCTCCAAGACATCTCGGAAACGTGTACAAGTCCTTCTACGCCTGGCTCAATCTCTACGAATGCACCGTAGTCAGCGATAAGAATAACCTTACCTTTAACCTTGTCGCCAACCTTAAGATCAGGATTAAGAGTATCCCAAGGATGTGGAGTAAGCTGCTTGAGGCCAAGAGCGATTCTCTTCTGCTGCTCGTTGAAATCAAGAACTACGACCTTAATCTTGTCCCCAAGTTTAACGACCTCCTCAGGATGATTGATACGTCCCCAAGAGAGGTCTGTGATGTGGATAAGACCGTCCACTCCGCCGAGATCAACGAATACACCATAGTTAGTGATGTTCTTAACCTCGCCTTCAAGAACCTGTCCTTTCTCAAGTTTACCGATAAGCTCGGCTCTCTTCTGCTCCTGTTCTGCTTCAAGGAGAACTTTATGAGAAACGACTACATTACGGAAATCCGGGTTAATCTTAACTATCTTGAAATCAATAGTCTGATTAACGAACTGATCGTAGTCGCGTATAGGCTTGATGTCTATCTGACTGCCTGGAAGGAAAGCCTCGATTCCGAACACATCCACAATCATACCGCCCTTAGTGCGTGTCTTCACGAAACCCTTAACGATCTCGCCGCTTTCATAAGCCTCTACGACACGATCCCAAGACTTGAGCGCACGTGCCTTCTTGTGAGAAAGAATGAGCTGGCCCTTCTTGTCTTCTGCCGATTCTACAAATACTTCTACTTTGTCGCCTACCTTAAGGTCAGGATTATAACGGAAATCTACCGCATTGATTACGCCCTCGCTCTTGCCACCGATAGATACGATGACTTCGCGCTTGTTAATCTCTGTTACTTCTCCTTCTACTACTTCATTCTCAATTACTTTCGTAAGAGTTGAAGCATAAGCCTGTTCGATGGCCTTTTTGTCTTCTCCGCCGTACACTCCGCCTTCCTCGAATGCATCCCAATCGAACTGATCAGGTGCAACGGACGCGTTAAGACGAGCGGTTTCTTTTGTTTCTGCCATAACTGGTAAAACAATTTTAAATGGTTAAACTTACAATACTAAACTCGACGCCCCCGGAGCCTAAACCCGCTCGACGTACAAAAGCGCGCAAATTTACTAAATATTAAATATCTTTGCAAGAGTAAAAAACACTACATAAAAGCACTATATGAAATTTAAAGATATTGCCATCCGATATGGATTTGCCACTCTTGGACTTGGGCTTGTGGCTATGGGCATAGTTCTTTCTGTTGAGGCCAATTGCGGCATTTCAGTTCTCAATGCCCCGGGATACGCGATAAGCGCGGAAACCGGCCTTCCTCTCGGCTTCACTTGCTTCGCTTTCTTTATGCTATGCGTAATATTCCAATGGATAATCCTTGACAAAAGATTTCAAGTGATAGACCTTCTTCAGATAGCCGCCAATTTCGTACTTGGCTTTATGATAGACTTTTTCACATTCCTCTTCGAGGCATTGGCATTAACACCGGAAAACATCTGGGGAGTAATACTCTTCATAGGCCTTTCCATTGTCTTCCAAGCATTTGGAATCTCCCTGGAGGTAGTAAGCCAAGTGTGGATGCTGCCTTCGGATATGACCGTACGAGCTATAGGGATGGCATGGGGAGGAAAATTCAGCGATAACAAAATCAAGATGGACTGCACCATCCTGGTGATAGCCATCCTGCTCTGCCTTATCTTCTTCGGTAACATATTTGGCCCGAAAGATCAGCCAATAATCGGCTGGGGAACCCTTATTCTGGCCATTACCATAGGTCTGTTCATGAAGATAAGCACTCCGATGGTAAAAAAAATTCCTTATTTCAAGAAGCAGTTGAGATAATTGCTACGCCCTCTCTTATCCGATATACCTGCCGTCGCGCCGCCATTTCATCCAGCCCACTACAGCCACGACCGTGTACACCAGATATAATGCGGCCATAGGATACAGCCCCTGCGTATAGCATAGGAGCGTGGAGACAATATCGGAGATTATCCATATAAGCCAATTCTGAGGGTACGATTTGACAAGCCAGACAGTGCCGACCACCCCGCTCGCACCTATAAACGTATCCAGCGCCACTGCAGAATCGCCTGCGGCCCTGAGTGCAAAAAAAAGTACCGCGCAACTGAGCGCAAAGCCTGCAAGCGAATACAGCGCGACCCTTAGAGTCAGTCTTCTCAGCCTCAGGACACCTTCCTGCACCTGCCCCTCATCTTTTTTCCAAGCCAATATACCGACCACCCCCATCACCAGATAATAGATGTTCAGTCCCATAGAGGCCCACAGATGCTGATGGGCGAATACCGCTATAGTAGCCATGCAGCAGAGAATATCGACAGGCCACATCCAAATGTTCTGCTTTACCTGCAAAAGCACATACACCAGCCCTGCAAAGAGGGCGAATGTCTCTAAAAAACTAAAAATCATATAGCACAAAATTATGGTCTTTTACTTATCTTTGCAAGCGTTTTGCAGAACACTTCCCTCTTACATTTACAAGTATGTATAAGACAGATAACTACCCCTCAAAAGTGCTTCAAGATGCAGTGGAAGCCATAGGTTTACTGCCGGGAGTAGGTTCGAGAAGTGCGATGAGACTTTCCCTCCACATACTTAAACAGGATCCCGAATACATACACAGATTAGCCTCAGGCATAGACAGGCTCGCGACGGAAGTGAGATACTGCCGCAGATGCAACATGCTCTGCGACGATGAGCTCTGCCCTATATGCAGCGACAGTAAAAGGGATCAGAACACGATATGCGTAGTGGAAAACGTAAGAGACGTGATGAGCATAGAGTCCACAGGTGAATATAAAGGACTGTATCACGTGCTTGGCGGCATAATATCGCCCATTAACGGCATAGCCCCAAGTGATCTGCACATAAAGGAGCTTCTGGAAAGGATAAACGAAGGGATGGAGATTATCCTGGCACTGAATACAGATGTGGAAGGAGAGACCACGGCATTTTATCTGTATCGTCAACTGGAACCATATAAAGTTAAAGTTACTACGCTTGCAAGGGGCCTCGGATTCGGGGACGATTTAGAGTACGCCGACCCGTTAACCCTTGGCAGAAGCCTGATTTCAAGACAATTATTTAAACCATAAACGCACGTTATGAGCATTGTTGAGACTATACTTTTCGGCCTGTCCGTATGTGCCGACTGTTTCGCGGTATCCCTCTGTTCATCCGTCAAACTCAAAGAGAGCCACCCCGCCAAAACGCTTAAAATAGCGCTTTGCTTCGCTGTAATACAAACAGGATTTCTGCTCTGCGGATGGGCTTTCGGAGACATATTGGCCATATTTATCGATAAGATAGCCAAATGGTTAGGACTTGGCCTTCTTCTCTATGTAGGTGGACAGATGATATACTCCGCTCTCTTCTGCAGAGGGAATGAGGAAGCCCACGACCTTAACGGACTGAAAAACATCATTCTCGCAGGTGTGGCCACGAGCATAGACGCACTCGCCATAGGAAGCAGTCTTTCGCTGGCCGGACAGACTTGGGGCGATACCATACCGAAAGCCATATCGGTGTTCATCTGCACCGCTGCAAGTGTAATGATAGGCATAGCCGGAGGAAGACATATAGGGCACAAAATCGGCCACTGGGCTGAAGGCATAGGCGGAATAGTGCTTATAGGAATAGGCCTTAGTCTTGTTTTATAGACAGTTTATTTATAAATTTGCCCGGATATGATAAGAATCTTTCATAGAAGCGGATCCGAGATTCTACTCTCTTCCTCCAAGGAGATGCTCGACAGTCTCCGTAGGGAAGACGTTATATGGATAGACCTTATCGAACCTACAGGCGAGGAAAAAAGGGCCGCCGAAGCATTCAGTAACGCGCAGATTCAGAGTCGTGCACAGGCAGAAGAAATCGAAAGTTCATCCCGCTTTCACGAGGCCGGGGGGATAATCTTTGCCAATACCAATTTCCTTTCCCCTACCGGTAGCGACATGAGTATGGACCCTGTGTCGTTCATATTGGCCCCGTACACGCTCACTACCCTGCGTGAAATCCCGATCCGAAGCTTCGAACTGCTTTCAAATAAGATACAAGCCCGACCAGAGCTCTACAAAACCGGATTCAGCGTGTTCGTGGAGATAATGGACAAAAGAGTGGACTTGGACGCGGACCTCGTGGAGCTTATCTCTCAGGAGACCTCCCAGTTCAGCAAAAGAATCAACCAGCAGGAGGATATTAACGAAGAGTTCCTTCTGGACATTAACCAGCTTCAGGAAAACGCGATGGTCATACGTGAAAATGTAGTGGATAAGCAGAGAATTCTCGGAAACATTCTCAAAAGCGACCTGTTCCCGGACTCTCTCGACAAGCGATTCTCCATCATCCTCCAGGATATAACTTCGCTCATAGCACATATCAATTTCACCTTCGAAAGACTTGAATATCTGCAAGATACGGTAGTGGGTATCATCAACTTGGAGCAGAACAGGATAATGAAACTCTTCACGCTCATCTCTCTACTGTTGATGCCGGCCACGCTCCTGGCCAGTTTCTACGGAATGAACGTCAAGCTTCCGTTCGAGTCGTTCGACTTGGCATGGCTATGCATCCTGCTTATGATGATATTCATCATAGTAGGAGTAGTATTCTATTTCAAGAAAAAGAAACTGATGTAGGGTTATCTACCTGACTATCAGTTCACCTACAGAGTAACCCCAGCACCCGTCAGTAATGATGGGTATTTTCTTGCCGAGAGCATTAAGCTCGTAATGAATGTCATCGAGAAAAGTGTGGCTGTGACCTCCTATAATCAAATCTATATCCTTCGTAAGCCCCACCATCTGAATATCCTCCATAAAGCCAAGGTGTGAGAGAAGAATCACCAAATCGCACTTCTCCTGCTTTTTCAGATATTCTGCATAGCGGTTCGTAACCTCCGATGAATTATACTGCACAAGCGACGAAGAGATCTCATAGGCCACATTGGAAGCCAAATCCGAAGTAAGACCTATGATTCCTATCTTTCTCCCGGCTCTGTTTATTATAGCATAAGGCTTTACTATGCCCTCAAGAGGCGTTCCCTCAAGTTTAAGATTGGCACAGACCACAGGGCATTTAATCTGAACGAGCCTGTCTGCAAGGTCCTGCACCCCGTTATCGAATTCGTGATTACCAAGGGTGATGCAGTCATAGCCAAAAGCATTGACAGCCTCAAGTTCCAGTTTGCCGCCGAACTGCGTATAATAGGAAGTGCCCTGATTAAAATCTCCAGCATGAAGAAGAAGCACATTTTCAGCTCCGCGGGCCTTGCGGACACTGTCCACTATCGCTCCTCTTTCAATGATACCGCCATGACCGTAATTACGCTCGTCCCTAATAGGTTCAAGATGCGAATGCGTGTCGTTAATGTGAAGCACGACGAGCGGCGAAGAGCAGGCGCTCAAGACAAGCACCCCGAATGATATGATTAAAGCAAAAGATTTTCTCATTTTTCGACTATTCTGTTATCTAAGTGATATTCAAGCGGAAGACCCTCTTTAGAAAGAGCGTATATCCTATCCAATATGCAATCACGTATAAGCACGTCCGTTCTTACTACCCTCTGCGCCCCATCTGCGAGGTGAATCTTATCTCCTCCCTGAAGAAGAAAATCTATGCTTGCTATTCCGTAGGTCCGGTCATCGCGCACCTCTTCCCCATTAACTTTGAGACTAGACAGCGTATGTCCTTCGACCACCACTTGCACATCGCCTCCTATCGCCTCCACTCTACGAAGAGCCATCTGAGAGAATATCTCACGAAGCCGTTCCCCACTTACCTCTATGTAAACCAAGTAGTTCTTGAACGGGAACATCGACACGATATCGTCCAGCAGAACATCTCCCTGAGGCACGGCACATCTTATACCACCAAAATTAATGATGCTCACATCCGCTTTTTCTCCAGTAATTTTCTCCACGCCCTCCTTCACACAATCCGTGGCGAAATTAGAAAGTTCACTCTGCGGACGGTGACTTGCCATCGCCTTAGGAGCATAAGCAATAACCTGCTTTAAGTAAGCCATTTCTGGCTGCGCATCGAGTAGAATTTCTGCCAATGGAGCAGTAGCACCCTCTGCAAATTCACGTCCCGAAGGCGCATGATAAACACCATCCTCGATGTAGCCAAGAGCCTCACGGGAATTAGTGGCAGTAGCCGGAGTAACACCAGTTCTATGAGCATCAGCCTCTATCTTGGACCAATTATACTGCGTTCCGCAAGCGCATAACACCATAGAAAAGACGGAAAGGAATATAAATTTTTTCATCATTTCTGCTTTAACCATTTCCACAAATCCTTAAAAGAAGTCTTCTTTCCGAACATAAGTATTCCCACCTTATATATCTTGGCCGAAATCCACGCACAACCCGCAGTAGTGAGGACCAGAAGCACTATGGACAGGATAATCTGCCACCCCGGCACCCCGAAAGGAATGCGGGCGAGCATCACTATAGGAGAAGTAAAAGGTATCATCGACCCCCACAAGGCCAAGGTGCTGTCCGGAGCCTGATAAGCATAAAGTGCTATGAAATAGGCTATCATCAGCGGAATAGTTACAGGCATCTGAAGCTGATTAGTATCATTTTCATTCTCGACAGCGGAGCCTATGGCAGCGAAAAGCGAGGCATAAAGAAGATAACCCAAAGCGAAGAATATGATGAAATACAGCACCATACCCACGACGTCAAGCCCGGAGAATGCGCCTACGATATCTCCCAATTCACTGTCGCTCTGTGAAAGGACTGCCGTGAAAGTGTCCATCTCGTTAGTTCCCTCCGGAAGATTGGCTATTACCGCCTGGGCATCTACGGTATTCATGATTTTAGGCGCGAATATGCCCATAGCCCCTGAAAGGAGCACCACAGAAAGAACTATCCACAGGAAAAACTGAGTGAGAGCCACGAGAGCCACGCCTATTATCTTACCGAACATAAGCTCCGTAGCCTTGACGCTGCTTATCAACACCTCCACCACGCGGGACGATTTCTCTTCTATGACCGCGCTCATTACCATACCTCCGAACATGGTGATAAAGAGGAAGATAATTATACCCAGCACCATAGAAAGTATGGAATTGATTCCGGACTCACTTATCTTCTCCTCTCCATTGTCCGACAGGACGTAAGTCTTTACAGACACGTCGGATTTCACACTGTTGATGATTTCTTCCAACCCATCTATCTTATAAGAAGCTATCCTGTAATCTTCTACGGCGTCATCTATGTATCTGTTCATGTTCTCGGTAACACCCATTCCCACAGGTTTGAGAGAAGTAAACGTAGCTTTCACGCTCTTGTTCTCGTCTATAGGCGAAATGCTGAGCACGCCGTCCAAACCCAGCGCCTTAAGAGACTGCTTTATGCTGTCAAGAGACTCCGAAGACATGTCCTGATAGCTTATCTCATCACTGCTTTTCAGATAAGGCAGGACTATGCCCGACTCGTCAACGACTGCCACCGTCTTGGACTTGTCTTTAGTATTGGCCACCACCAAGCCTATCACCACACCCACCAAGCCCAAGAGTAAAGGAACCAGTAAAGTGGTGAAAATAAAACTCTTTTTCTTAACTCTGGTGGAGTATTCCCTATTAATGATAACTCCTATCGTATGCAGATTCATGTTTATTCCTCCCCTTTTACCAGTTTTATGAAAATATCGTTCATGCGCGGCATCAACTCCTTATAAGACACTATGTTAACGCCTTTTCTAAGATAAGTTTCGAGCGTAAGGGACCCATCCGTCTCCTTAGGAAGAACCTCCGTATGCAGACCATCGTCATCGTTATAAACGAGTTCAACGTGGTTGTTTCCATATTTTCTGCGAATTCCCTCCACTCCGCCGGTAATAACCAGATGCGAATGATTTATGAGCGCTATGTTATCACACAATTCCTCCACACTTTCCATATTATGCGTCGAAAGAATTATGGTCGCGCCTTCATCCTTAAGCCGGAGTATCTCCTTACGTATCACGTCCGCGTTCACAGGGTCAAATCCGGAAAAAGGTTCATCCAGAATCAATAGTTTAGGCTGATGCACCACTGTCGTTATGAACTGTAACTTCTGGGCCATACCCTTCGAGAGCTCCTCCACTTTCTTATTCCACCAGTCTTGTATGCCAAATTTAATGAACCACTCCTTGAGCGCTTCCTGGGCCTTCTGCCGGCTCATACCCTTCAACTGGGCCAAGTACATAGCCTGTTCGCCGACTTTCATCTTACGGTACAGACCTCTCTCCTCCGGCATATAGCCTATCTTCTCCACATCACTCTGAGTAATAGGATATCCCTGAAAAAGTACCTGTCCCGAAGACGGAATAGTTATACGGTTAATAATACGGATAAGCGTGGTCTTACCGGCTCCATTCGGGCCAAGCAAGCCAAAAATCCCACCCTCCGGGATGTCCAGGCTGACATCTTCCAGAGCCACCTTCTCCCCGAAGTTCTTACTTACATGCTTGATTTCTATTATAGGCATACAGGTATTGATTTAAAGTCGCGCCAAAGTTATAAAAATTCTATTTTCTTTCATAAATTTCACAGTCCGCCGGAGCCTTAATGTTCTCGTCCAGAGTGACAGAGCGTATCTTATCCGCCACGATCCTTCCGGACATAGGATTCTTAATGTTCGTAATGCCTCCCCTGATGTCCGCATTCACAGAAGAATACTCAAAGGCGCGATCGCACGCGGGGTCGAAAGTGCAGTTTTCAAGTACCAGATTTTCGGCATAGCACAGAGGCTGAAGGCCTGATATATGGCAATTTACAAGCGTTAAATTTTTTGAATGCCATCCCAGATATTCCCCGTCCAGAACAGAATCATAAACCACCACATCCTCCACTTCCCAGAACGCGTCCTTAGTGCTTATCTTGGCATTATGAATCTCGACATTCTTGACATATTGGAACACATATTTGCTTTCACTCTGAAGACCGTCCACTAAAATATTACGGCTGAGCATAAAAGGATATGTGCCCCCGAAAAGTTTCAAGTCGTGAGCCACTATGTTCTCACACTTCCAGAAAGTCTCGTCAGCATCGTTAATCCGCACTCTTTCAAGCTGTAACTCTTTCATCTCGCGGAACATCTTAGGGGCGTCTATGACCGTATCCGACATCTTCAGATGATCCGAGTACCACAGCGCCGAACGCCCTCCCACATCGAAATAGCAGTCCTTAATCTCAAAACCATGCACGTGCCAGAAGGGATAGTTCCCCTCAAAACGGCACCTCACGGCTTCTATGTTACTGCACTCCTTGATGGCAGATTCGCCCTGTCTTACTATAACCCCTTCCAAGCGAAGGTCGTACTCTCCGAAAAGAGGCCTTTCTCCTCCGAATTCCTTATTTTTTATTACCTTCATATCTTCTTAACCATTTTTGTCTAAATAACCTAACTAAAAATATAAATCCTCTGAAACACAGTTCTATACACATGGCTATCCACACACCTTTTAGCCCCATGCGAGGCGCGAGATAAGCCGCAAGAGTGAGCCTTACGCCCCACATACTTGCCAGATTCATGAAACATGGAGCCAATGTATCAGCGGCACCCACGAACACGCTATACGATACTATGCTCGCTGCGAACATAGGCTCCGCGAAGGCCTCAATTCTTAAAACTTCCGCGCCAAGAGCCTTAACTCCCTCATCCACAGTCATAAAGCCAATTATCTCCGGAGCCAGCAAGTACATCACCACACCCATCATCGTCATTACCAGCATACCGTTTCCCACTGTTATGTATGCAAATCTTCTGGCCAGGAAAGGCCGTCTGGCGCCAAGACTTTGTCCGACCAAAGTGGTAGCTGCGTCCGCTATACCATATCCGGGCATATAACACAGACTTTCAGCCGTAACTGCCAATGAATTGGCCGCTATAGCCACCACCCCCAACGGAGCCACTATGGTAGTGGATATTATCTGGGCGCCGCACAAAAGGACATGCTCAAAGCCCATAGGAAGTCCTATGTGAAGTGAGCGGACTATGGTTTTAGACGTAGGGATAAAACTGCCTCTCTCGCCTACCAATTTCAGCATCCCCGATGAACGAACCGTATATATGAGCAGAATAAAAGCCACCACGGCTATCGCAGCGCCTGTTCCGAGAGCCGCTCCCTTTACTCCAAGTCCAAGACCGGGGACAGTGAATGAGCAGCCGGCTACAGTCATAACTCTTTGAGGAAAAATGAAAAAGAAGTTGAATATGACATCGAGCACACACATCAATATGCCCATAGCACTTGGCATTTTCATATTTCCGCTATAGCGAAGCATGCTGCTTGAAAGAAAACACACTTGCAGTAAGGGCAGAAACAGCGAATAAATGCGAAAATAATCGCTGGCATCTTTTCTTATGGAAGGCCCGCCCCCAAGCCACGAAGGAAGCGAATCACTTATCAGCACCCCGCACACAGAAAGAATCACGGCGAAAGACAAAGTGAATGTAAGCGCTTCGCGAAGAATCTGACGGGCCTGTTTGAACTCATTGGCCCCTATGTAATGAGCTACCTGCACAGAGAAACCGGCCACCACCGCCGAGCATACCCCTGAGAAAAGCCAAGTCGTAGTGGATACCAACCCTATGGATGCAGAAGGCTCCGCCCCCAGACTCCCCACCATAGCCGCATCGATATACTGCATCACTATAGAAGACATCTGGGCGACCATCGCCGGAAAAGCAAGTCTAAATGTAAGCGAAAGTCTTTGGGAGACAGACATCGACTTGCCGTCTCTTATATAAGAAAGGAGTTCTTCGCTTTTCGGATGCTTGGACATTCGCCTGCTTTTTAAAATTCCTTAGCCCTGCGCTATCTTACGACTGCCGCCGCGAACCGCTTAAGGCCCTCTTCAAGCAAAGCACGTGGGCACGCCAGGTTCCACCGCATAAAGCCTTCACCTGCCTTGCCATACATACTTCCCGGATTAAGACGCAGACGAGCCTCACTCTGAAGTTTTCTGTCAAGTTCCACTGAACTTAGCGCCAGATGACGGCAGTCCATCCACGCCAGATAAGTACCCTCGAGTCTGCACACAGGATATTCCGGTAGATTTACCCGACAGAACTCTCTCATAAATAGATAGTTCTGATATAGATAACTGTTTAATTCATCCAGCCATTCCCCGCCTTCGTTATATGCCGCTATCAACGCGAGCACCCCGAAAGGATTGACATCGCACACTTCGTTAATGTTTATCGCACGATTAATCAGCGCCTTAACTTTGTCGTCCGGACAGATGATATTGGCAACCTGAAGACCTGCTATATTAAAAGCCTTGGACGGCGAAACCAGACTTACGCAAGTAGGATCCACCAGCGAATAAGGAGTGTATTCATGCCCCGGCATAACAAGTTCGCAATGAATCTCATCGGAAACCACCCTCACGGAATGCTTTTTACAAAGCTCTGCAAGCCTTTCGAGTTCCTCTCTTCGCCATACGCGGCCCACGGGATTGTGAGGGTTACAAAGAATCATCAAATCTGTCTGAGGATCAGAAAGTTTACATTCAATATCCTCAAAATCAAAACGATAAGTATCTCTATCCGCAACGAGCGGAGACTCCAGAATCTGACAGCCGTTATTCCTTATAGAAGAAAAAAAGCAGTTATAGACCGGTGTCTGGATAAGTACTTTACCGCCCGGCCTTACGAGAGCCTTTATCACGGCAGAAAGCGCCGGCACCACTCCGGTAGTGTAAATGACCTGTTCTCTATCTATGTGCCAATGGTGCCTACGGCTGAACCACCCGTCAATCGCCTTGTAGTACTCATCAGGCACATGAGTGTATCCGAAAGCGCCATGTTCCAAACGCTTTTTAAGAGCCTCCATGACAGCAGGCGCCGTCTCAAAATCCATATCCGCCACCCACATAGGGAGCACCCCCTCAGGAGTCGAATCCCACTTCTCGCAGTTCGTCCCCCGACGGTTTATTATCGTATCAAAATCATATTTCATATCCAAGTAATTATTTTATAATCAACTTTCTATAACAAATACCCTACGCTAATCTCGTGTTGAACAACGACCGCAAGCGCCTCAAAATCCGTAGTGGTGCATATCATGCGTCCATATCTTTTTTCCACTTCATCCAGAAGACACTTCAATTCCGGGATAGCTTTTCCGTTATTTATCTTCATATTTTTAATTGACAATCTATATCTGCACGCAAATTACAGCATTTCTCGCCAATTATTCAAGTTCATTTTGGTTCATTTGCATGTTTAAGTGCGCAACAACACAAAAAGAGAGGATGACCATTTTTGTCCATCCCCTCCTTAATATAACGAGTACTCAATGAAGATTACTTCTTTGAGAACATCTCTTTAGCCTGAGCCTCCTCAACCAACTGCTCTGTGAAGACATAAGCACCGGTCTTAGGAGATCTTTCCATACGGATGCACTTGACCATGCTCTTAGCACCGGCCTTAGCTGCGAATGTTGCGACGGCTTTCTTTGCCATATTATATCCTCCTCAGATTATTTGATTTCACGATGTACAGTCACTCTCTTAAGGAAAGGATTATACTTCTTTCTCTCAAGACGTTCTGTAGTGTTCTTCTTATTCTTGGTAGTCACGTAACGAGAAATTCCCGGAACACCGGTAGCTTTCTGTTCTGTGCATTCGAGGATGACCTGCACCCTGTTGCCTTTTGCTTTCTTTCCCATAACTTCAAAAATTAAACAAGGTTAACATATCCTTTCTTCTGAGCCTCACGAATTGTAGCCTCCAGGCCGTTCTTTTCGATGATTCTCATACCCTTGCAAGATACCTTGAGGGTTATAAATCTCTGCTCCTCCTCACTCCAGAAACGTTTGTTCTTAAGATTGACGGAGAAGTCGCGCTTGGTGCGCAATTTAGAATGGGCAACATTGTTACCTTTCATTCTCTTCCTTCCGGTTATTTGACAAACCTTTGCCATAATTATTCTTTTTTATTTATTATTAATCTTTTACCAGCTTCAGAAATCTGTTCCACCGAATATTACGAGGGAAAGATTCATCCGCATCTGTCGAGAGCCATATAATGGCCGGCTTCCCCACTATGTGGTCTTCCGGAACAAAGCCCCAATACCTTGAATCCAAGGAATTGTGCCTGTTGTCTCCCATCATGAAGTAGTAATCCTGCTTGAAGGTGTACTCTCCGGCTTCAAGAGCCTCGCTTACGGAAGCGCCCTCATAAACCTTGATAATTCTCTCATAAAGAGGAAGATTCTGTGAGGTAAGCCTGACTGTAACGCCTTTCTTAGGAATCCAAAGCGGTCCAAATTCGTCTCTGCTCCAGCTATAGGACGCGCTGAAAGGGAAAATCTCTCTGTAGTCTCGCTGAGTCTCCTCAAGAACGGACGAAATCTGCAATCCGGGATAAACAGGTTCTTTCACTCCGTTTACCCACACAAGGCCTTTTCTCACTTCAAGAGTGTCACCGGCTACGGCCACACATCTTTTCACATAGTGATCCACCTTGTCGGCAGGACGCGCGATAACAGGTCCTAATTTGGAGATGACCATCTTCTTATCATAAAATCTACAGAGAGCATAATAGTCTTCTGCAGGTGCTTTTCTAAGAACGGTGTCTCCATTCGGGAAACCGAACACGACCACATCTCCCCTTTGAACGCTCCGTCTTCCTTTAAGTCTGCGATAATCGCACTTAACTGCCCTCGAATATGATTCCCGGCCGAAAGCCACGTTATGCGTAAAAGGAAGCGTCAGCGGAGTCTGAGGCAACTTGGGTCCGTATGTCAATTTGCTTACGAAGAGATGATCTCCTGTGTAGAGAGTTCTCTCCATCGAGGAAGAAGGAATCTTGAATGCTTGAAAAAAGAAAATATTGATGAAGGTGACCACGATTACCGCAAATATTATGGCATCAAGCCAATCATTTACAGCAGAATGTTTCTCCCCTTCCCTATATCTTTTCTTCCAGAAATTCCAATGGACTCTGCGGGTGATGAATATGTCAAATATCACTCCGAGACCCAAAAGGAACCAGTAGTTTCCAAGCCAAATTACCCAAGCTATGTAAAGCAGGGACCAAAAAATGAACCCCGTCCACTTATTATGGGTAAATTCCTTCAGGCTCACAGCTACTTCTTGTTAACTGATTTAACTATAGCCTCGAATGCCTTAGGATTATTCATGGCGAGGTCTGCAAGCACCTTACGGTTAAGTCCGATGTTGTGTTTTGCGAGAGCTCCTATGAACTGAGAGTAAGTCATACCATACTGGCGTACGGCTGCGTTGATTCTCTGAATCCAAAGTGCGCGGAAACTACGCTTCTTGGCTCTACGATCACGGTAAGCATAGGTAAGTCCTTTTTCGTAGGTGTTCTTCGCTACCGTCCATACATTCCTTCTTGCGAGGAAATTACCGCGTGTTCTCTTAAGAATCTTCTTGCGGCGTGCCCTTGAGGCAACTGAATTGACTGATCTTGGCATAATTTAATACTTTTTTAGAGAACCAACATTTCTTTCACTCTCTTGATATCCGCAGATTCGATGATTGCGAAATGATCAAGATTTCTCTTCTGCTTTTTGGTCTTCTTGGTGAGGATGTGGCTGTGGTAAGCGTGCTTCCTCTTAATTTTGCCCGACCCGGTAAGCGTAAAGCGCTTTTTGGCACCGGGGTTCGTTTTAAGCTTTGCCATTGTGTAAAAATGTTTAATTAATAAATGTTTATAAATGTACCGTATCTCTACGGACTATTTCTTTTTAAGCGGAGCTATCATCATCGTCATCCTCTTTCCTTCCAGGACAGGCATGTTCTCGGCGCGTCCATACTCTTCAAGCTCCACGGCGAAACGCAAAAGCTGTTTTTCTCCCTGATCCGCGAACATAATCGAACGCCCACGAAAAAAGATGGTAGCCTTAACCTTTGAACCTTCCTGCAGAAAGCCTTGAGCGTGCTTCAACTTGAACTGAAAATCGTGTTCATCAGTATTAGGGCCGAAGCGTATCTCCTTGATTACCACTTTAGTCGAATTCGACTTCATCTCCTTGGCCTTCTTCTTCTGCTGGTAGATATACTTCTCGTAATCCATTATCCTGCATACAGGAGGATCCGCCTTCGCACTGATTTCCACAAGGTCTAATTCAAGGTCATCTGCAAGTTTAATCGCTTTCGAAATAGGATAAATCCCTTGTTCCGGGATATTGTCCCCTACCAAGCGAACCTGCGGAGCGGTTATCTTTCCGTTAATCCGAAGCTCAAACTCGTCCTTTTGCTGACGAGGATCAGGCCTGCGTCCCTGCTGTGGACGTGCTCCGGCCGGCTTTGGTCTGTAAGGTCCTGGCATTAAGCTAATTCTTCAGCTATCGCTGTCTTTATATATTCAACAAACTGTTCAGCACTCATAGAGCCCTGGTCAACACCTTCCCGACGAATGGAAACAGTGCCTTCAGTAGCCTCTTTCTCGCCGACAATCGCAAGTACAGGAACTCTCAGTGCCGCTATATCCCTTATACGCTTTCCAAGAGTCTCGTTACGAGAATCGACAGAAGCGCGAATTTCGGAATTTTTCAACAAATTACAAACTTTTTCTGCATAATCGGCATATTTCTCACTGACAGGTAAAATCTTAACCTGATCCGGAGAGAGCCATACAGGCAGATGTCCGGCAGTATGTTCGAGAACCACAGCCGTGAAACGCTCAATGGAACCAAATGGTGCGCGGTGTATCATAACAGGGCGCTGCTTCTGTCCGTCCGCATCCACGAAATCGAGCTGGAAACGTTCAGGAAGATTATAATCCACCTGAATGGTACCGAGCTGCCATTTACGTCCTATGGCATCCTTTACCATAAAATCAAGCTTAGGACCATAGAATGCAGCTTCGCCATATTCGACCACGGTTTTAAGGCCCTTTTTCTGAGCCGCTACGATGATAGCGTTCTCCGCCTTCTCCCAGTTTTCGTCGCTTCCTATATATTTAGTCTTATTATTAGGATCACGAAGTGAGATCTGCGCCATATACTCCGTCATATTCAATGTCTTGAATACATAGAGGATGAGATCTATCACCTTCTCGAACTCCTCCTGAAGCTGGTCTGGACGGCAGAAAAGATGCGCATCGTCCTGGGTAAAACCACGAACTCGCGTAAGTCCGTGAAGCTCACCGCTCTGCTCATAACGATAGACAGTACCGAATTCGGCGAAGCGGAGCGGCAGGTCCTTATATGAACGTGGCTCGCTGCGATAAATCTCGCAGTGATGAGGGCAGTTCATAGGCTTAAGCATATATTCTTCACCTTCCTGCGGAGTATGTATAGGCTGGAATGAATCCTTACCATATTTAGCATAGTGCCCTGAGGTGACGTACAATTCTTTAGAACCGATATGAGGAGTAACCACCGGAAGGTAGCCAAGCTCCTGCTGCTTACGACGAAGGAACTGTTCAAGCGTATAGCGCATCTGAGCACCACGAGGAAGCCACAAAGGGAGTCCGAGACCCACGCGCGAAGAGAAAGTGAAGAGTTGCATCTCCTTACCTATCTTACGATGATCCCTCTTCTTGGCTTCTTCCAAAAGGGTGAGGTATTCGTCAAGCAGACTCTTCTTAGGGAAAGATACGCCATAAATGCGCGTCAACTGCTCACGGTTCTGATCTCCCTTCCAATAAGCACCTGCTATGGAAGTAAGCTTTACTGCCTTAATGTCGTCCACATGCTTAAGGTGCGGGCCACGGCAAAGGTCGGTAAAATTACCGTTCTTATAGAAAGTAATAGTGCCGTCTTCCAAGCCCTCGATAAGCTCGCACTTATACGGATCGCCTTTCTTCTTGAAATAATCCATAGCCTCAGCCTTAGACACATCCACTTTTTCGAATGTCTCCTTAGTCTTGGCCAATTCTATCATCTTGTCTTCTATCTTCTTAAGGTCAGCCTCGCTAATCTGCTGTCCGCCGAAATCCACATCATAATAGAAGCCCGTCTCTACGGCAGGTCCCACACCGAATTTCACGCCCGGATACAAAGCCTCCAAGGCCTCAGCCATAAGGTGAGCCGAAGAATGCCAGAAAATCTTCTTAGCCTCATCGTCCTCCCAAGGACGGAAAGTTCCGTCTGTAAATGCAATAGTCGCCATATCGTAAGTTTATAAAGCCCACAAAGATAATTAAAAAATTTCTATCTTTGTGCGGTTATGGAAACAATAGATAAAAAATTCATACGCAATGAGGCGGCCAAGGCCGGAGTGCTGTTCGGATTGGTATCAGGTCTTTACGGCATCCTGTCGATTCTGCTTAAAAGTCAAGGAGTAATCTATATTTTAGACTTCGCCAAAATAGTAGGCCTCGTGCTACTTATGAAATATTGCATGAAGAGGCTGTACGTCAGTTATGACGGAGTCGATTCCCGCTCACTTCGGAGTTACGGAACTTATATCGCGCTGTTCTCGGCGATAATCACGGCCGCATTCTATTACGTTTCATACCAGCACCTTTTCCCCGACGCAGTGAAAGCGCTGTGGGATCAAATTTACCTCCAATTTGGCTCCACCATGGATGAAAACACACGTCTTTCCCTTCAGTGGACAGAGAATAATTTTTCAACTATTATTCTTATAAGCCAATTCATCTATTGTTTCCTTTACGGATGGGTGCTTTCACTCATATTGGCCCCGAGGGTAGTCCCGTCAGACCCATTTGCAGAAAAAAACTGATATGGACATTTCTGTGGTCATACCTCTTCTGAACGAAAAGGACAGTCTGGAAGAATTGGCAGGGAGAATAGATAAATCCCTGAGCGAGAAGAATTTAACTTACGAAGTGATATTCGTGGACGATGGCTCCACTGACGGCTCTTGGGACGAAATCCTAAAGCTTGCAAAAGAGAATAAAGCTATACACGGCATACGATTCAGGCGCAATTACGGTAAATCGGCGGCTCTCTATAGCGGATTTAAAAAAGCCGAGGGGGATGTGGTGGTAACTATGGACGCTGACCTGCAGGATTTTCCCGAGGAAATGCCGCAGATGTACGAAATGATCAAGCAGGACGACTGGGACATAGTGTCCGGCTGGAAACAGCACCGCCAGGATAACGCCCTCACAAAGAACCTGCCTTCCAAACTCTATAACGCCACCGCACGTAAAATAACGGGCATACGTCTGCACGATATGAATTGCGGGCTCAAAGCCTATAAAAAAGAAGTGGTGAAGGACATAGAGGTATATGGAGAGATGCACCGTTACATTCCTTATCTGGCCAAAAACGCCGGATACACAAAGATTACCGAAAAGCCGACACAGCACGCAAAGCGTAAATTCGGGAAGAGCAAATTCGGAATGGACCGATTCGTAAACGGCTTCCTGGACCTTTTAAGTCTATGGTTTTTAAGCACATTCGGTAAAAAGCCTATGCACTTTTTCGGCTACAGCGGCATTTTTACTTTCCTGATAGGTTTTGTTCTAACCATCTGGATTATAATAGACAAACTCGTGGCGCAGAGTCACGGACTGCCTTTCCGTCCCGTTACTGAACAGCCGCTTTTCTTCCTCGCTCTGCTGGCTATAGTAATAGGCGTACTGTTCTTTCTGGCCGGATTTATAGGAGAATTGATAGCGCGCTCTTCCTCCGAAAGGAACCGCTATAACATCCGTTCGGAGTTTTAGAAGCTACTACTTCTCGTACCGACTTTTCTTTGGAAACCGCGTCTCAAATGCCGCGAGAATGGCGTCTCGCATAGTCCGGTAATGTTTCTCTCCCAGATGCACGTCGTTAATGCAGACTAACCGACGCGAAGGAGCAAGGATAAATGAAGACACCTTTCCAGGACTAGTAAGAGCTACAGATATGTGCTTATTGGAAATCTTCTCGTCTATAATCAAACCCTTATAATACATATAGTCAAGATACATATACTGATTATAGTTCTGTGCCGTGCGGGTGATGGTTATAGAATCGCGAACCTCTTTTTCCGCTTTAAGAAAAAGCTCCTCGCACACTGATTTAAGCATAGGGGAGCAAATGTGCTGTGGACGGATAAACCTGCGTGATGGGGCCAAGGCGGCATACCTACGGGCCAATGTATCAGAATTCTTACAAATCTGTTTGTACATATTTCCACCTACGAGAAGGTGAGAAGAAAAATGAATTACAGACTTCCCGTCACGGAAAAAATCTTCTTCGCGGCACGCAAGCATAGGGAACATGTCATCGTTAAAATAAAGGAATTTTTCGTCAAGACCCTCTATGCGATGAAGATACATCTCCAACGGATTACAATTGAACGTAGGGAGGAACTCCTTAGGAACGAAATCGGAATGGTGCACCACCTTTACATTTTCCCTATTTACCCATGCAGGAACCTGAGAATCACCGGAAACTACCAGAAAAACGTTTCGTACGAAAGGCATATTTTCCTCTATGCCTCTGAATAAGTAAGGTAAGGTACCCCAGTCGCGGAAACGTTTGGTCATAATCGGCACATGAGTATGCTCACTATAGCTCTCTCTCCACACAGGATCAAGCCCGTCAACGTATGTAATCACTATATCCATAGACGCGAAGTTACGAAAAATAAGACTAATACTCTAAATGAAGATCGTCCACCCAAAGGACAGAATTCGGACTTCCCGTAAAATAATCTCCAAGCATACTGGCGGCACAAGAAACTATTATGTGTGTAGGGACCCGGGAAGTGGATGTGTACTTTAGAGGAATCTCCACCTTAGTCCACTCGTCAATGCTTTCCGTAGCGATATAACGGCCGTAGGCTATGACATTTCCCCCTTCCGGGTCAAAGAAAGTGGTCTTGTCCGTGGTGTTAATCTCAACCGGCGACTCCTCACTTCCGCCATACTGACGATAATCCCAGTCGCCAAGTGCAATCCACACGGAAGCCCTGTCATTATCTCCGACCTTAACATCCTCACCCTCAGGAACATCACCGATAGTCTTCTTTTCTATCTTACCTGAATTATATTTAAGATAAAGCGTAAGTTTGCGAGGTCTCAAGGTAAACGGACGGCCAATGTGGATAGCTCCACCGGAAATGTCTATCGTACGGTCATAATAACCTGAGAAAACATTACCCGCGGCAAATTTAATCACCACATAACGGGACGTCATCTTAAGCGAACGCTCGCCCTCCACTTTATCCGTGTCATCAGGCATAGTTATGGCATAGCTTGCCCCTATAGTGGTGGAACCCTTATTTCCACAGCCCCACCATTTACTCTGAAGAGATTCGTCCAGAGACTCCGGATCATAAAAAGAATAGTATTTGCTTGATTCAGCATGACTTACAGCCTCAAACCCGGCATTCGGAAGCTGAATGGCTGCCTGGGTTTTAAAACTCTGCACCGAAGTCGCCTCCTGGGCACTATAAGCGATACATTCATACTCTGTAAGAGGCTCCAATCCCTCAGCAGCGGCCGTGAAAGACCCTCCGTTTACAGATACTCCATTTACTTCCTGCCAATCAGACTCCCCTGATTTTCTTATTCTGAATCCACAATCATCTTCTCCAAAACGAGTAGCGCTCAACCAAGCTACGGCTGTCCACGCGTCTATAGAGGTGAACATTACCTTCTGCTCCACCTGCGATACACACAAGGTCCACTCCTCCACGACGCCGCGATATTCCACCCGCACGCACTTTGGCTCAGAAAAATTCACAAGTTCTTTAGGGTCAGGGCTATATGAAGTTACTTCTTCCGGGCCAAGTTTAAGAGATGTTACCCAAAGGGAAGAAAGGTCCGTTCCTTTCGGGACAAAAGCGGTCGCCGTGAACTCTTTTTCGTCGATTACGGAAGTGCCCACTCCGCCGGACACCGTAAAGACACGTTCCACTTCCTGCACAGCGCAAATGGTCCATACAAACTCGTAATAAACGCTCAACGTAACGGAAAATGGGCTGCTTAAATCATGCACTCCCTCTATCATTTCACTCGCACTCACACGGGTATCATTATATGTAACGCTTTGGATATTGGCATTTCGCGGATCCATCGTCTCGTCCAGCGTTACCGTTACAGTCCGCGATAAAGCGTCTATCCTAACAGACTTCGCCCCCTCCACTTGAATATCAACTATTTGAGCCTCTACATCCGGATAAGGAACATCATTACGAATACAGGAAAACAAAATGCTCAAGACAGAAGTTAAAGCTATAGAAAGTATCCTTTTCATTGTCTGTTGATGTTTTAAAAATGTAAACTCAGTCCATAAGAAATGTCCAGCAGATCAAGGCCGAAATGCAGACGCGAAGCCTCGCGATGCCCTACAACTTCACCACCCTTAACATAGTCTGTAGTAGAATATTGCGCTCCTCCTATTCCCACGGACATGTGCGTGCTGAGCCTTGGCGTAACAAAAATCATAAGCCCCGGATGCACTGCCAGGCGCATCTTTTTAGAAATGGAACTGCGTTCAGACGACCCACCATCTGAATTAAAAGAAGTATCTGTGTGAGACCAACCCAAAGCTACATCCATAAACGCGCCGAAGCGCCCTGCCCCATCTATCGCAGCATAGGAACGGTGATATAGCTCTGTCTGAAATGTTATTGATTTCGCACTCACATCCTGCAGCGACATATCAGAGTCCTCTCCAAACATAGAAAAATCGGCATTAGACACAGCCCCGCCTACTTCTAAAAATTTAACACGTACTCCGACAGAGCGGTTATCCTTATAGGCATAATCCAAATACGGAGAAAACGAACGAATACTGCCATTTGCATCAAGGTGCTGTAAGATAAGCGCCCATTCGCTGTTCGAACTGTCAAAATCCAAATAAAAAAACTGTACCCCGACACTGGCATCTCCCTTGGACACAAACACCTTATCCTTTATGCTGAGACTATCCGTTTGAGCGTGGGAAGAATGCGAAACACAAAGACCCACAACTATAAGAAAAGTCAACTTTTTCACTAACCCTGTCATACAATATTCAATTTCTTTGTAGTGTATTGGACGCTGCGACTAAAATTGTCAAGTTATCTTTTACGATGACTACGCTCCGGAATACTATATATAATAATAGAGTCCGAAAGATAATGATAGCGCATCGAACATGAAGTAAGCCGCGCTGCTGTGTCTATCCCCTGACTCTATCTGATTATGAATCTGGTGAGTCCAATCATACTGAAAAGAAAGCATATTTACGCACACATCTACACAAAGGCGATCCGTAATAAAAACCAACATCCCCGGACGCATATTAAGACCTATCGAATTACTTACTTCATAAGTGCCATTTACAGCATTTCCGCTTCCGTCCAGAACCTTTCCTTGACCATAGCCCCAGCCAAGAGAAAATTCACTGAAAAGGCCAATGCGAGAAGAAAAACTTAAGGGAATATAGTACCGAGCAATGCCCTGAACGTCAAATGATTGACTTATCTTATAATAATCCGAGAACTGGACCTCTGCTATATCTCCAAGGTCAAGGGACGCCCTATCCACTTCCATCATATTCCTTTTATACCCCACTCTGGCGCCAATCCCCATATTATCTTTTATCATATAGCAAAAGGCCGGAGAGAAAGATATGTCATATTCCTTCGCATCCAGGCCGCTAACTACGATGAAATCGGCATTATCGTTATTCTGCGAACTATAACTTGCACTTCCCCCAAGCATCCACGTCCCTTTCGACATCTTCTGCCCTGATGCCAATGGACATAGAGCCATAAAAAAGAAAAAGCCTATCAATAATTCTTTTTTCATCTTTTCAGTAGTCTTTACAAAAAGGGCGGTCAGATTTCCTGCCCGCCCCAAGGGTGCGATGTGGGGCTCGAACCCACGACACCTAGAACCACAATCTAGTGCTCTACCAACTGAACTAATCGCACCATAAACAAAAGGATTGCAAATATACGAATATATTTTTATTCTGCAAACACGGCGGAAATTCATATTTTTTCATAGATTTGCACTCGAAAGAATCGCACTAAAGCGGTTCCCAAGGAACTGAACTATGAAAATCAAAGAACTTTCTCTTTGCGAAAGACCTCGGGAGAGGCTTCTTTCCTATGGGCCAGGAGCCCTGTCAAACGGCGAACTTTTATCTATTCTTCTTCGAAGCGGCACCAAGAACATGAATGTGCTGGACGTAGCGCGTAATCTTCTGAAAGAATGCGATGGGAGCCTAATCGCCCTTTCACGCCTAACAGAAAGGGAGTTATGCACTTTCCCCGGCATAAAACAGGACAAAGCCACCACTCTGATGGCGGCATTCGAGATTGGAAGACGTTTTTTCGCAGAGGGACAGGAAGTAGAAGACAAACCTATCCTTTCCGCTAAAGACGCTTATGAGGTACTGATCTCTTCCCTTAAAGGGACAGAGCACGAAGAGGCATGGGTGATACTCATGAACAATGCGCATAAAGTCATTTATGTTCAAGCCCTTGGCATAGGATGTAGCGACGCTGTGGCCATAAATGCCAAACAAGTGGTGAAATTGGCCTTGGAAAAAGGTGCACAGGCGCTAATTCTGGCGCACAACCACCCAAGCGGAAATCCTTCCCCCTCACGAGCTGACTTGACAGTTACAGAGACCCTGCATAAAACATGCTCGGCTTGCGATATAGATCTTTTAGACCATATCATACTCTGCGACCATTCGTACTATAGCTTCGCCGACGAAAAAATCATACTGATATGACGGAATTTCATTATCTTTACCCGCGAAATTTGAGTTGGAATGAAAAAATTTGTAGCCTGTATATCCGGAATTTGCGTGTTGCTTTCATTGGCATTGGCCCAAACAGATCTGAAAGAAAAATACATTAAAAAATACGCCCCCATAGCCGTCTCGGAGATGAAAAGATCCGGCGTCCCGGCATCTATAACATTGGCACAGGGGCTGTTGGAATCCGGAGCCGGAGCATCGACACTCGCCACCAAGGCCAATAACCATTTCGGTATCAAGTGTCATAAAAATTGGAAAGGAAGAAGCATCAGGCACGATGACGACGCGAAAAATGAATGTTTCAGAGCATACGATAAAGCTGAAGAATCTTTCCGCGACCACTCGGATTTCCTTCGTTATAACGACAGGTACAAATTCCTTTTCGACTACGACCCTACGGACTATAAAAGTTGGTGCTTCGGGCTGAAAAAGGCCGGGTACGCCACGGATCCGAAATATGCGACCAAACTGATAGAGATAATCGAGACCTACGACCTGCATCGCTACGATAACGTGAAAGTGGCTGTCGTATCGCCGGACAGACTTGAGCAACCGGTAGCAGTGGAAGTGGCAAACGAAGGTGCAGTCAAATACGACGAAGAATATACTTTCGAAGTCAACCGCCCTGTCTATAAGGTTAATGGTGTGGAGTTTGTCTATGCACGCAAGGGCGACACTTTTGCATCACTCTCAAAGCAATATAATCTGTACCCGAAAGAGATACTTCGGTTCAACGACCTGACGGAAGACTCTGCCCTTACTCCGGGACAAATAGTTTACATCAGAGCTAAAAAGAACCGTACCGCCAGAGGACTTGACATGTACATAGTTAACGAAGACGGTGAAGACCTCTACACTATATGCCAGCGGTTCGGAGTGAAGATGAAAAGCGTGATGAGACGTAACCATCTCAGTGAAGGCGATACCCTTTATAAAGATCAAGAACTAAGACTGCGATGAGGAAAACGACAAAATACTGTATAGTAGCGGTAGCAGTCTTTCTGCTTTTAGTGGCGTGGGGACGTCTCAGGGATACTAAAATATCCAACTTCACTGCCAGGAGCGAAGTGTACGTAACAGATACCACCACAGTGGAGGGCGTGATAGCACAGATAAAAAAGACGAGCGACATACGCTCCGAAAAAAATCTGCGTAAAGTGTTTGAACGTAAAAGAGTTAAAGACTTTATGATAGTGGGGCACTATACGATAGAGCCTTCGTATTCTTCGGTCTATGTGGCGAGGATGCTAAACAACGCTTGGCAGTCTCCAGTAAAAGTTACGCTGTCAGGGTCGCTGCGGCTTAAAAGCGAGATAGCGACGAAGATAAGCAACTGCCTGCTTCTTGACTCCACCACCGTTCACAACGCACTTAACGATAAGGACTTTCTTAAGACTTACGGATTTACCCCGCAGACAGTGTTCGCGCTCATTATCCCGGACACATACGAGATATATTGGGACGCCACACTTGACGATTTGTTCTCACTTTTCAAACGCGAATACGATAAGTTTTGGACAGAAGAAAGGACCGCCAAGGCTGCCGCATATAAATTAAGCCCACTGGAAGTCAGCATATTGGCATCCATCGTACGATGCGAATCGAATTATGTACCCGAATACGAGAACCTGGCGGGAGTGTATCTTAACCGGCTTAAACGGGGTATGCGCTTGCAGGCCTGTCCTACCATAGCATTTTGCTACGACTTTAAACTTACACGCATACGCGAACGTCATCTCCGCGTAAATTCTCCATATAACACCTACACCCACAAAGGCTTGCCCCCAGGACCTATATGCTGCCCCACCAAGGCGGCCATAGATGCTGTTCTTAATGCCAATACGGCTTCGGGCTATCTGTATTTCTGCGCATCCACCACGACTGCCGGACAGCATCTGTTCGCAAAGACATATAAAGAACACAGCCGTAACGCGCAAGCCTTTCAGAAAAAATTAGATAAAAAGAAAAAATAAACTATGAACGATTTGATATCAAGAGCAAGAGCGATAGCTGTTGAAGTTCTTAAAGATGAGACCCGTAGCAACGGAGTCCCTTTCATAACGCACCCGGACGGAGTAGCGGCCATAGTGCGCGACGAGATAGGTCTTCCCGAAGAATGCATCGCTGCCGTTTATCTTCACGAAGCTTCCAGAGCACATCCGGAAGTGGACCTTTCAGAATTCACGGAGGAAGTCCGCACGCTCGTGGAGGGGCTTAATAAGATAAGCACCATAAAGCCCAAGGACACACGGCTCGAAGCCGAAAATTATAAGAAACTCATAGTAGGTTACAGCAGAGACCCGCGCGTTACCATAATCAAAATAGCGGACCGTCTGGAAGTGATGCGCAACCTGAGCATCTTTCCTAAGACGAAGCGCGAACAAAAGCAGCTTGAAACACAGATGCTTTACATCCCGCTTGCACATCAGCTTGGCCTATACAACATAAAAAGCGAACTTGAGGACATTTTCTTCAAATTTGCCGAACCGGAACAATATCGCGCCATAACGAACAAACTGGCAGCTACTGCCGCCGACAGAGAAAGACTTAGAGTGGAATTCATAGAACCGCTCAAAGAAAAACTCGACTCGGCGAATATCCACTATAAAGTCAAGGTCAGAACTAAAACGGCTTATAGCATCTATAAAAAAATGCAGGTCCAAAAAGTGCCGTTCGAAGAGGTTTATGACGTATTCGCCATGCGTTTCATCATAGACTGCGAACCTGTAAAAGAAGTGGAACACGACCTGTGCTGGAAAGTCTATTCTTATGTGACAGAAGAATACGTCCCAGACGTGAAGCGTCTGCGAGACTGGCTTACCAAGCCTAAGGCTAATGGATATGAAAGTCTCCACATCACTGTCCAAAACTCAAGAGGAAACTATATCGAGGTGCAGATACGCACGCGCCGTATGGATGAGATTGCGGAAAGCGGATTGGCCTCGCACTGGTCATACAAGGGGATAAAAGCGGAACAGACACTCGACACTTGGCTCACATCAGTACGCTATGCTCTTGAGCATAAAATGGTTAATGACCCCGAAGAAATGCCTCTCGCCTCACAGAAAGACATATTCGTCTTCACTCCTTCCGGGGAACTGCGCATACTTCCTGTAGGAGCCACCGTGCTTGACTTCGCATTCAATATCCACAGCGGAGTAGGATGCAGGTGCAGCGGAGCCAAGATAGGAGGCAAAGCCGTATCCATACGCGAGAAACTCCAGACAGGAGATGTGGTGGAGATTTTGACGACCAAGACACAGAAACCGTCTTCGGATTGGCTCAACTGGGTGGTATCCAGCAAGGCCAAGAGCAAAATTCGCCAGGAGCTGGATGCAGAAGAGAGGAAATTGGCATTACAAGGGAAAGAACTTCTCGAAAGACGGCTCAAGAACTGGAAAATGGAGTTCACGGATGAGCAGATTATGGATTTCTGTAAGAAGTTCAAGTATTCCGGACAAATCCCTATGTATGCCGCCATTGGGTCCGGGGAATTGGATGTCAATGATATAAAGGAATATATCCAGGGCGAAGCGAAACGTCAGGAAGAAAGTGTCGCAGCTGCCGTGGCTCTTGAAAATTCGCGCCCTGCCGGTTACACCAGCACCGGGGACGACATCCTGGTTCTTAATGCTAAAGATGTCAAAGGCCTTCAATACAAGATGGCCGGGTGTTGTAACCCCGTGTTCGGCGACGACGTATTCGGATTTGTAACTAGAGGAGAGGGCATCAAAATCCATAGAATTTCCTGTCCCAATGCTTCCAGACTGATAGAAAAATATCCTTACCGCATCCAGAAAGTCAAGTGGCAGGAGACACAAAGCAGCGGAGAATTTTTAGTCTCCCTCTTGGTCAGCGCCACCCCTGAGTCTTCGGTTATGCCTCAGATTACGGACGCCATAAGCAAATTCAGAGTATCTCTCCGTTCGCTGAATATCAACGCCAATTCCCGCACGGGAGAAGACGATATGCAGATAAAACTCCTCGTCCCTTCGAATTCGGAACTGGATAAAGTCATGTCAGCCCTGTCAAGAGTCAGGAACGTAACAAAAGTAAAACGAGTTTAAGCGACTTTCTGAACGTCGCCTAAGCCTCATCTATCTTTATTATGGTCTTAAGATCAAGATCGTAAGGGAACACCTTAAGTTTAGGACATCCGGTCAGTTCGATGATGGAGTTAAGCATAATCTTTTTAGGAGAAAATCTGCCTATCAGACGACTTACCGCAGCCATTGTTCCGCCGGTGGCCAGAAGGTCATCATGTATGAGGACTACATCTTCAGGGCCAATGCAACCCGTGTGAATCTCGATGGTATCCGTTCCATATTCGAGTTCGTAGGTCTCAGAGACTTTTTCACTCGGGAGCTTTCCTCTCTTCCTGGCAGGAACAAATCCGGCACCGAGTCTCTCTGCGATTATTCCGCCCATTATGAACCCGCGGGATTCGACACCCACCACCTTAGTGATGCCCTCGTCTTTATACATCTCATAAAGACGATCGCTGAGTTCTTTAAGGCACTCTGCATTCATGAATAGTGTAGTTACGTCCTGAAAATGAATCCCCGGCTTAGGGAAGTCCTCGATGACACGGATGTTGTCTTTTAATTGTTTAATAGTCATAGCACAAAAAAATAGCGTGTCTCTGCGGACACACTTTACAAATGTAGTAATTTACTTGCAAATATAAAATGTTTTTTTCTATCTTTGCCGCCGAAAATCTGGTCCACACGAGCGACTTGCAAGCAAGCGGAATGTGATTAAGCCAGGTTTATAGAGTTGAATTATTTAGTTAGTTTTTATTATTTTATGAAAAAGTTTTTTTATCTGGCTACTGCCGCCATTTGCATTGGCATAGCCGCCATTTCATGCACAAAAAAAGACAAAACGAACGATGAAGCCGTTATCGAAGACCTCGGCGGCGGCATCTATACAATCAATGGATACCGCTTTGTTGATCTTGGACTTCCAAGCGGACTTCTTTGGGCTGAGTGTAATGTAGGTGCAAGTTCTTCTACCGACGAAGGAAACTACTTCGCATGGGGCGAGACCGCTGTTAAGACGTCCTACACCGAAGACACATACAAATATGGCAAAAAAGGTGAATACACAAAATACTGCGAGAACGACGGAAAGCAAATTCTTGAAGCCGCAGATGACGCCGCTACCGTAGCACTCAAGGCTCCTTGCCGCACTCCACTTAAAGCCGAGTTCGACGAACTTCTTAATAAAGAAAACACCACCGGTGAATGGACGACAAAGACCGTAAACGGAAAAGAGGTTAACGGAATTGAAATTAAGAGTAAGAAGAATAACAATTCCATCTTCCTTCCTGCTTATAAATACTCAGGTAAGAACGGAGATTATTGGACAGCTGAGATCCGCAAGGGAGATCCTTATATCGACTATGACCTCGCAAGCAGCTATCCTTTCTCAGAAGCTTCCGGCACCAACGCTGAAGGCAGCCAATATCGTTACGAGGGTAATTCAGTTCGCCCTGTAGCTACCATCAGCAAGTAATCTATCATTCACAATCCATATACTTTCAGCCCTTACAGCGATTTACGGTCGCCTGCGAGGGCTGAAGTTTTTTTATGACTTCGTAAATCTTTCATTTTTAACGATTACTGACTATCTTTGCAGCCGCAAATAAGAATCTGTTTTGAAATGGTTACCGAATTTTATTATGCTGAATTTTCGAACGTAACCGATGACAAGATGAAAATGGACAGAAAAGCAGCGTAAGAAAAGAGTGTACAAAAGGATGATTCAGAAGAAAAAGCGCAAACCCGGGGAAAAAATATACCCCTCTTATGTAGGAAAAGCACAGATGAGCCGCGAGGGCTATATCTTCGTTAAAGTGGATGACAGTGAAGATGAGATATTCGTACCGGCATCCAAAACAAGGGGAGCACTTCAGGGAGACACGGTAAGAGTGGCTGTAACAAAAGAAGTTTCCCCTAAAAGCCAGAAAAAAGAACATGCGCGCAACATTCGACGGGGAGAGCGTCGTGAAGGCCGCATCCTGGATGTACTCGAACGCTCAGATAAGCCGTTCATAGGCATATATCACACCTTCACGCAAGGCGCATGGGTTCTTATGCAAAGCCGAAACATGCCTTATGACATAGAAGTGGACCCGCGTCAGGCCGAAAAAGCAGGCGCGAAAAAGGGATGGAAAGTGGCCGCCATAGTCCAGCATTGGGATAAAGGCGAAAGCCTTCCGGTGGGTAAAATAGTGGATGTAATGGGTGAACCAGGAGAGAACGAGACCGAAATGCACAGCATCCTTTCCGAATTCGGTCTTCCATACTGCTTTGAAAAAGAAGTAGAAAAGGCAGCCGATAAAATCTCGGACAAAATAAGCGCGAAAGAAATCGCCGCGCGAAAAGATTTTCGAAACACATTTACTTTCACCATAGACCCTGAAGATGCTAAGGATTTCGATGACGCACTGTCTTTCAAAGTCTTAGATAATGGTAATTACGAGGTGGGCGTGCATATAGCTGACGTTTCGCATTATGTAACTCCGGGAGACATCATAGACACTGAAGCCAGAGAGCGAGGCACGTCCGTCTATCTGGCGGATCGCACTGTGCCTATGCTGCCGGAAAAGCTGTGCAACAGACTCTGTTCACTCAGGCCTCACGAAGACAAACTATGCTTCTCGGCAGTTTTTGAAATCAGTCCCCGCGCGGCAGTACGTAAAAAATGGTTCGGACGCACTATAATCAACTCCAACCACAGGCTCAATTACGACGAGGCACAAGCCATCATCACCGCCCCTCTTGACACTCAGAACGAACTTTCCCATGCGCTTGGAACTCTAAACAAATTAGCGGAAATACTTAAAAATAAACGCCGTAAGGCTGGAGCGATAGATTTTGAACGTCCGGAAATGAAGATTATCTGCGACGAGAAAGGCCGCCCGATAGAAGTTTACCAGAAGATAAGCCGCGAAGCGAATTGGCTTATAGAAGAATTCATGCTGCTGGCCAATAGAAGCGTAGCCGAATTTGTATCAACCAAGAACAAAACATTCGTCTATCGCGTGCACGACGTTCCTAACCCCGACAAGTTGGCCTCTCTAAGACGCTTCGCCGGAAGCCTGGGCTATAAAATGCCGGAGAATCTTGAAGGGAAAAAAGCTGCCGGTGCCATATCTGACCTTATGTCGCGTTCGTCCGGGAAACCAGAAGAAGAAGCCTTCAGAGACATAGCATTACGCTCTATGGCTAAGGCCAAGTACAGTACAGACAACATCGGGCATTACGGTCTGGCATTCGCCGACTACACGCATTTCACATCTCCTATACGAAGATACCCGGACCTTATGGTGCACCGTCTGCTGGCCCTATACCTGGACGGGGCTAAAAGTCAGGACAAGGAATACTTCGAAAAGGAATGCGTCTATGCTTCTTCTCGCGAGTCTCTTGCCACCGAAGCGGAACGTACGAGCATCAAATACAAGCTTGTAGAGTTTATGCAGGATAAAGTAGGCGATGAATTTACCGGACACATATCAGGGCTTACAGAGTGGGGAATGTATGTAGAGATAAAGCCTACGCACATAGAAGGAATGGTGCCTCTACGCGAAATCAGAGGCGACTTTTTCGAGTTCGATGAGAAACTTTACCGTATAAAGGGCAAGCGCACGCACAAAATCTTCCGTCTCGGGGACAAGGTACGCATCCGCGTCAAGAATGCCAATCTGGAGCAGCGTCTGCTCGATTATGAATTGATAGAGAGCGAATAAACATCCGCCCCTTATGCTTGGATTCACTTTAGGAGGAAGTGGTCCTGACTATGTCTTTCCATATAACAATCTAAACACTTAGTACGCGGCAAGCTCGGCTTGCCGTTATTTTTCTACCTAACATAAAGATCTTAAAATGAATAAAGATTCTATTCACCTTAACATTCGCAAGGCCCGCGAAAGGGCCGGACTCAGCCAAGAAGAATTGGCATTCAAAATCGGTATCTCCAGACAAGCCTATTACAATATAGAAAGCGGGCACACTAATCTGCTTAACGACAAACTGGAGCGTATAGCTGGAGAATGCGCCACCACACTGGACTATATTCTGCTTGGAGATGAGGACTTGAGAGCAAAATAAATTGTATATTTGCATCAAATAATGAACGTTCTTTTGCCGACGTCTTAAAATCGCCAATTTTATAATCCACGGTAAAAGAAGGTTTTTGCCTTTAGGCGTGACCTTCTATTGTGGATTTCGGTTTCTGGCGATACCTTGGACGACAATACAGGGTCGCGTCTTTTTTACTCCCCATTATCCCGCATCAAACGGTCAATCTGAGCCGTCTGGTACATCTCGATTTTTTTTAAGACTTTCTATGTAGGATGTCTGTTGAGAAAGCAACTGCTTCATGCCGTCGAGACGAATCTGCATCTCGGAACATTGTCTTTCCGAATAGGCAAGTTTTTCATTTTTCTCGTTCAGCTCCCGCTTAAGGGAGTCAGTATCAGGAGACGGCTCATAGCCAAGGAGTAAGCGATCCACACTGACGCATAACTGGTCCGCGATTTTACCAAGTTTCTTGTTGACAAGACGAGTCCTTCCGTGTTCTATGTTATTATAAGCCTGACGCGAAATTCCTATCCTTCTCGCCAGCTCTTCCTGGGTCATCCCCATAACCTTTCTTTGCTTTCTGATGTTGCGTTTAAGCAGTTCCGTATTCATGATCGGTACAGTGTTAGAGTGTCCGGCAAAATTAAGCTCTTCACTCACGTCCGTCAACCAAGTAGAACTTTACACAGACAATCAGACCTTTACATTTTTAGGATTTTTCAGAAACAGATAGCACTTTTGAATACACATCGCTGATTACAAGCCCGGAAAGAGTCATCCCGAAAATGGCTGTTACGTGCGCCGTCGTGCCATTAATCTGTGCCTTGGATGAGCACCACTCATGATTTAAAAGTTCCGGATCTCCAGGTCCTCCGACAGATTTAGGGCACATACACTTCTCCGTTCCGCAGGAACGGCATTGACCTCTATTATCAAGGACCTCATCGTCATAAACACAAAGGAATTTTTTCGAAGGGAGCATTCCAGCACGCTTCATCTTCTTTCTAAGAGCCGCACCTAACGGACAGCCCCTTACATCCCAATACTCCGCCACCTTTATACGAAGCGGATCCACTTTCAACGCGGCTCCAAGTGAACAGAAAAAAGTGCCGCTGCTCGAGGTGGCCTTTAGGATAAGATGCACCTTGTCTTTCAAGGAATCCACTGCATCTATCACATAATCATAGGAGTTAAGGTCGAACTCGTCTGAAGTCTGAGCGCAATATATCTTCTGCACAGCCGTTATCTCTGCCTTCGGATTTATCTCCAGCAGACGTGCTTTCAAGGCATCTACTTTCACCTGGCCCACAGTCTTGGTCGTAGCCATCAACTGACGGTTTACATTCGTTATGCAGATTCTGTCGGAATCCACGATGGTGAGGTGCGTGATACCACTGCGCACAAGGCCTTCGGCACACCAGCTGCCTACTCCGCCCACACCAAACACTATAACCTTCACCCTCGACAATGCCGCCATCACGTCATCGCCGAGGAGAAGTTCTGTTCTATTATATATGGCCTTTTCTATTGTGCTCACCGAGAAGCCTCATCAGAACGGCAGATCATCCTCCGGGCCGTCATTTACGGCCTGCTGAGGAGCCTCGTAAACAGGAGTCTTAACCTCCTTTACCGGAGCAGCTGCCGGCGCGGAAGCGGAAGACGCCGTAGAAGAAGCGTCATCGCTCTTACGACCGAGAAGCTGAATGGAATCAGCCATAATCTCGGTTACATATTTTTTAACTCCGGACTGATCCGTGTAGTTACGGGTACGGATTTTCCCTTCGACATAGAGCTGAGTTCCTTTCTTGACATAATTTTCCACAACGTCGGCTGTGCTTCTCCACGCCACGATATTATGCCATTCGGTATTCTCCCTCTGTTCTCCACTACGGTCCTTAAAGCGTTCAGTTGTAGCCAGTGTAAATGATGCCACTTTGGCATTTCCCTCAAGGTAACGGACATTAGGATCTGCGCCCACGTTACCGATTAACATTACTTTATTAAGAGACATAATTTATGAATTTGATTTTTTTGACATCTTCTGTATGAAAGCCACAAGCAGGCCACCTATGACCATAGCCACTATAGCTTGAGGTATCTGAAGCCCATGTCCCGCCTGCTCTACTGCTTGCACATCTGACCAAGGCCAAACTTTAAATAGAGTTCCTATCACGAAACCTATAAGGAGTATCATCGTCGGCCTTTCGTAACGGGCAAGAAGCCACTTAAGGAATTTCGAAAAGGCGATAATGCCTATAATGCAGCCAAGAGCAAACGGGATTATTACTGACCAACCGGGGTTAGCGACATCAAGCGAAGCCATCACAATATCGTAATTCCCGAATATCTGAAGAAGAAAACTTCCAGACACGCCGGGAAGAATCATGGTGCAGATGGCTATCGCCCCGCTCACGAAATAGAACCAAGCCGTCTGCGGAGTCTTAGTAGGGGTAAGAAAACAGAACAGCAGACCAAGAGCGAAGCCTACGACCAAAAACACTACGTCTTTAAATTTCCATGCCTTGATGTCCACAAGCATATAGACCGTGGAAACTACGATAAGTCCGAAGAAAAACGCCCATGTTATGACAGGATATTCGACCAGCGACCACGTAACTATCTTGGCAAAAGTGAGTATGCTGACTGCCAATCCCACAAAAAGCGCTGCGAGAAATGAACCGTCAACTTTTTTCCACCATACGGAGAAATTCCCTTTAAAAAATTCTTTCCATATACTGGGTGTGGCAAATGCGCTGATGCAGGACACTAACCTGGAGTAAATACCTGTTATCAAGGCAATTGTTCCGCCGGAAACGCCAGGAACCACATTGGCCGTACCCATGGCGAACCCTTTAAGGGACGTGGATAAAAATTGTTTCATACTACGCTGCTGATTATTGAACTGATTTGCAAAAATATCTGTTTCTGGGAATAATTTTCGGTATTCGATACCAAAACATCATACATCTGTGTACGCTCGGGATAAATACCTATCTTAAAATGAGCTTTTGAACATACGGCACAGTAGTGAGCCGTAAAATTATCCTTTCCGCAAAGGTTAATGAACAAATCCTCATTTCCGTCCACTACTGGGTGCTTTTTAGAATGCTTTGGACGACCGAACCATTTAATATCCTTAAAAAGAAGCATCTGCGCTCCATCTATAGGCTTATTCGCACTTCCTTTTTCATCATCCACCGCGAACAATTTCAAAGACACTTTATATTTTGAGAAAAATTCGTTCACTGCTGCGGCACAATCCTGTGCTGAACTTTCTCGCGCATCCATGAATACCGTAACCTTCGGGCATTTTGAAATCGGGCATACGCAATGCGGTTCCTTCGAACGATTAAATGCGATGGACAAGGTCCGTGCTATGTTTACAAAAATATTACTCTTCTTACTCATTACTCTTAATCAACTCTTCTATCTCTTTCTCCGCCTGACGCCAGCGTTTCACATCCATCTTAGTGCCAATAACTTCCACCACCTTGGCCGCTATAATGGAGCCTATGTCTCCGCACATTCTGAGAGGAAGCCCAAGCGAATGGGCATACAAAAATCCTGCGGCATAAGTATCCCCGGCTCCCGTAGCATCTACCGGATCGGCCGGCCATGCAGGGATGTGGTATTTCTCCTGTGAAGATTTTACCCACGAACCGTCCTTACCCACTTTCACTACCGCCGTGCTGCAATGCTGAGCTATCTCTTCAAGAGCCTGCTCTGGATTAGCAATCTTCGTAAAGGCCTTAGCCTCAGTCTCATTGGCAAAGACTATATCCACATATTTGTCTATAATGTCATGAAGAAAAGCATTATTACTCTCCACCACATTATACGAAGCCATATCCAGAGATATGATACAGCCGGCAGCATGAGCCAATTCTACTGCTCTACGTATAAGAAACTGGTTCTGAACCAAATATCCCTCTATATGGAAATAATCCTTCCCCTGAAAATACTCCGGCTTAAGATCATCCGGGCCCAAGTCCAAAGCCGCGCCGAGATAAACGGCAAACGTGCGTTCAGCATTACCTCCGCTCACAAACACCATGCTCCTGCCGCTCGAATGATTACTTTTTAAAAGGAGCGTCTGCACCCCCGACTCTTCCTGATCGCTCTTAAAGAGCAGACCAAGTTCGTCGTCGCCTATCTTTCCTATGAAAGACGACTGCATCCCGAGAAGAGAAGTACAAGTTATGGTATTAGCTGCACTGCCTCCAGCTACATATTTAACTCCCAGTGGTTTAAGTGCGTGCCAAATCTTATCGCCCGTCTCCATGTCGACGTGCTGCATGCTCCCTTTAGGCAAATGATACGTCCTAAGCAAACTGTCGTCCGGAAGAACAGCAAGTATGTCTGTGAGCGCATTGCCTATTCCAAGTATAGATTTCATCTGTCTTACACACAAGCAGTTTATTTTACAGCCTGCCGAGGGACAAAAGTACATAAAAAATATGTTAAATTTGCAGCCGCCATGACAAAGAAGAATCTCAATATTCTAAAATATTCTCTGACAGCGCTACTGACCATAGCCCTTGTATATCTGGCCCTGAGGGGAATGGATTGGCAAGTATTCATAAGCGCATTAAAAGAGACGTCGTGGATTCATATCATCTTTTCACTTCTGTTCGCCCTGTTCGCTCTCGTGCTTCGGACGCAGAGGTGGCGTTCCCTTATGCTTCCTATAAACAGGGAGATACGATTCAAAAGCCTATGGGATGCGTGCAATATAGGTAACCTTTTCAGCCTCGTGATTCCGTGGATGAGCTTTCTCATACGATGCGGGGCTGTTACGGACAAGAAGACCCCTTACGATAAGACTGTGGGCACCATCATTATGGAACGGGCGTGGGATATGCTTATGGTGCTTATCCTCGTCATCTGCGCCATAATTCTGAAAACCGGAGAGATAAGTTCGTGGTTTATAGACAATATCGCGATGAAAGTGGCGGGAAGATTCTCCTTCAGTCTCGCCGGGGCATTGGCCGGGGTCATTATCCTCGTATCTTTTATGATTTTCCTTTGCTTCCGCTTTAGAGAAAAAAATGTCGTGGCCGGCAAAATAGCTTCATGGACAGAGGGCATCTTCGAAGGTTTCAAGACGTTCGGCAAAGCTGAACATAAGATTCTTTTTATCCTCTACACCGTCGGAATATGGCTATCCTACGTTATGATGTGTTTCTGCGTATTCAAGGCCATCCCTATACTGCGCGGACTTGATTTTACGGACGCGCTGTTCATCTCCGTCGTAGGCAATCTTTCTTCTCTGCTTCCCGTTCCGGGCGGATTTGGAGCATATCACTACTTCGTGGCCATGGCTCTCTCCTCTCTTTACTCCGCAGAATGGGAAATAGGCATTCTGTTCGCCACACTCACACACGAAACACGCTCCCTAATGCTTGTGGCACTGGGAGCGGCGTCTATGATTTCTTCTCAGAAAAGAATTAAGATTCAGTAAGATACTCTCTTATAGCGGCAGCGGCTTTTCGTCCGGCACCCATAGCGAGAATCACAGTGGCGGCGCCTGTTACGGCATCACCCCCGGCAAATACTCCATTACGTGTAGTGGCACCATTTTCCGTGGCGATAATTCCTCCCTTACGATTAGCCTCAAGACCATCTGTAGTATTTACTATCAGAGGATTAGGTGATGTGCCAAGAGCCATGATTACGGTCTGTGTCGGAATTTCGAATTCAGAGTCCTCTATAGGCGCAGGACTACGTCTTCCGCTCGCATCTACTTCGCCAAGTTCCATCTTTATGCACCTCAGGGACTTAACCCAGCCATTTTCGTCTGAAAGAATCTCCACAGGATTAGTGAGCATATCGAATACTATCCCCTCCGCTATGGCGTGCTCGACTTCTTCCTTTCGAGCAGGAAGCTCCGCTTGAGTCCTCCTATATATAATATGCACGTCTGCACCAAGTCGAAGAGCAGTTCTGGCAGCATCCATAGCCACATTTCCGCCTCCTACCACGCACACTTTCTCTCCTATGTGGACAGGCGTCATATAATCCCCACGATAAGCACGCATAAGATTATTACGGGTAAGAAATTCATTGGCCGAAAACACTCCGTTAAGATTTTCCCCCGGAATGCCCATGAACTTCGGAAGACCTGCGCCACTCCCCACGAACACCGCCTTAAACCCTTCCTTGTCAAAAAGATCGTCTATCGTGAGGGTACGTCCTATTATCACGTCCGTCTCGAACTTTACTCCCAAATCACCGAGCGAGGAAATCTCCCTTTCAAGTACGGTATCTTTAGGAAGCCTGAATTCCGGAATGCCATAGGCCAATACTCCTCCAAGCCGGTGAAGAGCCTCAAATACAGTAACTTCATAACCCCATTTGGCCAAATCGCTGGCACAGGCAAGTCCTGAAGGACCGGAGCCCACCACCGCCACTTTTATATGCTGCTTACCTGGCTGCACCTCCACCTTAGGCTCGCATCCGTTCTCCGCGCAATAATCCGCCGTGAAACGTTCAAGATTACCTATGGCGACACTCTCCCCTTTTATGCCAAGAACACAACTTCCCTCACACTGTCTCTCCTGAGGACACACTCTTCCGCATACAGCCGGGAGCGATGAGTCCCGTGCGATGACCTCTGCCGCTTCGGCGACCTTTCCTTCTTTTAAATGAGCTATAAACTCAGGAATGCTTATCCCTACCGGACAAGCCTGAGTGCAACGTGGAATCTTACAGTGAAGACAACGCGTTGCCTCTTGCATAGCCTGCTGCAAAGTAAATCCCAGATTAACTTCCTTAAAATTATGTGCACGTTCCGTCGCGTCCTGCTCTCGTGCTTTTACTCTCGGCGTCAACATTTTTCTCTTGCGGCAGCCTCCTCTGCCTTATATTGTCCCTGACGACGCATAGCCTCATCAAAATCAACCAAATAACCGTCAAACTCCGGTCCGTCCATACAAGCGAACTTCGTCTGCCCTCCGACACTCACCCGGCAAGCTCCGCACATGCCTGTCCCGTCAACCATTAAAGTATTAAGACTCACCACTATAGGTATGCCAAGCTTCTTACAGGTGAGAGTGGCGAATTTCATCATTATCATAGGCCCTATCGCTACGGCTTGGTCGTAATGATGCCCTTCTGAAACCAATTTTTCCAAAAGAGCCGTTCCTACCCCGTGAAATCCTACTGATCCGTCATCCGTGCAGATGAGAAGATGATCGCAAACTTTTTCCATCTCCTCTCTATAAATAAGCAGACTTTCGTTACGAGCGCCAATAATCACCTCCACATGAGCGCCATGAGCATGTAACCATTTGGCTTGAGGATAGATAGGAGCAGTTCCTACTCCACCGGCTATAAAAATATAGCTCCTACCTTTAAGTTCATCTGAGCTTAATTCTGTAAACTCGGAGCATCTGCCAAGCGGCCCAACCACATCGGCAAATGCATCGCCGACTTCCATAGAAACTATCTTCGACGTAGAAGCGCCTACCTTCTGGGTAACGATGGTAACGCTCCCCTCCTTCCTGTCGTAATCGCTTATAGTTAAGGGAATACGTTCTCCTTTCTCGTCCGTTATGACTATCAGAAACTGCCCTGGCTTCGCCGCGCTCGCGATACGTGGAGCACGCACCCTCATCCGACAAATAGTCGGAGTGAGCATTTCTTTCGACAAAATAGAATACATAATCACAAGTTTGCAACTAATCGGATGCAAATTTACTCAAATAAATAAAAATTCCGTATAAACTCAAGTTTGACGGAGATTATACGAAAATATACGAAGACTTAGAATAAGAGCGGCCAGAAGTCTTATGACAACTGGTCGCTCACTTTTTAACAAACTAAAGAAAAACTATTCAAGAATAGCTGCGATGCCTGGAAGAGTCTTACCTTCAAGAGCCTCAAGCATAGCACCGCCGCCAGTACTTACATAACTTACCTTATCTGCATAACCCATCTGAGATACGGCTGCTACAGAATCACCGCCACCGACAAGTGTATATGCACCCTTCTCCGTGGCCTCTGCGAGATCCTCTGCAATCTGAAGTGTGCCATGAGAGAATTTCTCGATTTCGAACACACCTACAGGGCCATTCCAAAGAATGGTCTTAGAGCCGAGAATGACCTTCTTCCAATTCTCCAAAGACTTAGGTCCGGCATCAACACCCTCCCAGCCGTCAGGAATCTCATGAGATGGAACTATCTGAGTATTAGCATCTGCGCTGAAATCATCAGCCACGAGAGTCTGAACTGAAAGATAAATGTTTACACCCTTCTCCTTAGCTTTATCAAGGATAGCCTTTGCCTCAGGTATAAGCTCGTCCTCGTGAAGAGAATTACCTATCTTACCGCCTTCAGCCTTGATGAACGTGTAGCCCATACCTCCACCGATGATGAGATTATCCACCTTCTCAAGCATATTCTCAAGAACGGCAAGTTTAGAACTTACCTTAGAACCTCCGATGATGGCGGTAAACGGGTGCTGAGCATTCTTAAGGACATTATCTATGGCCTTAATCTCACCCTCCATAAGGTAGCCAAACATCTTATCGTTAGGGAAATATTTAGCTATGAGAGCGGTAGAAGCGTGTGCACGATGTGCAGTTCCGAAAGCGTCGTTAATGTAGCAGTCAGCATAAGAAGCGAGTGTCTTGACAAACTCTTTCTGAGATGCCTTCACTGCATCTTTGGCAGCCTTTTTCTCCTCATCTGTAGCATCTTCTGCAAGTCCGCGAGGTTTACCCTCTTCCTCAGCATAGAAACGAAGGTTCTCAAGAAGAAGAACCTCACCAGGTTTAAGAGCTGCTGCCTGCGCCTGTGCTTTCTGACAGTCCTCGGCGAACTGTACCGGAACACCGAGAAGCTCGCTTACATGTGCGAGGATATGCTTCAAAGAGAACTTGGCATCCACCTTCTTAGGACGTCCGAGATGCGACATGATGATAACAGCGCCACCGCTTGCAAGCACTTTCTTAAGAGTAGGAAGAGCTGCACGGATACGGGTATCATCTGTAATTTCGAAATTTTCGTTCAGAGGAACGTTAAAGTCCACGCGAACAATGGCTTTCTTGCCTTTGAAATCGTAAGAATCAATGAATTGTTGCATAATTATGATAATATTGATTTATAATTTCTGATTGCAACGCAAAAATACATAAAAAGCGCACAAGTTCAAACCCTCCATCTACCTGCGCTTGGCACGAACTATCTGAGCAGGCGCTTTTCTTCTGCAGGACCATATCCATATCACGATTCCGGCGACTATAAACGGAATACTTAACATGTGGCCCATATTAATCACGACGTCTCCTATAGTGAAAAGAGTAACTGAAGGCTCTTTGGTAAATTCCAGAAGAGCTCTGCTCCCAAAACAAAAAGTAAGGAAAATGCCGAAGAACTCGCCACGATACATCTTATCCAGCTTATGTTTATACAGATACAGAAGCACCAGGCCAAGTATGACATAGCACAGCGCCTCATAGAGCATAGTAGGATGCTTAGGCAGAGGATCTCCGGTGCGTTCAAAAATAACACCCCATGGAAGAGAGGTGTGATAGCCATAAATCTCGGAGTTAAAGAAATTACCACACCTTATACAAGCTCCTGCAAAACAAACGATTATCACCAAGCGATCTGCAAGCCACCAGAAATCAAAACCTTCCTTGCGACCATATTTACGGGCATACCATATAAGACCGAGCATTATTCCTATGGCACCGCCGTGACTGGCCAATCCGCCCTTCCACGGCTGGAAAACTTCAAGAAATCCCTCCCGACTTCCGAAGTAATACTGAGGGTCATAAAAGATGCAATGTCCAAGCCTGGCGCCTATGACCACACATATAAGCATAGCGTAAAGAAGCGGGTCGAGAAGGGCCTCATTAACGCCTTCCTTGCGATAAAACCATCTGAAGATATAATATCCGAATATGAATCCGGAGACGAAGAGCAGAGAATACCATCTTATGCTCAAAGGCCCTATATGAAAAAGCACAGGGTCTATATTCCAATGTATAAAAAGAAGATCTGTCATTTTATAACTTACTAATCTATTTGCAATTAAATCAACTTTCACTGTCAGCCGAATTCTTCACTATCAGAATGGAAAATTCGTACAGCAGATATATAGGAAGGAACACTACCATCAAGGTGAAAGGGTCTCCCGTAGGGGTTATTACCGCAGCGAGTATCAGAAGCGCCACTATAGCGTGCTTACGATACTGTTTCAGGGTAGATTTATTCAGCACTCCCAGGATGGAAAGAAGCCAAGCTAGAACCGGAATCTCAAAGAGAAGCCCCATCAAAAATATGATGGTAAGAAACGTGGACATATACGAATCCAGAGATATCTGAGTGATGATGTCGCTTCCTATCTGATAGCCTGCCAAAAAGCGGAAAGTCAACGGGAAAACCACCGAATAACCCACACCACAGCCCAAGTAGAACAACACCGCCACCCCAAGAAATGCTGCGCTGACACCTTTTTTTTCATTGGCATAGAGAGCAGGCGAGACAAAACGCCACACTTCATAAAGCAAATAAGGGAACAGCAAAAGCAGAGCCACCCAAAACGCCACTTTCATGTGCGTGAAGAACGGAGTCGTGACGTTAATGTTAATGATGTCTATGTTAAAATTCGGGTCAAACAGTCCACTGAGAGCCTTGTAAAAGAAAAAGTTAGATTTGGAGGGAGAAAGGATGACGCTGTCAAAAATGGAAGGCATAAGCGCAAACACTGCTATAAATCCCAGCAGCAGCGCGATTACAACCCTAATTATAGACCACCTGAGTACTTCCAGATGGTCCCAAAATGACATATCCTTATCCTCGGACATCCTATTTCTTGTCCTCTGAAGGCCCGTCTATTTCATTGATTTCCTTCTCCACGTCGTTCATCCCGTCCTTAAAGCTCTTGACGCCCTTGCCAAGTCCGCGCATAAGCTCCGGGATTTTCTTTCCGCCGAAAAGAAGAAGTACGATGAGAGCGATGATAAGTATCTCGCCCGTACCCAGATTACCGATAAGCAATAAATTTCTCATATTCTATGAATCTAATTTTAATACAGCCATGAACGCCGACTGAGGCACCTGAACAGACCCCACCTGACGCATCCTCTTTTTACCTTCTTTCTGTTTTTCAAGCAGTTTACGTTTTCGGGTAACATCTCCGCCGTAACATTTGGCCGTAACATCCTTTCTCACCTGCTTAACCGTTTCGCGTGCTATAATCTTAGCTCCGATGGCAGCCTGAATAGGAATGTCGAACTGATGACGAGGAATAAGTTCCTTAAGTTTCACACATATTTTCCGGCCGAAATCGTAGGCATTATCTTCGTGGATAAGTGTAGAAAGAGCATCTGCCGGTTCGCCGTTAAGAAGAATATCCAGACGAACAAGCTTCGCGGGCCTGAAATCCGTTACGTGGTAGTCAAACGATGCGTAACCCTTAGAAATGGTCTTCAGCTTATCATAGAAGTCGAAGACTATCTCCGCCAAAGGCATATCATAATTAAGTTCCACTCTGTCGGCCGTGATATAGTGCTGACTCACAAGGGTTCCCCTGCGGTCGATGCAAAGCTTCATTATTGGCCCGAAAAACTCTGTCTTGGATATAATCTGAGCCCTTATATAAGGTTCCTCGATATGGTCTATGAGCGTCGGAGCGGGAAGCCCGGAAGGATTATGCACATCCATCACCTCCCCCTGCGTGGTGTAAACTTTATACGACACGTTAGGCACGGTGGTAATCACATCCATATCGAACTCACGGTAAAGCCTCTCCTGCACTATCTCCAGATGCAGAAGTCCAAGGAAGCCGCATCTGAATCCTGAGCCGAGGGCCAATGAACTTTCGGGCTCATAAACGAAAGAAGCGTCATTAAGCTTAAACTTCTCAAGCACGGTGCGAAGTTCCTCGAACTTATCCGCTTGAACAGGATACATGCCGGCGAACACCATAGGCTTAACCTCTTCAAACCCTGCTATGGCCTCACTGCAAGGATTCTCCACATGAGTGATAGTATCTCCCACCTGCACCTCCACGGCACTTTTGATGCCGGTGATGATATAGCCCACATCGCCACACCCCACCTCAGGGGTAGGAATCAATTTCATACGCAAAAGCCCAACCTCCTCCACATCATATTCCCTGCCTGTAGCGAAGAACTTTACCTTGTCGCCTTTAGCTATATGACCGTTTTTGACTTTAAAATAAGCTATGACTCCTCGGAAAGGATTAAACACCGAATCAAAGATAAGGGCCTGCAACGGCGCATCTGGATCGCCGCTTGGAGCCGGAATCTTCTCCACTATGGCGTCCAGAATAGGAGCCACGCCCTCTCCGGTACGGGCAGACACTTTGAAAACGTCTTCCGGTGCGCAACCTATGAGTTCGCATATTTCGTCCGTAACCACCTCCACCTGAGCGGATTCCATATCTATCTTATTAAGCACAGGAATAATCTCAAGGCCGTGGTCTATGGCCATATAAAGATTAGAAATGGTCTGTGCCTGAACCCCTTGGGAAGCATCTACGACCAGAAGCGCCCCCTCACATGAGGCTATGCTTCGAGACACCTCATAAGAAAAATCCACGTGCCCCGGAGTGTCAATAAGATTCAGTTTATAGGTCTGTCCCTTATACTGATAGGACATCTGTATGGCGTGGCTCTTGATGGTAATCCCCTTTTCTTTCTCAAGGTCCATGTCATCGAGAACCTGATTATCCATATCCCGTTGAGAAAGAGTATTGGTCAATTCCAAAAGTCTGTCGGCCAAGGTGCTCTTACCATGGTCTATATGTGCTATGATGCAAAAATTGCGGATATCTTTCATTACGGGCAAATATACTAAAAATAATAATCGCTACGGCACCGGATCATAGCCGCTACCGCCAAAAGGATGACATCTTAAAATGCGTCTTACACTAAGATACAATCCCTTAATTGGCCCGTATTTTTGAAAAACTTCAAGAGCATATTGGGAGCAAGTGGGCGTGAATCTGCAAGTAGGTGGTTTAAGCGGAGATATGCACCTTTGATAGAATCTGATTAGAAGGATAAACGGCGCATTGAAAAACTTCTTCCATTTCATCACGACCTATCCTTTATCTTAGTTAAAATAGCCTTGACATCCTCCTCTATCCGAGAATATTCCTCCACTTGTAGAGAACTGTATATGAACATAATATCTACACTTAGCGAAGAGAGTAAGGATTTGTTCAGCCTATAAGCCTCCCGAATGCGACGCTTAAGAAGGTTTCTTTTAACTGCGCGTTTAAAATGACGTTTAGGAACACTTACCAGAATTCTGCTTTGCTCCCCAGAAGTAGGCATCCAACAAAAACGAAGCACGTTACTGTTACCCCGGCGACCCTTTTCCATAAGAAGACTTATGGTTTTCTTGCCGCAAATTCTCTCCTCTTTCGAGAAGGTGTTCCCCGGAGCATCCATACCCGAGCTACGCTATGCTTTCAAGATAAACCTCCAAAGCCTTAGCCACGGAAGGGGCCTGCTGGGTAGGAGCCTGAAGAGCCACCTGCAAAGAAGCATCTTCCAAGGCTTTAACTACGGATTTGCCATAGGAAATAATCTTCATATCTCCCTGCACGAAGTTAGGATAGCTCTTGAAGAGAGACTCCACATCGGCCTTATTATAAAGCACAAGCACATCAAAAGAAGATAAATCTATAGATGTAAGATCTTGGTTCACAGATTTAACCAATTGCGCTACGGTGTAGTCAAGGCCCTGCGCATCGAACAAAGCCGTAAGAGAATTGGCATTAGAAGCATCAGAAGTGGTGATGAGGAATTTCTCGCCACGATGCTTACTGCCCACAAGTTTAGCGACAGACTCAGAAGAACCGTCCCCGGAGAAAATCTTACGCTTACGGAATACTATGTGCTTCTGTAAGTAATTGGCCACCAACTCCGTAGAACAGAAGTACTTCATGGTCTCCGGAACCTTGAAACGTGCATCCTCACAAAGCGCGAAATATGCGTCTATCGCGGCACGAGAAGAAAAAACCACTGCGGTATATTCGCTTAAGTTAACTCTCTGCGCTCTGAATTCGCGAGAACTTAAAGTCTCTATCTTAAAAAACGGATAAAAAACTATGTCCACCGAGAATTTCTCTTTCAGGCTGTCATACACGGCAGTATTACTCGGCTCGTTCTGCGATATCAGTATCTTTTTTACACTCATTTCTCTTAACCCCCAAATTACGTAATCGTTAAACTAACTCTACTTTTCACTCCCTCTCCCCGAAAAATAGACATCATAAAAAGACTATGACGCATACCAAACCCATGAGCGGAGCGATTTCAAGGGCGCAAAGATACAAAAAAGAGCGGAATGCACCCTCACGAAATGCTAAAATTTCCAACTGACGGAGTGTAGATATGGCTAAAAAGCACGCTGCTTCTGACACAAGGACTACTTTTGAGGCCTGTGGAACGACCTCCAGCACTAACATCACAATCATACTCCCCACCCACACGAAAGCAAGAGGAATGGAAAAAATGGTCGGCGTATTTCTGCAAGCCTGCCACACCTCTTCCTTTATCCTTTTATGCGGAAGTGCGCGATAGAACACCTTTCTGACAAAGGAATAGATGAGAAGTACACAAAAAATCCAAAGAAGAGGCTTATTCCATATTCCGGACCACTGAATAAAAAGCACATAAATAGGATAAAGTACCAATGCGACCTTCTCTCTGGTTCTCGCCCACGGAATGTTATGTTCGATGGACAGTGCCGACTGCCATCTTTGAAAACATGTCATCACGGGCGGCAAAATGAAAAGTATATCCTGCAGAAAAAAAAGTATGATCACAGCCTCCACCATTATGAGAGCCCCATTGACAGGCTGCTGAATCCATGGCAGCGGCGCATCCGTCAAAGCAGAGAACTCTGTCGGAAGGTGAAGAATACCGTTAGGAAAACTTTGAAGAAACATCAATTTCCCCTCTTAGCATTATAACCCAAGCCCTGAAGAAGAAGGACGACCTTATCACGGAGGTCTCCTTGAAGAGTAATCTCGCCGTCCTTAGCCGTACCGCCCACTCCGCATCTCACTTTAAGGAGCTTACCGAGCACACTTAAATCCTCGTCCGTGCCCACAAAACCTTTCACCAAAGTTACCTGCTTCCCTGCACGCGCACGTCTGTCGATGCACGCTATAAGTCTCTGCTTCCCGGGAGGCAAAGTTTCCTGCTCCAAAGGCTTTTCTGTCTCATATTTAAAATCCGGCGAAGTGGAATAAACTACGCCCAGACGCTTTTTCCAATCATTATCTGCCATACGGGGCAAAGATAAGAAATTTCCAATTCTCTTTTGTATCTTTGTCCGATATGCGCGAAAGTCGAATTATGGATAAAAGAAATTTCAATATCTGGAACAAGATAGGGGCGTCTATAACCTTCGTAATAGCCGCCATTACCTATCTGCTCACCATAGAGCCCACAGCCTCATTTTGGGATTGCGGGGAATTCATAGCATCTTCATACAAATTGGAAGTGGGACATCCGCCAGGAAACCCTGTATTCCAGATTTTCGCTAAGATTTTCACCCTTTTCGGGGACTCACAACACGCAGCGGCCTTAGTCAATAGCGCAAGTGCCTTGTATTCAGCGCTTACCATACTTCTGCTGTATCTTACATTAGTATGGTTCATAAAACGCATAATCAAAGCGGGAAGTAACGGAGAATACTCTGTGCAAGAGACCATAGCTGTTATTTCAAGCGCCGCAGTGGGCGCTCTATGTTACTGTTTCTCAGACACTTTCTGGTTCTCGGCGGTAGAAGGTGAGGTGTATGCGATGTCCAGTCTGTTCACGGCCTTGGTATTCTGGATTATGACCATCTGGTATGACAGATACGACGAGCCTCACGCGCTCAGATGGATAGTTCTGATAGCCTTTCTCATGGGGCTCAGCATAGGGGTGCATCTGCTTAACTTGCTGGCTATTCCGGCCCTGGTATTTATGTATTTTTACAGATACAAAGACTACTACGACACTAAGGATTACATTAAGATAGCCCTGCTCGGTGTAGCTCTTCTCGCGCTCATCCTGTTCATCATTATCCCTTGGATGCCTAAATTGGCCGCATACTTCGATCTTTTCTTCGTAAATGTCTTAGGCCTACATTATAACACGGGCGCCGCATTCTTTATGATTGCTCTGCTCGCTCTCTGTTTCTGGGGCATCATACGCACGGGAAAGAAAGGCAAATGGGCTCTCAACACTGCCATACTCAGCTTCACCGTCATCACCATAGGATTTTCCATCTTCACGATGGACATCATAAGGTCCTGTGCCAAGACACCTACCAACGAATACCAGCCCGATAACGCATTCACCTTGGTAAGGTATCTTTCCCGCGAGCAATACGGCAAGACCCCTCTTATCTATGGCCAATACTATGGCGCGGACTACAGTCTCACCACTACCAAATATTGGGCTCCGGTAGATGGCAAATATAAAAAGGTGGAAGGCCCTGTGGATGCAGCATACTACTCTAAAGATAAGATGCTCTTCCCTCGTATGTGGACCGACTCGCCGGACGGAAGCTATTCTGAATTTTATAAATACTACACCGGAGGCAAGAAAGGGAAGCCTACGATGGGCCAAAACCTAAAGTATTTCTTTGATTACCAATGTAATTGGATGTATTGGAGATACTTTATGTGGAATTTCGCAGGACGGCAGAACGATGTGCACTCTCCTAGCCCGGGCAACATTTTCCACGGAAACTGGGAAAGCGGCGTGAAATTCATAGACAACGCCCGGCTCGGCGACCAGAGCGAAGCTCCGGATGTATTGGCAAAAAACAAAGGAAAGAATCACTACTATTTCCTCCCGCTACTTCTTGGACTTTTGGGGCTGTGTTTTCAGTTCCGTACAGACAAGAGGGGATGCTTCCTTAATTTCATAATGTTCTTTATGACAGGCATCGCCATAGTCCTCTATCTGAACCAACCTCCTTATCAGGTGCGTGAAAGGGACTACGCCTACGCCGGCTCGTTCTACTTCTTCAGCGTATGGATTGGCCTGGGAGCCGCTGCCATATATAATTTCTTCGCCTCTAAAAAAGATGGTTCCAAGGCACTTAAATGGGGTGGAGCATTGGCAAGTATGCTATGTCTGGGCGTACCTACACTTATGGCGGAGCAGAACTGGGACGACCATGACCGTTCCAACAGGCGCACAAGTGTAGAGATAGCAAGCAATTACCTTAATTCTGTAGGGAAGAACGGCATACTCATCACGCACGGAGATAACGACACGTTCCCGCTTTGGTATGCACAGGAAGTGGAAAGCATACGCACGGATGTGAGAATAGTGAACACCTCACTGCTGGGAACGGATTGGCATATAGACCAGATGAAATACGCCGTGAACGAATCTGCTCCTCTAAATCTTACAGTGCCTTATAGCCAATACCTTTACGGAACTAACGAATATATTCCTATCGTGGACAGCTACAGCAAGCCTATGCAGATTAAGGACGTGATGGAAGTATTCAAACATCCTAAGACCAAAGTATCTCTGCAAAGCGGCAAAAAAGTGGATTATATTCCTGCGCGTCAGATAGTTATCCCTGTCAATAAGGCCAATGTCCTTAAAAGCGGAATAGTGGACGAAAAATATGCGGACCTCATTCAGGACAGCATCACTCTTACCATTCCTAAGGGAAAGGACTATATCACCAAAGGGGAGCTTTTCCTGCTGGATTTTCTTTCCGGGTATGACTGGTCAAGACCTCTCTGCATGCTCAACATGGGCGGAGACCTTAACATAGGAGAGAAAGACTACCTTGTCTATGAAGGTTATTCTTTCTTGATGGTTCCATTCAAGAACAAGCCGAGTACACTCAATGTAGGATTTGCCGATACCGATGACCTTTATCACAAGATAACGGACGTATTTAAGTTCGACGCGGTGGCAGCTGATAACTATTGTATTGATTATCAGAATTATTACACCCACATGGGCGTGATGAGCATCCGTAGGCTGTTCGTTACCCTCGCTAAGACTTTCTACACCCACGGCGAGACGCAGCGCGCCCAGGAAATGCTCGACAGGATGGTAAAGATAATGGCGAACTACCCTCTGGACGGCATTCCTCTCGGATTCTCGAACGATAACTACATGGTAACCGAAGCCATTGGCCTGTATTTTTCTTTGGGACAGAAAGATAGCGCATTAGAATTGACGGACAGGTACTCTAAGGAGCTTCTGAAAACTACGGATTTCTATATGGGTTTCTATTCATGGGCTTCAGATGAGTGTGAGAATTGCGCACAATACATCTACCTGCTCGCGGATACGCTACGTAAGAACGGACAAAAAGAACTTGCCTCCGAACTGGAAAGCAAGCTTAAAGACATAATAGACAATTCTTAACGAGAAAGTCTTACCACTATTGAGAGCGGGAGATCTTTGCCAAAGCTATCGCGCAAGGCAAGTTCCCCGCTTTCTATTTTTTCTGTGCCCACTAAGGAAAATGCCTGCTTCACTATAGTCTCCCCAAGGAGCGCGCTATAACCGTTAGAATAGAGGTTCAACACCATAAAACTGTCCTTAGGGGCAAGTATCTTCGACACTTCCTTCAGCATATCGAAAAGGCAGTCGTCGAGCTTCCATTTCTCTCCGTCCGGTCCATGTCCGTATGCCGGCGGATCCAAGATGATACCGTCATAAAGATGCCCTCTTTTAGCCTCTCTACGGGCAAATTTCATAGCATCCTCCACTACCCAATGAATGCCGTCCATACCACTGCGTTCCATATTTCCCCTGGCCCATGTAACTACTTGACGTACAGAGTCAAGATGCGTAACGTCAGCTCCTGCGGCACGTGCGGCGAGACTCGCCCCTCCGGTATAGGCAAAGAGATTAAGAACCTTCATCCCTTTTCTGGTATGCTCATAAATATATTCCCAATTGGACGCCTGCTCGGGGAACACCCCCACATGCTTAAAAGAGGTAAGCCCGAGGCGGAGACTGAAAGAAAGTCCTTTCTGAAGGCCGGGATACGAGATATACCACTGGTCGTCCATCTTCTTCAGCCTACGCCAAGTTCCGCTGTCTTCCTTACCGGCTTTCCCGAAACCCGCCCCGGGAGTAAATTCAGTGTGCGCACGCTCCAACCATTCTTGAGGGCTTAAAGATTTGCCCCATAAAGCCTTAGGCTCAGGACGAATCATAACGACCCTCCCAAATCTTTCAAGCTTTTCCCCTTCACCGCTGTCTATCAGCGCATAATCTTTCCAATTTTCTGATGGAAATTCGACCATTGATACTTTTTATTTAAAAGCTGTTTTAAAATAATCGCCCTCTTTTCTTGCACTTAGAAGCTGTTTTAAAATAATCGCTTCTTAGCGTATCTCTTTTCCAAACGGAAAAATAGAATTTGCAGCCATCTTAAAGTGCTGAAGACCAAATGGAATGCCCACTATCGTGATGCAGAAGATGAGCCCACAGACCAGATGTATGAGGGCTATCTCCCACCATCCGAGAAGTATCCATAAAAGGTTCATCGCCACTGACACGCACCCAGGTTCATTAGGACCGCATACCATTTCCCGTCCGAAAGGCCAAAGTGCATACGTGCCAAGTTTAAAAAGCTGAACTCCAAATGGAATACCTATGATAGTTATACACATAAGCAGACCTACCACGTAATAGATTACAGCAGTAAGCAAGCCTCCTAACACGAGCCAAACTATATTGCCAAAAATGTTCATTTACGACCTATTACTTTCAGAGCTTTTTCTACAATAGATTCTGCATTAAGTCCATAGGCATCCATCAGCTGAGACGGAGTGCCGGATTGGCCAAAACGATCAGCTCCATTTACAAATTCGAGAGGACAAGGAAGATGCGCTGCAAGAACCCCGCTTACCGCCTCCCCGAGACCTCCGGCCATATTATGCTCCTCGGACACTACGGCGCAACGAGTCTTCCTCAAACTCTCGAGAAGCGCCTTTTCGTCCATAGGCTTAATAGTGGCCACATTCAGAGCCTCTGCGCTAACGCCTTTACTTTCAAGTATTTCAGCGGCCTTAAGAGACTCCCATACCATATAACCACAAGAGATGAGAGTAACATCACTGCCCTCGTTAAGATTATAAATTTTACCTATTTCAAATTTCTCGTCTTCGGGCGTAAAATTCGCTACCGACGGACGTCCGAAACGAAGATACACCGGCCCGTTATACAATGCGGCTGCTATCGTGGCGTTTTTCGTCTGATTATAATCGCAAGGGATGATGACCGTCATCCCAGGAAGCGCGCGCATAAGAGCTATATCCTCCATAGTCTGATGGGTGGCGCCGTCTTCTCCAAGTGTCAGCCCTGCGTGCGAAGAGGCTATCTTCACATTAGTATGTCCATAAGCGACTTCCTGACGAAGCTGATCATAGACGCGGCCCGTTACAAACTCGGCGAATGAGCCGGCGAAAGGTATCTTCCCCGTTATGGCCAATCCAGCCGCCACGCCTATCATATTGGCCTCAGCTATCCCGCACTGAATAAATCTGTCCGGAAATTCCGCTGCGAAAGCATCCATTTTAACTGAACCTTTAAGGTCGGCCGTCAAAGCCACTACCCTGCTTTCTATCTTTCCTGCTTCCAGAAGTCCTGCACCGAAACCGCTGCGCGTGTCTTCATTACCTGTATTGATATATTTTTTCATCTTGAGTAAGCGTTAAAAATCTCCCAAAGTTTCTTCAAGCTGAGCGAGCGCAGCCTCACATTCCTGCTCACTTGGAGCCTTGCCGTGCCACTTATGATTACCTTCCATAAAATCTACCCCGCGTCCCATCGTCGTATGGAAAAGAATCATCTTAGGTTTGCCGTTTTGAGCGTGGGCCAATTCAAATGCCTTAAGAATAGACTCAAAGTCGTTACCGTCGGCATCTGTCACTTCCCATCCGAAAGACAACCATTTATCTGACAAATCGTTAATTCCTGTTATAGTCTCCGTAGGCCCATCTATCTGAAGGCCGTTAAGATCGGTAAAAGCTATCAAGTTATCCAGCCTTTTATGTGGCGCCCACATTGCAGCCTCCCATATCTGGCCTTCTTCGCTTTCGCCATCGCCACAGAGTACATAAACCCTTGATGAATCACCGGAAAGTTTCTTACCAAGAGCCATTCCGGCCGCTACAGAAAGCCCTTGGCCCAGAGAACCCGAAGGCTTGAATACTCCCGGAAGATGATCTGTTACGCAAGGATGCCCCTGAAGGCGGGAGCCGAATTGGCGTAAAGTACCCAGCTCACTGACAGGGAAATACCCGCTTCGAGCGAGCACGCTGTAATACACCGGAGCCAAGTGCCCGGCTGAAAGCACGAACATATCCTGCCCTGCTCCTTCACGTGTCCAAGTCTTAGGATCGTGGTGCATCTCATTAAAATAAAGTGCCGTCATCACATCCGTAATGCCAAGCGAGCCACCAGGATGTCCCGATTTGGCCTTGCACACCATACGCACGATATCTCTTCGTACCTGTGATGCTATCTTTTGAAGTTCTGTTATCTCCATATCTTATTTTAGAAGCTATTTTAAAATGTTTTTATCTCTTCTCGGACTTGTCATCGCGATGAGGCGAACAATCATCTTACAAATTTAACAAGTAATCCGTAATCTTTACGTCTTTTCATTTGAGGCTTATTAAAAAAGGGTCCATCAATGCGCGATATTGCGCAGTATAACTTCCGCCATCCATCATCACCAACTCTTTTTTATGCCAATCAGCCTTCTTATCCTTTGAAAAACTTATCACTATTCTCTTTACCGCTTTTTTAGGCGTAGTCTTAACGTCGATTTCTTCGAAGGGAAAGAGAGAAAAACTCACAGCTACCCTGAATAGCTCCTTTTCCACTTCTTTTGGAAGTACCATACATAGTATCCCCGAGCACGACAAACGGGACGACGCGAAAGCACATAAATCCCTGAAAGAAAGGCTAAGAGTATGTCTTGCAGCGCTTTGCCTATTATCTGGGTTAAGCAGTGAATTATCGAAAAAAGGAGGATTGCTTACTATAAGATCATACCCGCTATTTTCATTTGCTCCGAGAGCACATAAATTGGCATATAAATTCTGTCGCCAAGGACTATTTCTAAAATTTTCTGAAGCTTCCTGCACAGACGGAGCATCTATGTCTATCCCTTCTATTTGGAAATCATCTCCGTAGGCAGATAAACGCTGAGCCACCATAAGGGCTACCACGCCCGTACCTGTTCCCACATCCAGAATTTTTTTCATTCCGAAGGAAATTGGCACGCAAGAGCCCAAAAGCACTGAATCCGTCCCTAACTTCATAGCTGAAAGGGAGTTACTAACCTCGAACTGTTTAAATCGGAATATGCTCATCTAAGTGCGAGAGTTCCGTCCTTCATCTCAAGACTACGGTCGCACAAGGACGCTAAGGAAGGATCGTGCGTTACGATTATTATCGTTTGAGAAAACTCGTCTCTTAACGAAAACAGAAGCCTGTGAATCTCTTCTTTTGTAGCTGAATCAAGATTTCCCGTAGGCTCATCGGCCAAGAGAACTTCAGGAGCATTGGCAAGTGCACGAGCTATAGCTACCCTCTGCTGTTCCCCACCGGAAAGTTCACCGGGCTTATGCTCCACGCGCTGCGAAAGGCCTACCATATCAAGAAGTTGAACGGCCCGTTTCTTGGCGACAGACTCTTTGGCCCCGGCTATGAGAAGTGGAATGCAGACATTTTCAAGAGCGGTAAATTCCGGAAGCAGATGATGAGACTGAAATACAAAACCGAGATGATGACATCTGAAATCGGCCAATTGCTTTTCATTCCCTTCGGCAGAGACGCCTGCTATCCGGAGAGTTCCGCTGTCCGGCCTCAACAAAGTGCCAAGTATCTGAAGGAATGTGGTCTTCCCGGCTCCGGAAGCGCCCATTATAGCGACCACCTCCCCCTTGTCAGCTGCAAAATCCACATCTTTAAGGACCTTGAGATCCCCAAAAGATTTACATATCTTCTCCGCCTTAATTATCATATCTGTAATCGTAAAACAAGCGAAGATAATTAACTTTTAGTAATCGCCAAGCACAACTTGGTACTAATTAATTTTTTTGCTGACGGTGAAATTGGCCAAAATGTAAAAATTGCTAAATTTGCAGGTGCTACTGGGGATGTTCTGGTTTTGACAGCATCGTAGACGGTAGTAAGCACGTCGAGAGTCGAAGGCCCTCTCGTAAATATCAGCTTTCAAAAAATTAGTAGGCAACTACAATTATTCATACGCTTGCTAGTCTCCAAGAGACGGAGCATCAATCACGGCTGCCAAGGTAGCAGCCTGACGTATATCTCGCTGGGATTTTCGCCGGTTCTTTCCAGCATACGAGGTATCATTCAGACCGGATGCGTGAGTGTACGCCTTTAAAACTCACTAAGACTAAAAGGCTACGGTGAAACTTCGCCCGTCTTCCGGCAGGGTGATCCCGACAATCAAAGGAAGAATAAGCGTGTAGAAAGCTATTGGGTATAATGTTTGGACGGCGGTTCGACTCCGCCCATCTCCACAATATAGGTTGATTTACAGATAATTAGACCGATTAAACACAATTCTAAACACAATATTTAGGATTGTGTTTATTTGATTATCCTGAACTTTAGGCGGGGTGGACATTCTGGGTGATGAAAACCTTGCAATGAATTGATTTTCTTATCTTTGTGAGGATTATTACTAATATGGCAAAAAAAATGCTTTTTTTGTGGGTCTTCAAATGTGGTCCACAATGGCCTGAGAGGCCACACGCAAAGGTATAAATGCAACGATTGCGGACGCCGTTTTGATGGCGGGCAACGCCGCGATAAATCACAAGTAATAATAGACTATGTAGAGGGCAAGCAGACATTAGATCAGCTTGCCCTCAAGTATGGTGTGTAGATAGTAACTGAAAAGTGTACCAGATTCTACTTTAAAAGTGTACCACTTG
>CAVJMH010000012.1:0-63436 GCA_963650755.1 Firmicutes bacterium TM09-10 | reverse complement strand
TAACGCTCTCGATTAAATTTCTTGAATTCTCTCGGTACTTGCTTGTACTTATCTTTCCAATATTTTCAAAGAACTCTTTCGCTCAGCGCGAAAGGGACTGCAAATATAGAGACTTTATTTTAATCTGCAAATTTTTTCTAAAAATATTTTCAATTTTTCAACAAGTAAGCTATTTAAGAAAAGCGAGCAATTATTTTAAAACAGCTTCTAAATTGATTATCTTTGTAAGATATGGCATCACTGTGGCAGATATTCGGAGTTTTCGCTAAAATAGGCACCTTTACGATAGGGGGAGGCTATGCGATGATTCCGGTAATAGAGGACGAACTCAAGAAACGCGGCTGGGTGGACGAAAGCGAGATCGAAGACGTTATCGTTCTCGCGCAGAGCGCACCGGGGCTATTGGCAGTCAATATGGCCATCTTCTCCGGATACAAAATCAGAGGCCTGAAAGGCAGCATCGCGGCCACTATCGGAGCAGTGCTCCCCTCCTTTATTATAATACTGGCCATAGCGATGGTGTTCACGTCCTTTAAGGAAAACCTCATAATACAGCGCATATTTCAGGGCATAAGACCCGTGGCAGTGGCGCTCATCCTGGTGCCGGCCGTAAATATGGCCCATAAGGGGAACAAAACGTGGTGGGCATGGATGCTAACTTTCGTAACAGCCTTTCTGGTCGCCTTCCTTAAAATATCCGTCATCTGGATACTCATCTGCCTTCTAAGCGTTACCATAGCCATAGAGATAGCCAAGGAGGGGCGCAGAAAAAGACAATGACGACACTGCTCCTTCAACTTTTCTCCACCTTCTTTATAATAGGCCTTTTCAACTTCGGCGGAGGCGGGGCCATGATTTCACTTATACAGAATCAAGTAGTAGGAGTGCGCGGATGGCTTACGGAGACAGCCTTTACCGACATCACCGCCATCTCTCAGACCACCCCGGGACCTATAGGGATAAACTGCGCCACTTATGTGGGCTATCAGGTAATGCACGATGCCGGATTCGGGAACCTGGCCGGAGTGATAGGCAGCGCCACCGCGACGTTTGCCATCGTACTTCCCTCATTTCTAATTTTTTACATTCTGATGAAGCTATTCACGCGCTTCCAGAACGACCCTCGATTCATCGGCGTGATGAACGTACTGAAGCCTGCCGTGAGCGGAATGATTCTGGCCGCGTGCATAATACTCACTTTCCATATAGATTGGCAAGGAATAAGACCGCAGATAAGCGTCATAGAAGAGAATTTCCCGGATTGGAAGAGCTGGGCGATGTTCGCAGGTGCATTCGGAACCACTTATTTTCTTAAGGCCAATCCTATAGTAGTGATTCTCGTCTCGGGCGTACTCGGGCTGATACTTTACTGACGTGGCCAGGCGAAATACTTACAATAAGCTAATAATCAAATAATTTATATATGAAACTTTTACTTCTTTCCATGCTGCTCGCCAGCACTATCAACATCATCCCGGCGCCTCTTAGCGTAAGGGAAGACAACGGAAGCTTCAAATTGAAGGGAGCGGCCATCAACTGCGATGCGCAAATGGGCGAAAAGGCCTATGCCGCGATTACTGAATTCTCCAGCACACTCACCCTGTGCGCCGGACAGATTTATCCTGTAGGCAAACCAAGTCGCCTCTCCGAGACCGTACGCGAAGGAAAGGCTAAAGGGATAGTCTTCTATGTGGATCCTACATTGGCCAATGAAGCATACACGATAAAAATCAGCAAGAAATGCGCACTCATCGCCGCTTCGTCCGACAACGGGTTCCTATATGCCATTCAGAGCCTGAAACAGATGCTTCCTGTAGAAATCTACGGAGGAAAGGCCGCTGAAGACCAAAAATGGGAACTGCCTTGCTGTGAGATTAAGGACAAACCTCGCTTCGGATACAGAGGTCTGGAACTTGACTGCTGCCGGCACTTCTTCAGCGTAGATGAAGTAAAAAAAGTATTGGACATGATGGCCACGCTCAAGCTGAATAGGTTCCATTGGCATCTGACTGAAGATCAAGGATGGAGAGCTGAAATCAAATCCTATCCACGCCTTACCGAGGTGGGAGCATACCGCAGCGGCACCATGGTAGGATACTATGACGGGCCATCGGATAACATACGTTACGGCGGATACTACACGCAGGAGCAGATGAAGGAAGTGGTCGCCTATGCCGGCAAATTAGGAATAGAAGTAATCCCGGAAGTGGACCTCCCAGGTCACATGGTAGCGGCACTCGCCTCTTATCCTGAACTTGGATGCTTCGGAGGGCCTTATGAAGTGTGGTACAGATGGGGCGTTTCCCCGGAAGTTCTGTGCCCGGGCAAAGAAATAACATTCCAATTCCTCGAAGGCGTCTTAGGTGAACTCTGTGAGATATTCCCGGGTGAATACTTCCACATAGGAGGCGACGAATGTCCGAAGACCAACTGGGAGAAATGCCCTGACTGTCAGGCCAGAATTCACGAACTCGAGCTTGTGAGCGACGAACACGCCAGCGCGGAACAGAGGCTTCAGAACTATGTAACTTCGCGTGTGCAGAAGTTCCTCGAAAGCAAAGGCAAGAAGATTATAGGCTGGGACGAAATTCTGGAAGGAGACTTGGACAAAGGCGCTACGATTATGTCTTGGAGAGGGACAGAAGGAGGCGTCAAAGCTTCAAACCGCGGATTTGACGTGATAATGACCCCAACCAGCTATTGCTATTTCGATTACTGCCAATCACCTCTCAAACAAGAGAGCGATGAGCCTATATGCGCATTCTGGGGAGATTTGACATTCAAAAAAGTCTATTCTTTCAACCCGACAGAAGGCCTTTCAAAAGAAGCCGCAAGCCACATCCTCGGAGCACAGTGCAACGTATGGACAGAATACATCCCTTCAAACGAACAGCTTGAATATATGCTTATGCCACGACTTTTCTCGCTCAGTGAAGTTCAGTGGAGCGAACCATCTAACAAGAATTACGAAAAGTTCTGCGAAAGAGTTCAGGGCTGGGGCTTCCAGATGCTTAATCTTCGCGGATTCAACTACCGTAACAAGCCGAATTTTACGGAGGAATAGATAGAATCAGAAAGGGCCGCATCATCTCGACGCTGCCCTTTCCTTCTAACCTAAAATTTAACCTATGAAAAAACTATTCGGCTATTGTTATTACAATACCCGTGCCACAAACTCATACAAAACAGAGTAAAATTTATACTTTTTTATGTTCAACCTCGCTATTTTGGGTGCAGGACCTGCCGGATACGTAGCAGCACAAAGGGCCGCTGAAGCCGGACTTAAAGTTATCTTATTCGAAGAAAGGGAATTGGGCGGAGTCTGCCTCAACGAAGGGTGCATTCCTACCAAGACTTTGCTTTATAGTGCCAAACTGCTCTCGCAAAGCCGCGACAGCGACAAGTTCGGCATCCAGACTGGGGAAGTAAGCTTCGATTACGGTAAACTTCTGTCAAGAAAAGACAAAGTAACAAAAAAGTTAGTCGGGGCGATTCGCTCATCCATGCGCACTTTAGGCGTAGAAGTCGTTAAAGGTCGCGCTTTTATTGCGGGTGGGGGAAAAGGTGATTTTACCATAGAAGCGGAAGGCGAAAGTTACCACGCGGAGAATCTTCTTCTCTGCACAGGAAGCCACGCATTTAGGCCAGAGATAGATTGGCTCAAAGGAAATGAGGAAAAACTTATCACAAGCACCAAAGCACTGAATCTGGAAGAGGTCCCGGGGAGCCTTGCCATCATAGGCGGAGGGGTCATAGGAATAGAGTTCGCAAGCCTTTTTCACACTCTCGGCAGCGACGTGGCGGTATTTGAACTCACCGGGCAGATTTTAGGGCCTTTCGATGGCGATATGGCTGCATCTCTTCAGGAAACGCTTACAAAGCAAGGGATTAAGTTCTTCCTGAACGGAGACGAAGCGGGGAAAGAGGAAGTTCTGAAAGCCGAAAAGATACTTCTGTGCATAGGAAGGAAACCTAACACCGAAGGCTTCGGAGCAGAAAACATAGGGCTAAAACCTTCCGCTAAAGGGGCCATAGAAGTAGATGAGAAAATGCGCACCTGCGTGCCCGGCGTATGGGCTGCAGGAGATATTACAGGCCAATATATGCTCGCGCATTGTGCCAGCAGAGAAGCCGAAGTAGCTATAAACGACCTTTCAGGGATAGAAGACAGAATGTCTTACAGGGCCGTTCCGAGCGTAGTGTACTGCAAGCCTGAAATAGCCTCTGTGGGCCTTACAGAAAAACAGGCCAAAGCCCAAGGAATTGAATATGCAGTTCACGCTCTTCCGCTTACCTATTCGGGACGATTTGTCGCCGAAACGGAAAGAGAAAACGGAAAATGTAAGATACTCTGCCGCCGAGAGAGCGAAGAAGTGCTTGGCGTCCAGATACTTGGAGGTCCAGCTTCAGAGATGATAGCGCAAGGGTGCTTGGCTATAGAAAACGGGATGACCCTTCAGGAGCTGAAAAAAGTGATGTTCCCTCACCCGAGCGTGTCGGAGATAATCAAAGAGACCAGCTGGTCTAAGGAAACGGAGTCGAAGTAATCTTCGACTCTTTCCTTTTCAAGCACTCTACGGACAGATTCGGTAGAATACTGCACCCCACGAAGTTTTTCTGATAAAAGAGCTGTGTCTTTAGCCCCGAGAAAATCGCCGCGAAAAAGGATGGAGCATATCTTCCTATCGGACAAGGCCACACACACCTGCACCGTGCCGCAGGCAAGACGCTTTTCTCGGATTACCGGCTCTTCCGAAAACTTACCATAAATCCACTGCGGGGAAGAAAATTTATGAACATTAAGCTCCTCTATCTGAGATAATTGGCTATCGTTAAGGACATATTCGCTAAAAGGGGCGAAATAGGAGAGAATATGCTCCTTGAATTCTTCCACTCCGGCCATCTTCGGAAGGTAATCTTTAAGATTAGCCACTGCGCTCTTTACGGACTTCACGCCCTTTCGCGAAAGCTTACCGTAAGGGGTATCGAGAGCCTTCTGGAGCGTGTCAAGGTCCACGTCGTAAAGAAGAGTACCGTGAACGAGCCATCTGTCGCACTCATAACGTCTCGCATAACCTGACACCTTACGACCTTGAACGAAGATGTCGTTCCGACCCGTCTTCTCCGCCGGGACTCCGAGAGAGCGAAGCATCTGCACTATAGGTTCCACACTCACATCCTCCCCTATGAAAGAATAGTTAAGGTTACGAAGGTCATGATAGACGGCTCCCCCGCCGGTAGTCCGTCGTGCAAGGGTTATCCCATTATCCGACAGGAACTTAAGATTCACCTCTGTATATGGGTCCTGATTTTCCCCTATTATTACCGACGGACGGTTACGCCAAAGATAAAAATAGCTTTCGCCCTTGGGCAGATTTCTCAAAGCCCAGTATTCGAAAGCCATATTATAACAAGGGTCAGTGGATGTGAGCGCGATATACTGCATTACTCGGCTAATTTCACTGTAACTATCTTCACCGGCGAAAGCGGACGATCTCTTTCATCGGTCTCGACGGAAGCTATCTTATCTATCACGTCAAGTCCGGAAACGGTCTGCCCGAAAACGGTATATTGCCCGTCAAGCTGGGCGCAGGTCTTGGCATCCTGAACGATATAGAACTGCGAACCGCTGCTCTCGCGAAGAGGATTGGCCCTGTCTCCTCTACGAGCCGCCGCAAGAGCACCTTTAAGATGCTTATTTTCAGGGACTATCTCAGCAGGAATGGTATATCCTGGTCCGCCAGTTCCCCAAGACGCCTTAGCAGATTCATCTTTAGACAAAGGGTCTCCGGCCTGAATCATAAATCCATTTATAACTCTATGAAAAAGAATGCCGTCGTAGTAGCCTTCGAAAGCAAGGCGCGCGAAATTGTCCCTGTGTTTAGGGGTATTAGAATAAAGTTTAACTCGAATGGTGCCAAGTGTGGTGATTATGTCAAACTCCGGTTCAGCAGGAAGAGCAGCTATCTTTTCGTTGATTTTCATCTCCTGCTCTACTGCGGCAAGAGAATCCTCTGCTGCTTGAGCCGCCGCCTGTTTCTTTCCTTTAGGCCCCTGACCGCAAGATGCGAAAAGGCCCAATCCAAGTGCAAATACTGCCATAAATCTTTTCATTTTTTTATTTCTTTTATTATCAAATATACATATATCCCGAGAAGCAGCGTAGAAGCTAACAGTCTCATCCCTACAGGGAGTCCGGTCAACGCCAGAGCATAAAAAGCATAAAGAGCGGCCGCGCAGAGAACGAAAAAGCCTATCTTTTTAAGGTCATAAGGGACAGGATAATATTTCTGTCCCAGGAAATAGCTCAAGACCATAGCAGTTCCATAACCCGCAAAACCTCCCCACGCACACGCCATGTAACCATACTGCGGGACAAAAACGACATTAATGACTATCATCACCGCGGCACCCACAGCACTCATAAGCGCTCCCCACCACGTGCGATCCGAAAGTTTATACCAAAAGGACAGATTAAAGTACACCCCCATAAAAATCTCCGCCATCATCACCACCGGCACCACCTTTAATCCCTCCCAGTATCCAGGCTGTATAAAATAGCGCAGGATTGGCATATAAAACATCACTGCAAGCCACGCGAAAAGAGAGAAAATAATGAAATACTTGGTGCCGTCAGAGAGACTTTCCGTCTTGTCCGCATCGCTGCGAGAGTTAAACACCAGAGGCTCGTAGGCGTAGCGAAAGGCCTGGGTGAAAAGCGCCATAATCATGGCCAATTTAACGCAAGCGCCGTATATGCCGAGCTGGACCTGTCCCTCATGGCCGGGAAGCAGATATGGAAATAATATCTTGTCCGCCACCTGATTAAGAATACCGACCAGAGAAAGCAGCAGCAAGGGGAATGAATACTTCAGCATCCTGCGGGCAAGCGCGAAGTCAAAGCCATAAGCGATATTTTTAAACTCCGGTATAAAGAGTAGCGACACTACGAAAGTACACAGAAGATTGGCAAAGAAAATAAGCCCGACGCCGTCGTTATAACCGTGATAAATCCCCTGAAGCGAATGAATTTTAGGCATCAAAAGGAAGATGAACAGGTTAAGGGCTATGTTCAGGATGATGAATGTCATCTTCAGCGCCATGAATTTTATGGGACGATGCGACTGCCTGAGCCGGCTGAACATAATGGCTTGCACAGCATCCATCACAGCGATGAGGGCGAAACATGCTATGTACTGCGGATGCTCCGAATAACCCATCGCGGAACTTATCCGCGGAAGAAAGCAAAGCACCAGCGCCAGGAAAATAGCCGACACTCCGCTTACCAGCCTAAGGGCCGTGGAATAAACCATACGCGGATTCTCCCCTTCCTTAGAGCTGAAACGGAAGAACGTAGTCTCCATCCCGAAAGTCAGAAGACATAAAAGCAGGGCCGAATAGGCATAGAGGTTAGTAACCATCCCGTAACCTCCGCTTCCGGCTGCTATCTTATAGGTATAAAGCGGCACGAGCAGATAGTTCAAGAATCTGCCTACGATACTGCTTAAACCATATATGGCCGTGTCCTTGGCCAATGACTTCAAATTCATCTTCTGTCTCTGTTCAAAACCTTTCAGCCGTTTCGCTCCTCAGGCGTGAAGTCGCAGGCGGTGAAGTTAGTAAAATAGAGGGGTAAAACAAAGAGACCGGACAAGTATCTTTGTCCAGTCTCCTTATCTATATCGATTCGTAGAGTTAGTCAGAAAGAGAGAAACGCTTGAAAGCGACTATCTTAGCCTCTTTATCTGCCTTAGCGAGAGCATCCTTTACACTGATGTGATCGTCGCTCATCTGATACTCCTGCTCCTCAAGAGTCTGCTCTTTGAAGAACTTCTGAAGACGTCCGTTAGCGATGTTCTGAATCATCTGCTCGTTAAGGTTAGCTGCCTTCTCTGCTGAAACGGTCTTGATAATCTCACGAGCCTGAGTTGCCTGCTCCGGAGTAAGCCAACCCTTAGCGGTGTTAGACTCGATATGATCCTCACTATCAACGTGTGCAGGGTTGATGCCGGCCTTCTTAAGCGCAGCCTCAACAGCCTTAAGAACCATCTCCTCGCGTGTCTTCTGAACCGCTACCGTGAGCTCATTATCAACCACCTCTTTAGGGCAGTCTGCAGCGCTGATAGCTACAGGGTTCATAGAAGCCACCTGCATTACGATACCCTTTGCAAGCTCGGCATCAATCTCTTTATTGAAACCGACCAAAGCGCCAAGTTTACCGTTAAGGGTATGAACATAAGCGGCTACATAAGGAGCCTCTACGATGGCATAGTAGCAAAGCACGTGCTTCTCTCCAGTCTTACCTGTCTGAGCCTCAACTGCTTCCTCTACAGTGTAGCCATCGGCCATCTTGCAGGCTTTAAGACCTTCAAGATCTGCAGGAGTGTTAGCGATAGCCACGTCTGCGATAGCTTCTGCAAGGTTCTGGAAGTCTGCATTACGAGATACGAAGTCCGTCTCGCAACCAAGACATACAAGAATAGCCTTTCCGTTAGCGATGCGCGATTTAACGGCACCTTCGGAAGTCTCACGATCAGCTCTCTTAGCTGCCACGAGTTTACCTTTCTCACGGATAATGCCAATAGCCTTGTTGAAGTCGCCTTCAGCTTCTTCGAGGGCTTTCTTGCAATCCATCATACCTGCTGAAGTCATCTTGCGCAACTTCATTACGTCTGCTGCTGTAATTGCCATAATAAATTATATATCTAACAGTTAAACAAATGGATTATTCTGCTGCAGGAGTTTCTGCCTCTATAGGGGCCTCTGCCTCTTCTGCCTTGGCGCCCTTACGGGAGCGGAGCTTGCGCTCTGCCGGCTTTCCAGCCACCTCTTTAGCTTCTGCCTCAGCTTCCTTTTCCTTTTCGAGTTTACGCTCGTTGAGACCTTCCTGGATGGCGCCGCAAAGTGCATTGAGAACACACTCTATACTCTTAGTAGCATCATCATTAGCCGGAATCACATAATCAATAGGGCTTGGATCGCAACATGTATCAACCATTGCGAAAACCGGAATATTCAAACGGTTAGCCTCTTTAACGGCGTTAGCTTCCTTCTGGATGTCCACCACGAAGAGGGCTGACGGAAGACGGCTCATGTCTCTGATAGAGCCGAGGTTCTTCTCAAGTTTAGCTCTCTGGCGGTCGATCTGAAGACGCTCACGCTTAGCGAGTTTCTCGTAAGTTCCATCCTCCTTCATCTTATCGATGGTGGCCATCTTCTTGATAGCCTTACGGATGGTAGGGAAGTTAGTAAGCATACCACCGGCCCAACGCTCGGTGATGGATGGCATACCTACTGAAGCTGCTTTCTCGGAGATAATCTCCTTAGCCTGCTTCTTGGTAGCTACGAAGAGTATCTTGCGGCCTGATTTGGCCAGATCCTTCATTACTTCCGCAGCTTCGTCAATCTTGACGACTGTCTTGTGCAGGTCAATGATATGGATACCCTTCTGCTGGTCGAAGATGTATGGTGCCATTTTAGGATTCCACTTACGGGCAAGGTGTCCGAAGTGTGCGCCTGCATCAAGCAATTCTTGGAAATTTGTTCTTGACATAATGTCTTTAATTTAATTTTCTCTTTACTTCAATCCTCGGGTAGTGGCACTGGGCCAATCTCGAAGATTTTCCGCAGTGCGGCAACCTCCACTATGGGGACGGTTTACAAAACCGCATCTGTGCGATAAAACAGTAATAATAACTAACGTTTACTGAACTGGAAGCGTCTGCGTGCGCCTGGCTGACCAGGTTTCTTACGCTCAACCTCACGAGAATCGCGGGTGAGAAGGCCAGCGGCCTTAAGTGCAGAACGATAAGCTTCCTTATCAAGCTCACAGAGGGCGCGAGCGATGCCGAGGCGAACGGCTTCTGCCTGACCTTTGGTGCCACCACCGAAGATGGTAACCTTAGTGTCAAACTTACCGAGGGTCTCAGTTACGCTGAAGGCCTGAAGAACGATGTAACGAAGAGACTCCTCTTTGAAATAGTCTTCGAGAGGGCGATCGTTAACCGTTACGTTACCTGCGCCAGCTGAGAGATAAACGCGAGCTACAGCTGTCTTACGTCTTCCAAGGGCGTGTGTCTGTTCCATTTGCTCTGTTTAAATTTCGTTCAACTTAATTTCTTTAGGGTTTTGTGCCTGGTGAGGATGCTCAGGACCTGCATAGATGTAGAGGTTACCGAGTACCTGGTCTCCAAGACGCGTCTTAGGGAGCATACCCTTTACAGCTCTCCTAACGAGTTCTGTCGGTTTCTTGGCGAGGATGTCTGCCGGTGTGCAGAAACGCTGTCCTCCCGGGTATCCGGTGTAGCGTACATACACACGATTGGTCATCTTCTTACCCTTGAGAGCCACTTTCTCCGCATTGATTACGATGACGTTATCACCACAGTCAACGTTAGGAGTAAAGCCCGGCTTGTTCTTACCGCGAAGAACGAGAGCCACTCTCGAAGCGAGACGACCAAGTGCGAGATCAGTCGCGTCAATGACCAACCACTTCTTGTCCACAGTAGCCTTGTTCAAGGAAACTGTTTTGTAGCTAAGTGTGTCCATTGTCTTGATACTTTAATGATTAATACTTTAATAAAAAATTGCGATCCCTCCTTTCAAAGGGGTCGCAAAGATAAATAAATATTCTGAATATACAAAAACTTTCTATACGGCGAGTATATCCTTCTCCTTAGCGGATACGAGTTCGTCCACTTCCTTCACTCTCTTGTCGGTGAGTTTCTGAACTTCCTCTTCACCTTCCTTCTGTGCATCCTCACTGAGGCCATCGTTCTTCACTGCCTTCTTAAGGGCATCCACGGCATCGCGACGGACATTACGAATCACTATCTTAGCATTCTCGCCTTCCGATTTAGCATTCTTGCAGAGTTCCTTACGCCTCTCCTCGGTGAGTGCCGGAACAGAGCACCGGATGGTCTCCCCGTTATTTGACGGAGTCAGGCCAATATTGGCATCAATGATGGCCTTTTCTATGGCCGGGATAAGAGAACGCTCCCAAGGCTGAATGGCGAGGGTCTTAGCGTCCGGGGCCGTAACCGAAGCCACCTGAGGGACAGGGGTAGGTGTCCCGTAATAATTTACGAGCACTTTATTAAATACTTGTGTATTTGCCTTACCCACTCTGTAGTTCTTAAGGCTCTCCTCAAGAAAATTCACAGCATCCATCATCTTGGAGCTTGCAGTGGAGACGATCTGTTTTGCGTTTTCTGTCAACATATCTATCTGTAAATTGGTTATGCGTGTACTATTGTTCCTATTTTCTCTCCGGAAAGCAGTCTTCCGAGAGCCCCCGGCGCATTTATGTCAAATACCACTATAGGGATATTTCCTTGTTCACACAGGGCAAATGCGGTGGCGTCCATCACTTTAAGATGATCTGCAAGCGCCTGGCTGAACGTAAGCGTGTCGTATTTTCTAGCATCAGGGTCTTTCTCCGGGTCTGCGGTATAGACACCGTCCACGCGCGTCCCTTTAAGAACTGCATCCGCCTTCAGTTCAAGAGCCCGAAGTGCGGCGCCGCTGTCCGTGGTAAAGAAAGGATTACCCGTTCCGCCCGCTATAAGAGCCACTCCGCCCTCTTCCATAAGGCGCACGGCGGCATCACGGACATAGTATCTGGCAATAGGCTCCATAGGAGTAGCCGTAAAGACCTCCGCTTTTACTCCGCGCTCGCGGATGAATTGGCATAAAGCCATAGAATTGATGACCGTAGCGAGCATGCCCATCTTGTCCCCATCCACACGGTCAAATCCCTTTCCCGTGCCCTGAAGCCCGCGGAAGATGTTACCTCCACCATTGACTATGGCCACTTGACAACCGGAATGCACGGCCTGAACCACTTGATCCGCATATAGGGCGATACTTTTTTCGTCAAGCCCTTTTCCTGAAGGACCGCCGAGGCTCTCGCCGCTTAATTTTAAAAGAACTCTCTTATACATAATTCATTTTCGCAAACATGCCAATTAGCACACCGCACTTCTTACAAAAGTACTTGTAAAAACTCAAACTTGCAAAACTTCCAACGTGTAAGCTCGGAAAAATACGCAAATGCAAAATCTTTATACAATCATACCTTTTTTATATACACGCGTTGTTTTTGTAAAAAATAAAATTTAACTTCGCCCATTGTGGTCTATAGGAAAAACTCGATTTACCGATAGAGAACACGCATATTTTATAGTTAGTAGTATAGTGTATGAATTTCAGAAAAAACCTCATAGGGGGGGCAGTACTTGGCCTTTCTATCTGTCTTTCAGGATGTAATGACAATATCCAGAATGAAGAAGGCGGCGGCGAGAAGGAACAGATAGTCGAAGTAGCATTTGCACAAAGTGAAATATCCATTCCGGTTCAGGGAACATCCGAGCTCGAACTTAAAGTTATTCCTATAGACAGGGCCGATGAGGTGACCGTAGAAGTGGCCGACGAAGACGTCGTATCCATTGAGTCAAAGACCGTTTCCGAAAGCGCCATCATCCTTTCGCTTAAAGCTCAAAGCCTTAGCAGCACCACCATCTACGCTTTCCATGACGACCTCGACGCTCCTGTCAAATGCGCCGTAAGTGTTTCTCCTATAGGTGTGGAAGGCCTTCAACTGGACAAAAGCACTCTTGAGCTGAAGATAGGCGACAGCGAAAGTCTCAGTGCCACTATTCTTCCGGAAAACGCCACAAGCCCAAGAATCAGTTGGAAATCAGAAGATGAAACTATAGCTACCGTAAGCGAAGGCATCATCACGGGCATCGCAGAAGGTCAGACCACCATCACCGCCACCTGCCAGGAAAAAGAGGCCAAATGCACGGTGAGTGTTTCTGCCATAAAAGCCAATTCTCTCAGTCTCTGCATTGACGGCATAGATACAGACGAAAAGAAAGTATTTGTAAACGAGAAGGTTAAAGTAGATGCCGTAATACTTCCGGAAGACGTCAGTTATAAGACTGTAACGTGGGAAATCGCCGAAGGGGACGCGATAAGCTGCGACCCTATAATCATAAGCGGAAATACCGTCTCTGCTTATGCCGCCGCCATCAATTCAGGCACAGCCAAACTTGTAGCTAAGATAGAAAACGGAAGCGAGGGTGAGCTTACAGACACCATCACGTTTACCGTTCAGCAGAGCGCACGTCCAAGCACGGAGCCTAAAATAGGCGACTACTACTATTCCGACGGCACATGGAGCGATGGAGGTCTCATCTCCATTAACGAGGACGGAACAGGGGCCAAATGGCTTACAGGCCTTGACAAACCTATCCCTGATCCTAACAAGACCGTGATAGGAATAGTATTCCAGACCAATCCCGACAGAATCTCCGACGAAGAAAAGGACCTCGGGTTCACGCACGGACTGGTATTCAGTCTTAAGGCTGCGTTCGCACCTATAGATCCGGACCCGGACGAAGATCACAGAACAGATTCTCTTACCTGCTATTCACGTGCAGACATTTCCAACGTAAGCATAGATCCGCATAGGAACACGGAGACCTGTTATAATGACATCTGGGGATATGCATGGAATAAAGCCATCTTGAAATCTTTCCCTAAGGGAACATCAAAGATACAGCAAGTCCCTGCTTTCGACTGGGTGCATACAGACTTCGCACCTGCCGCACCAGAGAACACATCCGGGTGGTATATTCCAAGCAGCGGACAAATATGGGATCTCGTGGCCAATCTATGCGGAGACGAAGTGTCAGCACTTCTCTCAGATGCTAAACTCGGAAGCGTGGATTTGTATAGGGTAGATCAAGAGTACCCTGGGCTAACTAAAATAGGGTTTAATCCTGTTGAGAAACTGAATTCCTATTGGGAATTAGTCCCTAACGAGATGAAGCATAATCTGAAGTATTGCCGCGACTGGGGTTATCAGAAAGTGTGTGAACTTATGACTTCAAGTCTTTATATAAGAGGAGAAGACACGCAGTGCATAATTTTCTGGCTATCAGATAACGGAGAGCTTTACCCATTCATGGATTATGTTGACGACCCGCTTGTCTGCCATCCTGTGCTGTCGTTCTAACGTGGGTAAAAAAATTCGAAAATAAATAGTAGTTATCTAGTAATTACCAATATTATAATAGTATGAAAAAAACATTATTCATGATCGCTGTAGCAGCGGCTGCGCTCTGCTGCTCATGCACAAAAGACCTCAAAGACAGAGTAAGCGTCCTCGAAGACAAGGTCGCTAAACTTGAGGAACAGGTCAACAAAAATGTTGACTCAATCGAGCAACTTATCGAGGCTGCCAAAAACGCTGTAACCATCACTTCTGTTGCAGAAGCGGAAAATGGCTACACGATAACTTTCAGCGATGGAAAGGTTGCGACCATTACCAATGGAGAAGATGCCGTAGCTCCAACCATCGGTTTCAAGGAAATTGACGGCGTATTCTACTGGACTGTAAACGGAGAATTGATTAAGAATGGTGGAGAGAATGTTCCCGTAACAGGAAAAGATGGAGTTGACGGAAAAACACCGCAATTTAAGATTGAGAATGGAGTATGGAAAGTTTCTTTCGATGGTGAGACTTGGGAGGATGTTCCAGTTACCGGAACAGTGGCTCCGACTCTCGTTATGACTGAAACTGACACAGAATATGTATTCACTCTCGGAGAAAACGTAATAAAGATCGCTAAATATTTTGACTTTGCCATCAAAGCCGAGACGGAGGTTAATTTCGGATTCGCCGGCGATGTCATCGAATTCAATTATACTCTCACCGGAGCAGATGAGACCACCTATGTTTATGTCGAGAGCAAAGGATACGAGTACAAACTCGATACAGAAGCACAGAAACTCTATGTTACCGCTCCTAAAGAAGATTCAGAGGCTGAATATATCGTTCTCAATGCAGTACGTAACAGCGACAGTAAGAAAGCCGCACAGTACATCGTCATCGACGTCAAAAGTAGATATGGAGAGAAAGGCGGTATAATCATAACCGACAACAACCCTTATACTGAATGGTAATCGGCAAAGGCGATTACTTGATGGACAAGCACTTACATTTTGTTATTAAGAATATGAAAAAATTAACATATATCGCAGCCGCACTCATAGCATTGGCAGGCTGTTCAAAAAATGAAGCCACCCATGATAAGACAGGCGCTTCAGAAAACATCAACCTTTCTCTCAAGGTTAATAGCTGGGTTCCAAAAGCCGCATTTGACGGAAAAGACCATATCAATTTTGTAGAAAACGACAAGTTTTATGCTGCAATAGCTAAGACAGATAACCCTACAAGGGCGATTCCCGTAGCTACCACAGATCAACGTGAGGCCTCAAAATATTATTCTACTTTCAAATTAGCAGATGCTACTGCCGAAGAGCCGACATTCACCGGCACCTTTTACAGCATCACCGAAGCTAACAAAGCTGACGAATACTGCCTCTATGGCGTGTTCCCAAGCGACGCACTTTTCACCTCGTATCTTACAACTGATGATACGGATGGAGACCTGCTCACGAACTGGATAGTAACACTTCCTGAGGATCAGTCAGCTGCCACCCAGTCGTCTTGGGCGCCTAAGGCCAATGTAATGGTTCTTAAGCCAACCACCATAAAATATAACGAGAGCGCCAAATACGAATACGCATCTGGAAACGAATACAATTCCACTAACGAAAACGAGTCAGTAGAATTCGCTCATCTTTTCGGCTATGGAAAAATCAATTTTGCAGGCGTTCCGGCAGAATATGAGGACTGTGTCGTTAAGTCAGTAACCATCAAGGCTGTAGGCGATGACAAAGTAATAGCAGGACGTTTCTATGTCGATGTCACTAAAGAGGTCGGAGACTATGAACTCACCCCTTACACCAAGAAAGATGCTATCACACTCAAAGGTGACGGCGAGACCACTATCAAAGATTATGTAGCTTGGTTCGCAGCCAAGCCAGGAACTTTTGATGTGGACATCACAGTAACGACTACCCGTGCCATTCTTACATTCGAAACTCGTCATGGACTTGAGATCAGTGCCGGCCATATTGCAGCACCTACAGTTAACTACAAAGAAACTGACAAATATGATAACCTCGATGTAGCAATCGCTGAAGGAAGTTCTTGGAGCATGAGCAAGTTCTCATATAGCCTGTGTATTACGACCGACAGCAAAGCATGGGGCGACACAGGAATGGACGAGATGAATTTCAGTCTTACCTTCCCTAACAAAGAGAAAGATGCTGCTGGTAGCTATATTTCCTCATCTGGCACTTACAAGCAGAAACTTGCCACACAGAAAGTCAAGAAGATTGTTCTTGCCTCTGACGCCTATTTCAGCGGGATGAAAGCCGTGAAGATGAATTTGGGTATCAATACAGCAGATGTTACGGCAGACTTTACAGTCAGTGTAGTCAAGGGAGCTAAAACAGTAGAACTCGGAAAGGTAACTGTCGCAGGAAATGCCTCAAACATTGACGGGCAGAACTACTATTTCAACACTACAGAAGAAAGCGAAACAGGTTCTCTTGTCCTCACTGTTGACAATTTCTCTACCGATGAAAAATATTGTATCCCTTATCTTGGAGCCATCGTTATAAATCCTGCACCTGAAATCGTTCTAAGCGAAACTGCTCTCAAGGTGGAGAAAACTGCCGGGACGACAAGCATAGACTGCACTGTCAAGGCTGCTACGGGCGACCCGACTGTCAGCGTAGCTGAGGACGCTGCTTCTTGGCTTACTGCGACTTATGCAGAAGGAAAAATCAATGTCACTGTTACAGAGAATACCGGAGCAAAAAGAATAGGTACCATAACAGTCAAGGCTACAGGATTCTCTGAATCTACAGCTACAATTACTGTTACCCAGGCAAGCGCTACTGCTGTAGAATACACTCTTACCGTTACTGCATCTGATGTAAAAAAGGCAATTGAAGATGCTCTTGATGGAGATACTGCAACAGACAGCTATATTCCACTTACTGCCACTTTCAATGCAGAATCAGCTGACGGAAAGACCTTCGCCGTTCCAGTTACATTCACCTATATCAACTATGCAACTGCCACAGATGAATATTTCACCGTCTCTACGCAATCATATTCTAAGCAATCTGAAATTAAGTGTACATCATCCACAGGTGCTATCTCAAAATTTGTAGTTGTTGCAGATTATTATAGCAAAGCCTCTTCTTGGGCTGAATGCTGTATGCAGCTTTCAACTGACGGAAAAACATGGAGCAACACTTCAGCAGAGTATGTTAAAGGCGATGACGGATATTATACCAGTACTGTTCTCAACGAAGATGAAACCAAGACTTGGTTTAACATCAAAACCCCAGATTGGGTAAAATATCTGAAGGTGAAGAGTTTTGAGGTAACTTTCGTGGTTGACTAATTAATTCTAAATGAACGGAAATTCTATTAAAAATTACTTTATGGCGATTGTGGCTACGGTTCTTTCCGTAGCCACAATTTCCGCTTGTAAAAAAGATTCTCCTTCCGAAGGGGAAGATGACTCCAAATACACCATAATTCTTGAAAGTAAGAAAGTTATCTCAGCAGAAGCTGAGGGGGAAGATTTGGAGATAAGTTATCGTGTTTCGGGAGCAACTCTCGATAAAGAGGCCATAGCCGAAGCGGATGTGGATTGGCTCAGCGTAAAAACGACCAAATCTACAGAGACTACAGAGAGCGAAATCAAGACGATAACTTTCACATGTGCAGCCAATCAGACCGCCGATGACCGCACCGGAAAGATAACACTTAGCCTAAAAGGAGCAAAAAGCGTGGGCGTATCAGTGCTCCAGAAAGCAAATCCGGACTACAAAGTCAATTCTAAGATGACGCTTTCTCTTGACGCGGAAGACATAAAGGAAACTTCAGCTCTGATAACCATAGCTCCGAATGCTACCGATTCGTATTACTACTACTGTATCGTTAAAGCAGAAGACTATAACTCTTTTAAAAACGGTTCGGCATTCGTAGCGGACAGAGTAGAAAAAATTAAAGCAGCGGCAGAGGAATACGCCGAAAAGTACGGAACCACCTATTCTCTCAGCGGGTATCTGTACAAAGGCTACCGCGCACAGACATATAAAGGATTCACTCCGAGCACCGAATTCGTGCTCATCGCATTCGCAATGTCCCTTTCCGGCGACTATGCCGAGAATTATGAGACTTGCTTCTTTAAAACTAAGGACATAACGCCATCATCTTCGGATTTCGAGATTACCCTAAGTACTGACAAGTCCACTCTGAAAGTTACGCCACGCGACAAATATTCGGAGTATTATATAATCCTTACCAACGCTTCTCTGTGGGAGACATACATGACCCCGGAAGCCTGCGTGGAGGCTTATATGGAAGACTATACTCCTTCTTACGTTTACACAGGAGAATCGACAGTAACGACAGGTCTTGCAGACGAGGGAGATTACGTTCTTCTTGTCTTCGGTTACGACAGTTCTCTTGAAAAGACGACTACCGGAATATCATACCTGCTGTTCCACTACGACGGTAATTAGACTTTACAAATGTATATATGAAACTTACTCGTGTTTTTCCATTGGTTCTTGCATTATCAGCGACAGCCGTGATGGTTTCCTGCAAGAAAGAAGCCTCTGAAGAAGAGGAGATTACGTCCACATTCTCTGTGGAGAAAAGACTGATTACTATAAATAAGGACGGAGGCACATTCAATATTGACTACAGCATATCCGGACCGAAAAAAGGGAACGTGGCAGAAGTCAGTTCCGATTCTCCATGGATTAAGATAGGAAAAGTATTCAACTCCACATTTTCTTATACTGCGCAGGCCAATGACACCGAAGAAGACAGAGAAGCGACTCTCACTATGACATGCAGCGGAGTAAAACCTCTCAAAATCATAATAAGCCAAAGCCGCGAAAAAGAGGAAAAACCGATTTACAGCAACTATGAGATTCTGGTCAGCAACATTGGCACTACTACCGCAAGATTCAGAGTAACTCCGGTAGATGCAGGCAAAACTTATCTGTATGATGTAGTTAGAAAAGCCGACTTCGATGCCCTGACCCCTACCTCATACATAGAGACCAGAATAGAACAGATAAAAGAAATGGTCGCAGCGTACCCTGGCACGACACTCAGTTCGTTTCTCAGCAAAGGACCCGTGGATACCGATAAGCTCGAATCGAGCAAACGGCCCTCGCTTTTTGACAGGACCGACTACTACGTTACCGCCTTTGACCTCAGTTTCGATGAGAAAACGGGGAAGGCGACTTATAGCGGGAACATAGATAAGGCGTCATTCAAAACACTTTCAGCTCCACAGTCTAAAATGAATCTCCAGATTAATCAAAAGGGAGACTTCGTTACCATAACGACAGACCTGTCAGACGGATATGTGTGCGATGTCTTGAGCAAAGACGCTTGGGAAGAATTCACCAACCCAGACGATGCGGCTCATCTTTACATCACTACGGTATCTCAATATAACCAGCTGGAAATACACAGCGGAACGTACCAGATAGATCTCGAATCAGAGGGGCTGAGCAGAGGTGAGGAATACGTAGCCTTCGCCGTAGGATATAGCGACAGCACTACAAACGGAGGACTGACGACAGAAGTGAAATATATTGTATTTACTTATTGATATTTATGAAGTTAAAAAATCTTAACCTGCTCATTTTAGCAGCACTTGCCGTGATGGCAGCATGTTCTAAGCAAGAAGCAGCGGAAGAAGAGGCCGAAAAAGAAGGGCCAATCATCATTAACGAAGGCAGCGGCAGCTTCGTAAAGGGAGAACTCCTGATACAAGTAAAGGCCACAAACACCAAATCCGCCGGAAGCGCACAAAGTGCGACATCCGGTGCAGATGAGATAGCAGAGGTCATAGGAGGCGAAGGACACTTCAGACTTCAACGACTGTTCCCTGAATGTGGAAAATTCGAAGCCCGCACACGGGCGGAAGGGCTTGATCGCTGGTACATAGCGAATTTCGACAAGTCCATAGAGACCGATGAAATGGTCAAAAAACTGAAACGATGCAGCAGCGTAGAGTGCATCGAATACCCCCTGCAGATAACGACAGCAGAAAAAAGCAATTCCGACTCATACGCCTTAACTCCTTGGAAGACAATCTCCACTAAAGGAGGTCAAGTAACAAGAAACGCCTCATTCCCTTTCAACGAAAGTGAGGAAGTACGTCAGAAGCAGTGGCATTACAATAACCCCGGTTCAGTTTTCGGACGGACAAGTCTTACAGGCGCCGATGCCGACGTATGGGCGGCATGGGCTCTCGAAACCGGCAATCCTGACGTGATAGTAGCCATCATCGACCAAGGCGTCAAATACGATCACGAGGACCTGGCGGCCAATATGTGGAAAAACAGCGGGGAGATTCCGGGCAACGAGATAGACGACGATAACAACGGCTACATAGACGACGTCTATGGCTACAACTATAATAACGACAGTGGCACCATAGTTACCTCGTCATCTCTTTCACATGGAACGCACGTGGCTGGAACCATAGCTGCGGTGAACAATAACGGGATAGGTGTGAACGGCATAGCCGGAGGTTCCGGAAAAGGCGACGGAGTAAGAATCATGACGCTCCAGTGCCTTGGAGGCAGCGACAGCGGAGATTCCGGAGCAGGACTCGCCGGAACGGTACGTGCCATGAAATATGCTGCGGACAACGGCGCGGTAATCTGCCAGAACAGCTGGGGCTATGACAGCAAACTCAGCTGGAACAAATGGACCAGAGGTTCATACGGAGCGCTGAGACGTGCCATGGACTATTTCATCAAATACGCAGGAGTAGATGAAAACGGGAAGCAGACAGGTCCGATGAAAGGAGGAATAATCATCTTCGCCGCAGGCAACGAAGCCGTCAGCTATGACTCCTATCCTGCCGCAGACAAAAGCGTAATCAGCGTAGCTTCATATTCTTACAGAGGTGACGCCGCCATATATACTAATTACGGCTCGTGGATTGACATATCCGCTCCGGGAGGAGACACTTACATAGACAGTTCACACGGAGGAATTTACAGCACCATGGTGGGCGACAATGGAGAAAGCACATACGGATATGCCCAAGGGACGTCCATGGCATGCCCTCACGTAAGCGGAGCATGCGCCCTGGCAGTATCGTACTATTATGGAAAGGACAAGAAAATGGGCCTTACTCCAGACAAACTCCGTGCAGCGCTATTAAGTTCAGCGCGACCTTTCGAGTCTTCTCTCAGCAGCGCATACGTAGGCAATATGGGCGTGGGAATGCTCGATACATGGAATTTGCTGAATTATATGAACTTCCTCTCTGACATGCCCGATCACGACCTTAAGGTGGAAGAGGCCCTGTCCATAGACCTAAGCGAATATTTCCCTTCGCTTCAAGTCATTTCCTATTCAGTGTCCGATGACAGTGTCGTAGAGGCATCCCTTAACGAAAAGCTTCTCACCCTCACCGGAAAGGCAGCCGGAAAATCTACGATTACAGTGTCCGACGGAAACGCCCTTTATAAAAAATTCGAAATAACGGTCAGTAAATGAAAAAGTTAATTAAATCAATATCTGCCGTTTTCGTAGCGGCGGCCGCAACAGCCTGCGTGGAAGATGCAGAAAAGACGCTTTCTTCCACCCCTCTGCCGGAGCCAAAGGTCGTCATCAGCGACATCAGCTGCACTTCCTTCAAGGCTTCTTGGAAAGATATTACAGATGCAGGCTCCTACACTTACATATTCAACGGGGGAGAAGAAATAGAAACAGAAGAAAACAAATTGGCTTTCGATAATCTGTCTCCTAATCAGTCATATACATTGGCAGTGCGTACCAATGCCGGAATAAACGGGAACCATACGGCATCCAAGTTCGTTACACTGCGCGTAGTTACAGAGGATTACAGCACTCTGACAGCACCGCAGCCGGTTCTGGTCGCAGCATATATGTCCAAGACCATCATCCAATGGAATTCTGTATATGGGGCTACTGAATACGAATACAAAGTGGGCTCCATCAGTGGAAAAACAGAAAACTGCTCCGTGGAACTCGGTGGTTTTGAAGCCGAAACTCAATACACTTTCGAGGTTAAGGCGCTCTCTGACGACGAATTCGTAAAAGAATCCGAAACTGCGACACTGGTCTTCAAGACAAGTTCAGCATCGGAAGATATTCCTCAGATTATCCTCTCTCACGTAGAGACAGGGTCGGATTATTCCAAATTCAACGTCTTCGCTGTGGCAGATGTAAGGTATCTGTATTTCGGTGTTCCTGTGTCATATTTCGAAAACCATACTGACACACAGGTTAGAGACTCCTACCTATCTTCATTTCTCGCTTCCATTGAAGCCGCCGGGATGAGCATATCTTCAGGAATACAGCAATATTCCAACACCGGAACAGCAAGTTACGTGGAAACTCCGCTTTATCCGGAGATGAGCTACTATATCGTGACTTTCGGAGTGAACACTTCCGGGCAGGCCACAACACCGCTTTACAAATTCCAGACAAGGACCCTCGCCGAAGACACGGCGTCTGTTCCTGACGTAGCCGGAAAGCCGTGGTTTACACAAAAGCTTTATCACCAGACCAATGGAATCTATAACCCATCCAACTGCATGTGGCTTTATTGGAAAGGAGAAAACATAAGTAAAATAAAATATCTTATAACCTCCACCAATTCATACAAGCTATATTTCAACTGCGACCCTTCTCTATTCCTGAAGTACGTCAACGTGAAGGGTAACGAGCTGGATGAAACAAATTCGGACGGAGCTAAAATACTTGCGGGAATAAACTCCGAAAAAGGATTTGCCACGAGAATGTCTCTTTCATCTTCAACATCTTACACACTTGGTACTCTATCTATAAATGCTGCCGGTGACTCTACATTCGTCGTAAATTCTCTGCCGACAAAGTCTTCGGCATATTATTATGACTGGGTGCAAGTATCACTCGGAACCACGAAGGAGGACGGCTCTGTGCTTACAGGAGTATTCCAATTCGCATACGATTCGGAATCGGCAGACATGAACCTGCAATTAAAAGGCATAAGATACCATTTCTGTAAATTGGCCGACCTTAAAGGCATCTCTACTGACAAGGCGGCGGAAATAGTGGCTTCCAAAGGAACAGACCTTCCGCAGGCTAACATAGACATCATCAATACGACTGGCAAATTGGCCCTTACATTCGGCTCTGACGGGTCGGCACTTGAAGCGGAAACAGAATACATACTGCTGGCTACTTTCACGGAACGTACGGGCGACAGTGCCACCCGCTTCGCTGTAGCCACCACTGCCGCTTCGACTTCTCAGACTGCCACCAAGGGCACCTCGGCGCCTAAGGCACGTATCGAATTCCACGCGCCGGTACTTATAGACACTTACACCCCTATTATCGGAGACAAATTTTAGAAAATGAATATCAAATCTTTATATACAACTGTTCTGTTACTTCTGATGACCGCTTCTGCGGCATTGGCACAACAGACTATAACCGTTACGGGAAAAGTCGTCGATAAGGATGGGCTGCCCATCATAGGCGCCGGCGTATTCGTAAACGGAACCACTAACAGAGCCGTATCCGACTTTGACGGCCAATATAAACTTGACAATGTGCCTGTAGATGCCATCATTACGGCGATGAACCTCGGCTACGAAGAATTACAGTTGAGCGTTGACGGAAAAAGCGTAATCGATTTCGTGCTTCAGGAAGAAGCGCTGGTGCTCGACGATGTGATGGTAGTGGCCTATGGTACCGCCAAGAAAGAATCGTTCACCGGTTCTGCGAGCGTAGTGAAAGGTAACGACCTTGAGAAAAGACCGGTAGGTAACCTCACCAAATCCTTCGAGGGGACCGTGGCCGGAGTGCAGGTAACTTCCGGAGGCGGACAGCCAGGTGAGGGGGCGTCCATAATGGTTCGTGGCGTAGGCTCGGTAAATGCTTCTTCTTCACCTCTTTATGTAGTAGACGGTGTGCCTTATGACGGAGCTATCAGTTCCATCAACCCAGCCGATATAGAGACTATGACCGTGCTTAAGGACGCTTCCGCAGGTGCCCTTTATGGTGCGCGAGGCGCTAACGGCGTCATAGTCATAACGACCAAAAAGGGAAGTTCCGACAGAGTGAACATTAACTATAAAGGTAACTTCGGCATTGCTTCCCGTGCACTTCCTCGCTACGATTTGGTGGGAATGTCGGACTATATAGAACTCACCTACGAAGCCCTTTTCAACTCGGCCCGCTATTCCGAGTCCAAAGGAATGGACGATGAAGGTGCCGCCGCTTATGCCGCTTCGCATCTCGCCGAAACCATAGGAGGACTTAAAAACCCTGAATACTACAACCCTTACAAGAACTACACTTGGGACACGCTCATAGATTCCGAAACAGGAAAGATTAAGAGCGACGCGAAAGCCGCTTGGGACGAAAACTGGATGGACGAAATAAGCAACAACAAGGCTTTCCGCACCGAGCACATACTCTCCGTAAGCGGAGGAACTGAAAAGACCAGCTATCTGTACTCTTTAGGATACTATAAGGAAGACGGTACTCTGCAGAACACTGACTTCGACCGTATTACGGGAAGAATAAGCGGCGACGTTCAGGCTACAGACTGGTTTAAACTCGGAATGAGTGCCAATCTCGCACATTCAGTTTCCAACTTCCAGAATGCCAGCGGCTCACAAGTGTCTAACGTGTGGTACACAGCGCAGTTCATGGCTCCGGTTTATCCAGTCTATCTGAAAGATATGGAAGGGAACAATGTCCTCGACGAGAACGGAAACCTTCAATATGAATATGGTTCAGTAGCAGACAACGGCTATGCTAACCGTATCACGGCGCAAGGCTTCAACTCCAAGGCAGAGCTTTATAACAACAAAGCCTATTATAACCGCAATTCGCTGTCTGCCAGAACATTTGCAAAATTTGGCACTACACATAAAGACTCCCCTCTCTATGGACTTGACTTTACCGTTAACTTCGGTACGGACTTCACCGACTACGGAGCCACGGGAGTAAACGACAAATATCATGGTAACGCGGCAAGCCAGGGAGGTTCAGTTACCAAGACCAATTCCAGAACGCTGAGCTATACCCTGAACGAGCTTATGACTTGGCAGAAAACATTCGGGGAACACTCGCTGAACCTGCTCGCCGGACACGAATACTACCGCTATGCCTATAACTACGCCAGCGGCTCCAAGAGCGGCATCGTGGACGGCATAGACGAACTCGGTTCTGCCGTTACGACACTCAGCAATAACTCATATTCAAACAATTACGCTATCGAATCCGTTCTCGCAAGAGCTAATTACGGCTACGCGGACAAATACTATTTCGACGCTTCGTGGCGTACCGACGGGTCTTCGAGATTCTATAAGGATAACCGTTGGGGTAACTTCTGGTCTGTGGGGGCTTCGTGGAGAGTGTCAAACGAGGACTTCATGGCAGGAACATCTTCGTGGCTCAATAACCTCACCGCCAAGATTTCATACGGTGTGCAAGGTAATGACAACCTCGGTTCATACTACGCATGGCAAGGCCTTTTCAGTTATGGATGGTCTAACGGAACGCGTCCTGGTGCTACAGCCACGTCCCTTGAAAACAGACTCGTAACATGGGAAAAGAACGGGAACCTTAACACCGGTATAGAAGCGACTATGTTCGGAGGAAGACTTACCACGACCATAGAATACTATAACAGATATACCCGCGATATGCTTTTGAATAACCCTCTGGCCATATCCTCAGGGTTCACCGGGTACGATGACAACGTGGGCGCGATGCTGAACCAGGGACTTGAGGCCACATTCCGCGGCGTGTTAATGGAACGCGACAACTTCCACTGGGATGCGACCACCATGTTCTCTCTTAACCGAAACAAGGTGAAAGCCCTGACCTCCACACAGGACGTAATCAACTACGGAAGCATGGTCATAGAGGTAGGCAAGCCTATATACACCTTCTATATGTCCAAATCTGCCGGAGTGTCTCCGGAGACCGGAAAACAGCTCTACTACGCTTACTATCAGTATGCCGTAGATGAAAGCGGGGCTTTGGTAACAGAACGCTGTCCGGAATATGTAACGGATAACGTGGGCCTGGCCTCTCTCAGCAAATACTACTATGGCAGCCGTCAGGCGCTATTCAGCGGTAGTTTTGCATCTAACTTCGTGGTTTTCAAAAACATCGACTTCTCCTTCCTGACGACCTATTCAGTGGGCGGAAAAGTTCTCGACGGACTTTACCAGAGCGCGATGAACGTAACATACGCAGGTAATAACTGGCATCGCAACAAACTTCGCCGCTGGCAAAAAAGCGGAGACATAACCGATGTCCCTATGGTGGAAATCGGCGGAAACTACGCTTCAGTAGGTGAAGACCTCATCGACGCGTCTTATTTCGCAATAAAGAACATAACCCTCGGATACACAATCCCTTCCAAGACACTGTCAAGAGCTCAAATCAAGTCGCTGCGCGTATTTTTTACCGCCGACAACATAGCGCTTTTCAGCCATCTGGACGGAATGGATCCGCAGTACAATTTCGCAGGAACGGTATCTTATTCATATTCACCGTCAAAGGTGTATGCACTTGGCCTTGACATAAACTTTTAGAGGACAGCAAAATGAAGAAAAAGTTTATACTAATACTTTCAGCGGCGTTATGTGCCGCATCATGTGACCTTGAATTCTCTCCGACCGATTCGGGGTCAGGCGATGAACTTATAAAAGACGCCGGAAGCGCCATCTCCATAATAGACGGAGTTTACAGAACCATGTGGACTGCCGGTTGGTCCACCGGAGGCAACACTCACCAATGCTTCGGCATATCTGCATATAATCTGGCACTTGAATGCATGGGCGACGACTTTATCATGCAGAGCCAGGGAAACGGATGGTTCTGGTTCGACCATTGCTATAACGTAAAGTCTTTCTACACCTCGGATTCGTTCCGTTCTTACGACGTATGGTATGCCAATTATACTTGGATTTCCAATGTCAATACGGTCCTTTCCGCCAAAAACTACATGACAGGCACCTCCACAGACAGAGCTTATGTATTAGGAAGCGCTTATGCCATAAGAGGATTGGCCTATTTCAACCTGGCCAACTGGTTCGCACGCCCTCCATACAGCGCCCTTCAGGACAAATATAGATGGCAGGACCCGGGCGTTCCTATATATACGGAGCCTACGGACAAGAATTTCGTGGGAAAGAAGCGCGAAAATCTGAAAGTCGTATTCCAACAGATAAATGACGATCTTGACTCCGCGATAGTTTATCTCGGTAAAGGAAAGGAATCTTCTCTCGCTGGCAACAAATCGCACATCAAACTTAACGTGGCACGTGCATTTAAAGTCAGAGTGGCTTTGGCGACAGGGGATTGGCAGACAGCTCTGGACAATGCCGAGGAAATCATCAAAAGTGAAGAGTATAAGATAGGTGGCGAAACGGAGCTGATGAGCGGAATGAACGACATCACCGCTTCCAACGTAATGTGGGGTGCAGGCATAGAAACCACTGAACAGTCAGGCGCTTATGCCAGCTTCTTTACTCACATGGACAACGAAGACGGGGCCTATGCACAGTCCGCGCCTAAGCTCATAAGCAAGTCCCTCTATAAGAAGATGAAAGATAACGATATACGTCGCGCATGGTGGAAACCGGACGACAAGGAATCCCCTTACGTATCCGATAAATTCCATTTCTCGAACGTATCCGCTTGGCTTGGCGACTACATCTACATGAGGGTGGAGGAAATGTATTTCGATGCAGCCGAAGCGGCTCTCCGTCTCGGAGACAGGGACAAGGCCGTTAAATACCTCAACGAAGTAATGTCTTCGCGGTGCGCAGGCTACGACGCATCCTACAAGGACGGGCTTCTTCTGGGCTCCACGACCAACTCATGGACAGAATCGCTGCTTGAAGAAATTCTCGTGCAGAAGAGAATCGAGCTTTGGGGAGAATTCGGACGTCTCGTGGATGTGCGAAGATTCGGACAAGGCATAGACAGAAGTGCGGATGACGGGTTTGCAGATGAATGCCTTACGACGATGGCCAATGTAAATCTGCGCAATCCGGAGACATACGACTGGGTTCTCACCATCCCTCAGGACGAGATTAACAATAACCCTAACATCAACGAGGAGGACCAGAATCCACTTTAATGCATATTTCGATGAAACGACATATCAGAATCATATCATTTTTCGCATTGGCATCACTCGCTCTCGCATCATGCTCACAGGAGCAATTGGGCGTGATAGCCTCATCCAATGACGACGACAACAAGGAAATACACTTCATTCAGAGCAGTATGTCCAAGGAATTCCCGCGCGGAACGAAAGAGGGGACAATAGCTGCCACTCTGGCTCGCCACGGGAACAAAGGCACGTACAAAGTAGTGCTTCAGAAGTCTGGAAAAGACGCTTCTCTCTTCGAACTCAGGGACACAGTGGTCATTCCTGACGGACAATATAGCGTGGACATCCCTATACGCGTGAATATGGAAAATGTAGTGCTCGGCTCCACCGTCGAACTGTCCCTGGCCATAGTAGGACGCGATGCCGAACTCGGCGATAACCCTGCCTACATAGGCCAATACAGTGATTTCCTTCAAGTAAGCGCATCCTTCGCCCTTGAATGGGAGCCTTATATGAGGACTACCGAAAACGGAGAACAGGTGCAGCAGACCGCTACATACTACTACGACGGCATACTCTACCAGGGAGTGCAACCGGACATACTCGTAGAAGTGGCTAAAGAGACGGACAACATATTCCGTCTTGTCGATTGGGCGTCAGGGGCATATTTCATGTTCAAAGTGGACTGGTCCAAGAAAACTGTGGTCGTTCCGGGCCAATCCACAGGCTACTACATAGAATCCGCCGGAGAATACTGTTATGTGGCTGACATAGCGCAATATCTGGGGAACAGCAGTCTTTATAGTTCATACCCTTGCACTTGGGATGGTAAAAAAACCTTTACACTCAATCTTATCTATTACGGGTCCACAGGGTATTATGGGATAGGTACAGAAAAAATCGTCTTCTCTGACGACCACGACACCGACCCGGCTATGACGGCAACCTATAAAGGCGCCGGGGTGTTCGAATTCGAATATAACGCCTACGTCAATATATGTAAAGCAGTAATAGTCGCGGGAGATATAACAGAGGATAACACCAGTATTCAAAAGCTCTATAAGGAAATCTGTCTCGGAACAGCCGAAAACATCACTTCCTTTAGCGAGACTACGCACACATGGACTCCGGAAACACCTCTGAACACACTGGTCGCCGTACCTTTCGATGCCGAAGGCACACCGGGCGAAGCCATAACACTGCGCTTCACTTATGACCCGGACGGAAGTCTCGCTGCGAAGATAGTCAATCTGGAGTTAACTCCTTCTGAAGAAGATCCTTACACGACCATCTCATGGGTTCTCAAGACTAAAAACGTAAGCAAGCTCAAATATATCATGATGGCAAAAGACGCCTTCATAGGATATGCAGACTATTACGGCTGGGACTACCTCTTTAAGACCCGTCTTGCACAAGAACTTAACGCGGAAAACATTCAAAAGGCTGAAAGCGAAGATGGAATGCACCTTTATTATTCTGGTGTTAATGAGGGAGAGGAATATCGCATGGCTCTTGAAGTTTATAACAAATACGGCGACAAGGACACTCTCTCCGTGGATGTCAAGCTACTCTCTCACGCGGACAAATATGTCAAAAAGACCTTGGACGACTTCATAGGAGCATTCCTGATGTCTGCGACAGTGGCTAACGAAGACGATGATGACACGACGGAAGCATTCAGGGTGGATATAATCAAGACTGGAGAAAACACGGTATCCATCAAGGGTTTAAGCAACTACAAGTCCTACTCGCCAGCCATTACCGGCACATTCATTCCGGAGCAGAACTGCATCAGGATTTATTCTCAAAATCTGGGAGTGTTCAGTTACATGACGATAGTGTTCGGCTTCGTGTCTAACCTCTACACCGGCATCTGGGGTCAGACATCGGCACTCGAATTCGGCTTCGGAGACGACGGATATGTTTATTGGCGTGCAATGGAAGGCTCTGAAATGCCTGTCAATGGGTATAAGTTCATGCTGTTCGACGGATCAAGCTATTCGGAGCACGATCTCGGCGGCAAGACCTATACCAATCTGTTCATGACGAAACTGTAATTGTGATAATTATAATATTTGAATTATATTTGTACGCTTTTTTCGAAAACAATAAAGAGACAAAGATATGTTCATGCTTAATTCTTCCATCGGCAAGAAATTCGTGCAGGCCGTAAGCGGCGCGTTCCTTATTATTTTCTTGCTCCTACATGCGACCATAAACTTCTTTTCCGTAATCGACTCATTTAGCGGTAAATACGGAGCATGCGCCACAGATGATGCACTATTCTCTGCCGGAGACGGACTGTTCAAACTGGGCTGCGACTTCATGTCCACACCTATCATCAGCATAATGGTCCCTATCCTCGCACTCGGATTCCTTATCCACATCATCTGGGGATGCTGGCTTACTGCTAAGAACGTATCCGCACGTGGAGGATTTAAGCGTTACGAGGTACCCTCTAAGGCTGCCGCAGATTCTTGGTCAGCTAAGAATATGTTTGTGCTCGGTATCGTGATTTTAGGATTCATCGTATTCCACCTCACTCATTTCTGGGCCAAGATGCAGCTTCCTGAACTTTTCGGAGTTGGCACTTTTGAGAATAACCCCTACCTGCTTTTAAGCATTGTTTTCTGCAAATGGTGGGTATTGGCCCTTTATATCATATGGTTCGTGGCTCTCTGGTTCCACCTCACACACGGATTTTGGAGCATGTTCCAGACAGTAGGCTGGAATAACGGTATCTGGATTAAGAGACTCAAAGTCATAGGCTGTATCGTAGCCACACTTATAGTATTGGCATTCATCTCTGTAGCCATCAACGCCTTCATTCAGGCTCCAGAGATACTCGCAGCTCTTTAATCCCTGCTTCCGATGAAGATCGGAGACATTGATCTGGGTAGTCGCCCTCTGTTATTAGCACCTATGGAAGATGTTACAGATGCATCGTTCCGTATATTGTGCAGAGAACAGGGGGCGGCTGCCGTGTACACCGAATTCGTACCGAGCGACGGCCTTATCCGTGATGCCGACAAGGCCATAGCCAAGATGCGTACTCTTGAAGAAGAGGCGCCTGTAGGAATACAGATTTATGGGCACATATTGGAGTCTATGGTGGAAGCCGCTAAGATGGCGGACCACGCAGAACAGATAGCCGGCGGACACGGGGCAGACATCATAGACATCAACTTCGGCTGTCCGGTAACTAAAATCGCAGGACGCGGAGCCGGTTCAGGGATGATGCGCGACCCCGATAAACTCGTGGCCATCACCAAAGCGGTGGTAGAGGCTGTAAAAAAGCCTGTTACCGTCAAGACGCGACTTGGCTGGGACGAAGGCTCGAAAATTATAGTTGAATTGGCAGAAAGGCTGCAAGATGTAGGAATCCAAGCACTTACCATTCACGGCAGAACTCGCTGCCAGCTATACAAAGGAGAAGCGGACTGGACGCTGATAGGAGAGGTAAAAAATAATCCGCGTATGCATATTCCCATTATAGGGAACGGAGACATTACAGATGCGCGAAAAGCAAAGGAGGCATTCGAACGCTATGGAGTGGACGGCATCATGATAGGAAGAGCCACTTTCGGGCATCCGTGGATATTCAAGGAGATACGTCACTACCTTGACACGGGAGAAGAACTGCCGGAGATGGGCGTAGCGGAGAGAGTGGACCTGGCGAAAAGACACTTAACGCTATCGCTCGCATTAAAGGGAGAACCAAGAGGCATATATGAGATGCGCCGCCACCTGTCGTGCTATTTCAAGGGATTAGCGGACTTTAAGGACACTAGGATAAAAATGGTTACCACTTTGGACCCTAATGAGTTATATTCTATATTAGACGGGATTAAGGATAAATATGCTGTATAGACTTGCACTGAGATTAAGACATCGCGCGTTCGATAGCGGAAGACGGAAGAGCGTACCTTCCGCCGTTCCTTCCGTGTGCATAGGGAACGTAACCGTAGGAGGAACGGGAAAGACTCCGCACACCGAGATGCTTCTACGTCTTCTTGAAGGCCGTAAAGGAGTGTGTGTACTGTCGCGAGGCTACGGCAGAAAAAGCAAAGGCTTTCTGAAAGTGGACCCTAATGGGAGCAGCGCCGTTTACGGAGATGAACCGCTACAGATAGCACGCAAATTCCCGGAAAGAATAGTGGCAGTAGATGCAGACAGAGCCGAAGGATGTGAGAAACTGAAAGAAATGAGCGGGAAACTCGTCATTTTGGACGATGCTTTTCAGCACCGCTCACTGAAAGCTAATCTTAATATCGTGCTGGTAAATTACAGCCGTCCCGTATTTGACGACAAATTGCTCCCGTTCGGAAGACTTCGCGACCTGCCGGAGAGGATTTTCAAAGCCGATATAATAATAGTGAGCAAATGCCCCGAAGATATTACAGAAGAAGAAAAATGCGAATTTGCCCGCAAAATTCATCTTTCTGGATACTCCGCCTCCGAATGTCAGGCAGAAAATCCTTATGGGAAAAAACAAACCCTGCTTTTTTCTACGATTAAATATCTAAGACCGGAAATGGTTTTCCCCGAAGGAGACCCTCGATACATCTATTCACATAAAGTTATGTATATGAGCGGAATAGCACGCGACAGACGACTTCAAGACCATCTGCTTCAAGACTACCACATACTAAAGAGCTTTGAATTCGCCGACCATCACAATTTCCGGAAGAAGGAATTGAGCAGAATAGAAAAAGAACTTCGAGAAGCCAAAGCGTGTCCGCTGGCCACTACCGAAAAAGACGCGCAGAGACTTCAGTCGCTCCCTTATGTGAGCACCTATCTTAAAGAAAGAACTTTTATGGTGCCCATTCAAGCCGTGCTTACCACGGAAGCGGAAGAAAAATTACTGCTGAATAGGCTCGAAAAGCTGCGTTAGGCCGGTGTCCAATCTAACTACATCCTTAGTGCTTCCCTCTAAGGAATAACCGTTTATCACGCGGGTGAAAGTAACAGTATCCTCTCCCATCTTAAAAATGCGCTCCAGCACAGAGGCTTTTCTGTAAAGAAGTTTATCCTCAGTCTTTTTCATAAGGACATAACGCCGAGAGCGCATAAATCCGTCGAGACGAGGCTCTATCTCTTCATTACTCCCTTTAATGTACACATTACGGGTAGTATAACCTATCCTCGGGTAAACGACCGCAAAGATAGCTACTATCAAAGCCATTTGCCATATAGATTCCGTACCGTTAATGAAGATGCGGTTAATATCCTTAGGCACAAGTCCTATAAGGACCAGAATCGCGATAAGAAGAGCCAGCAGGATAGTAAGATGCACAAAATATTTGAGTGCTCGGATAATATATTTCATAACGCAATTTTTTTGTAAATATACATTATTACGCACAATATTTGTACATTTGCAACGGTTTGTGTGCTTTTATCAAAAATTTTTAAATTATGCCAAACGAAGATCCTATCGCAAGAATTGAAAGAGAAAGAGCCGAAAAGAAAGGCTCCAAGACTACTGTTACCATTCTGGCCGTATTGACAGGCGTTCTCGCCTGTGTATTGGCGGTAGTAGCCATTAAAGATTATAAGATGGTGAAAGAACTGGAACAGGATAAACAAGACCTCGAACAGCGCATTACGGTGCTCAAATCCGACTTTGATAATCTTCAGTCAGACTACGACTTCATTAACAGCCAGCTCGATTCTTCACGTGAAGAAGTGGCCATCTTGGTGGACCGAATCAAGAAAACCGAAGCCACTAACCGTAAGAAGATGCGTCAATACGAGAAAGAACTTGGCACTCTGCGCAGCATAATGAAGAGTTATGTCGTTCAAATTGACTCACTTAACACGGCTAACAAGAAACTCGCCGCCGAACTCTCCACTTCACGTCAGGAATTGGCCAAGGCTACAGGAGAGAACAAAGCGCTTAACGCACAGGTGGAGAATCTTTCCTCTAAAGTCGCTACCGGCTCTATCGTGAAAGCTCGCGGCATATCCGCAAAAGCATACAATGCTTCCAACAAGGTTACAGACCGCAGCAGTAGAGTTAAAAGACTTGCTATTTCTCTGTCTCTGGTCGAGAATGAATTGGCCAAGAAAGGACCTATGAAAGTATATGTCAGAGTAAAAGACCCAGATGGAAATCTGCTTCTGGACGGAGAAGGTGCCACATTCAAGATAGGAAAAGACGTAGTGGCCGCAAGTGCTTCACGTGAAGTAGATTACCGCGGAGACGAAGTGGATATGATTATCTATGTGAACAATATCGAAGAATATACTAAAGGTATCTATAACATAGACGTTTACACGGATAAAGCCCAACTTGGAACAGTGGAACTGCTGCTCAGATAATGATATACATTCACGTCCCTTTCTGCAAAAGCTTTTGTATCTACTGTGATTTCTATTCCGAGATTGCGTGCGGTAAAGAAAAAGCGTATGAAAAAGACCTTTTGGAAGAGATAAAAAGACGTGAAGAACAAATTCTCAGTACGGCTGAGACAAATACCTTATATATAGGAGGAGGCACCCCATCGGTGATGCCTCTTTCTTTTTTTGAAAACGTACTCAAGGCTCTTCCGCTAAGCGACTTCACAGAATTTACAGTGGAAGTCAATCCCGATGACATCTGTAAGCAGGGACTCGACTACGTGCGTGGACTTCGGGGACTGGGAGTTAACCGCATAAGCATGGGAGTGCAGTCGCTTGACGATAAAGTGCTGTCGTGGATGGAAAGAAGGCACGACGCCCGTACAGCGAAAAAAGCATACGACATTCTTCGCGAGGGCGGGGTGGAGAACATCAGCGTGGATATTATCTTCGGAATCGGAGGTCAAAGTTTAGAAAATCTTGAAAGCACTCTGCAGGGGATACTTTCGTGGGGGCCAGAGCACATTTCGGCCTACCAGCTCTCCATAGAAGAAGGTTCGGCACTCGCTGGGCAAATAAAAGAAGGAAAATATAAAGAAGCATCCGAGCAGACGTGCGCAGAGGAATATGCTTTCTTATGCTCTATGTTAAAATCCTATGGTTATGAGCATTACGAAATCTCTAACTGGGCTAAGAAAGGATGCAGAGCCGTGCATAACAGCGCGTATTGGGGAAGACGGCCTTATGTGGGGCTTGGCCCAGGAGCACACTCATTTATGATAGAGGGCTCGCAACAGAAGCGCAGCTGGAATTCGGATACACTTACGCAGTGGAGCTCTGAATGTGAAATTCTCTCTGCTACAGAAGTAAGGGAAGAGGCCATCATGCTTGGCCTACGCCGTAAAGAAGGAGTGGAAATAGACGGAAAACACCTGTCCATCCCCGAGGATAAATGGTTTATCGCCGACAGTATTATAGCGGATCTGATTTAGAAGCTGTTTTAATCTCCTGAAGGACAACCATCTCGCAGTTATGGCAGTCGAAAAGCAGAGGGAAACGGCGTGAGTTATTGACAAGATATAACGCTCCCTTGCTCCCGTTTTCTTTAAGACACTGCCCTATCTGGGCTCTTATACAGTACTTTGAACGAAGAAGTTCACCATCGCGACGTCCTATCTCATAATTCACTTCACGACGGGACGAAGGATTACACATCTGCATCCCTCGGCAAGGCATAGCGGAGAGCCTTTGTGCAAGGTCTCTTCTTACCGAATTAAGCTGAGAAGAACTTAAATGCGCAAGAGGAAGGCTTTCCCCCGCCACCTCGTCCAGTTTAAAGACATATTCCTCCGTGCGTTTTCCTATCTGGCTGTGATACATAGCTTTAGCACGTTCAACGTTAACAGCCCAAGCGTGCGCTTTAAGACGCACTTCCGCACTTCTTCCGTCCTCACTTACTGCACTAAAAATCGCATCTTCCCCGTCAACACCATACCATACTTCCACCCGAATACATCTGCGACAAGGATTCCCCTCCATATATTTTTCAAAGGCGCGGTTAAGATTTCTATAAAGCAACACCCCTGGGACAAGGCCCTTGGGAGCGCGGCAGACTATCTTTCCGTCACGACAGACATCGGCTCTAAAACCCACTATCTGACTTTTATCAATAAAGGCAAACCCATCGCCGTTACTTAAGTCCTCCACCTTTCTGTCAAGAGTGATTTCCGATGTATGAGTGCCCCTTTTTTCGACGACTTTTTTTACCATCGCAAGCATCTCTCCCATAGACTTAGGCGCTTCGAAATTGGCCCAATCAGACTTGTCTTCTTCAAGGCAAAGACGCGTATAAGACCTATTAAAAGTCTTATCCAAAGCTGGTGTAAAACCCTCCACGACACGTCCAAATGAAGCTCTGCGGTATTCTTCCGGATGCGCTGCTATGATAGAGTCCAGAAGAAGAGAATAGTGCCGGGTTACATTACGGACATAAGACATGTTTTTAAGTCTTCCCTCTATCTTTAAGGAAGTTACCCCAGCCTGAAGCAGAGAATACAGATCTTTCGAAAGATTAAGGTCCTTTAGAGAAAGAAGAGCCTTGTTTTTAAGCCAAACGTGCCCATTTTCATCTACCAAATCGTACAGGTTACGGCAGGCTTGTATGCACTCGCCGCGATCGGCACTTCTTCCGGTAAGACTTTCCGAAAGGGTGCACCCTCCAGAATAGCCCACACACAAAGCTCCATGAACAAAGCATTCCACTTCGCAGTCAAGTCCAGAAGAAATCTGACGTATCTGTTCAAGTGACAACTGCCTTTCTAAAACCACCCTTCCGCATCCCGCCTCCTGAAAAAGACGAGCACGTGAAATGTCCCTTATAGAGCACTGCGTAGAGGCGTGCAACGGGACTTTTATGTCGGGGAAAAGGCAGAGACGAGGATCTCTTATGATAAAAGCCGATGCTCCAACTTCCTGACACTCAAGCATTTGAGTATGAACTAAAGGAAGTTCATCATCGCGAAGTAGTATATTAAAGGTAACGAACACCCTCACGCCGAACTTGGACGCATAATCGCAGAGTCGTTTTATCTCACTGACAGGATTAGCGGCATCCTTTCTGGCTCCGAACTGCGGTCCTGCAATATATACGGCATCGGCACCGCAGTCTATAGCCGCGATGCCGATATCTGCATTTCTCGCAGGAGCGAGAAGTTCAATAGGGCGCATTATTTTTTACCTTTCTTGAGAGCTTCCACTACCTGACGAACAGCTTGTGAGTTGCTTGCTGCAGGTTTAAGTTCCAGATATTTCTCAAACATAGAAATAGCCTCTGTGTTCTTATTAAGATTCTGCGCTGCAATACCGCCTATATAATAAGCATTGGCCTCTGTAGCGTCATAAGAAATAGCCTTTTTAGCACTTTCAAGTGCGAGAGTATAGTTTTTCGCTCCGCTGGCAGCCTTGGCCTCTTTAAGATAAGTCTTTGTTAGCTGACGCTTAGCGGCCTTCTCCTGACCATTGGCAAGAGCAAGTTCATAGGAAGCCTGAGCTTCGTCTATCTTTCCGCTTGCCTCCAATACCTGCCCCTTAAGAAGGGCAGCCTTACCATTTGCCGGATCTATGGCGAGGACGTTATCAAAAGCCGTGATAGCCTCTGCATATTTTTTATCTTTTACTGCCTGGCTTCCCTGCTGCATATAAAATTGAGGGACTTTCTTTTCGAGCTTGACTGCATCTTCCTTAAGGCCAAGTGAATTGCAAAGTCCGGATATTTCCTTAAGCTTAGCGATGGCCTCAGGATATTTGCCCGCTGCTGCATACTCTTTAGCAAGCTGCTCACCGAGCTGCGGAATATATGTTTCACAATCAGTTACTATCTCTACACCGTCTTCTCCGCAGTTTTTAGCGATATCCAAAGCCTTATGGAAATTGTCAATAGCTGAATCGAGATTTCCTGCGGAATAGTAGCTTACCGCATTGTTAAACAAATCCGTGGCCTGATTGATGTCCTGCGCACTTACCATCGTCACTGTGGCCAACAGTGAACAAAGAGAAACTAAAATTTTCTTCATATTTATTATTATTTATACTCTATGTGATTCTTAGGTAATCGCGGTAAGTTCCTCATCCGCTTTCTTATACACACGAACCGCGAATTTAAGAAAAATAAACGAGAATTTAGATTTTTTCCGTTTTTAATTCAAGCCAATGCCTTTCATCCTCTTCGAGAAACGGGCCAATATTGTCCAAAACCCTGCGATTATACGCGTCTATCCAGTCTATCTCCCATTTGTCAAGAAGTTCGACATTAACGGCGGAAGTATCAAAATGACACATAGTTAAAGGTTCAAACTTTAAGAATTCACCGAACTCGTTGCTCTCAGCAGGGACCACCAGAAGAAGATTTTCATGCCTTATGCCGTACTCTCCCTCCCTATAAAGGCCAGGTTCATCCGAAAAAATCATCCCCTCCAGAATAGGAGAAGCGTCCAAATTCTGCCTTATCTGACCGGGACCTTCGTGAACACCCAGAAAATAACCCACTCCGTGCCCTGTGCCGTGCCCGAAATCGAGGCCCTCCCTCCATAAAGGCAATCGAGCGGCAGCATCTATCCTGCATCCCGGAGTTCCCTTAGGGAAAAAGGCCGTGGCAAGACCTATATGGGCCTTAAGCACAAGTGTATAGTCTCTTCTCTGTTGCTCAGAGCAAGGGCCAAGCGGAACCGTGCGCGTTATGTCCGTAGTTCCGCAAAGATATTGGCCTCCAGAATCATTAAGATACAGTCCCTGAGGATAAAGACGCGGGGCATTTCGGGTAGGAGTATGATAATGCGGAAGAGCGGCACCCTCGCCATAAGCCGAAATGGTTTCAAAACTTTCGCTGACAAAATCCTCTGCCAGGCTTCTCAATTCGTGCAACTTTACCGCGGCATCCCACTCGCTGACGCTCTCCCCATTTTCAAGAGTCTTCTCAAGCCAATAAAGGAATTTTTCCATAGCTACGCCATCCTTTATATGGGCTTCCTTCATATTCTCTATTTCAAGAGGATTCTTTACCGCCTTACGTAGCTGTATAGGGCTGTTTTCACTATGAATTTCACACTTAATAGAAGAATAGACTTCGGCATTAAGAGCATTTTCATCTATCCAGATGCGGCCCTCTGCAAGACCCTGAAGTTCGATGGTAAGCTCATCGTAAGAGCAAATCTGCACCCCCTCCCCTTCGAGAGTCTCCAATGTGTTAGACGTACTGTCATCCTCCACCTCGTCCCGGAGGACAAACCACTTAATATCTTCCATTCCCACAAGAAGATAGGATATAACGAAAGGATTATACTCCACATCGCCGGCACGCACGTTAAGAAGCCACGCAATCTCGTCAAGCGAGGCTATGAGAAAATAATCACAGGCCCGACGCGAAAGTTCTTCGCGAAGCCAAGCAATCTTTTCCTCCCAGCTTTCCCCTGAGTTAATGGTAAAAATAGGCGTCTGCACCACTGAAGGACGATCTTCCCAAAAGACATTAAGCAGATCGGGAATACTTACCACCTTAAATAAAGCGCATAGCGACTTGTATGAACCCACAGAAGTACAAAGGGAGTCTATCGCCACCACGCCCTCATTAGGAAGACGAGATTTAAGCCAATCCTCTATGCTTACAGCCCCTGGGATTCTGGTCTTGTGAAGTGATACGCCCGTGTCTTCAAGCTGCTTTGTGGCCTGTATAAAATAGCGACTATCCGTCCATAAGCCGGCATGATCGGCAGTTATTACCAAATCGCCTGCTTCACCGGTGAATCCGGTAAGCCACTCGACTTGCTTCCAACGTAGTGAAGGATACTCGCTTATATGCGGATCGCATCCGTAAAAAACAAGCGCGTCTATATCGCGCATAAAAAGACGCAGATTCTCTATTCTTTGTGCGTAAATATTCATCATGCCTTAATTTTTACCACTCCCACCGCCAGACAGAATATGTTCTGCCGCTGCCAAAAGCGCATCATAAAAATCTTTCCCGTATGCTCTTATAAGTGGCTCTTTTAAAAACTGATATACTCTAATTCCCTCTTCTCGTCCCTTACGGAAAGCGTCTTTGCATATACGCCACCTGTGTAAGTTTAACGCCACTCTTCCTCCTCCCAACTCTGTAACCCTTATAGGGTAAAGGCTACAGGAAATGGGTTTACGAAGATGACAGCACTCTATGGCGCACAGGCAAGACCCGTCAGGAAGAAAATGCGAATAGGCACACTCACAAGAGCCTTCCACAAGCGGAGTTACTATGTCTCCGTCCCTGTCTATAACGAAAAAGCCATTCTTTTCCACCGAAGCACGGCCGCCATCACTCATTAAAGCGCTGTATTCGGGAAAACCAACTTCCAGCGAGTCCAATTCCTCTTCAAGAACTGGGGCTCCTGAATCTCCCTCTACACAGCATACGCCCTTACATTTGCCATAATCACAAGCGAAAAATTCGCTGATGACATCTTCGGAAACCAGAACGTCCCCTATCTCGATTATAGTTCCAAAACGATTATCCAACATTACTTTACGATATATTCCACAATTCCTGAAGATATAACCTCCTCAAGAAGCCATCTGAGATCATCCACTACCAGCGCATCCAATTTCTTCTTATACGCCGTAGTGAAATCTCGTCCGAAAGAGTACCTATACAGAGCATAATCCATCATACCGTCCTGCGAGGTTAACTCCCTTTCTATCTGCTTTTTAACTATCTCCTTATAGCTTGCAAATTCCTCATCGCTGATCACCAGATACTGCATTCGAGAAAATTCCTCCCTCACTTCATTTATGACATCCATAGGGTCCAGTGAGCCCACCCCCTCCGGAAGTCCATCCTGAGGACAAGATTTTAAAGTAACATAGTATGACACTTTTTCCAGAGGCTCTATATCCATCCTTCCTTCCACTTCCACATACATTCCCACCTGAAACAGATTTTTGGAAAGCTGCCGGCTTATGGCTTCCTTGGCAAGAAGAAAAGTCAAATAATTATTGATATCCATAGGGATAAGCCCCGTAGAAGCAAGATTTACGCTTGCATCATCACCCGTTTCTATAAAAGTCTTGCGTCCACTGTAAAGAGAATATCTGACAGTTTTCTTTACAGCGTATGGACCTGAAACATCGAACGAGCCCAGATACCTGCACAATTCTCCCAAAAGATCAGCCTCGTCTATGTTACCTATGAAGATGAAGACACCATCGCTGACATTGGCATATCTCTGATCAAAATAAGCATCTGCCCTCTCAAGAAGACCGTCCTTAATATTGAATGCAGAGCTATTGGCCTGATAAGCATAGTCTTTACACATAAGACTGTCCATAACAGAATAGATGTCCGGAAGTTCGGTAGAGGAACGCAGCTGCTGACATTCACGGTAGAACTCAAAAGCCTCGTTATCGGGCTGCCTGTCGTAGGCGAATTTCAGAAGGGCTTTAAGGACAGTGGAAATTTGCGGGGTAGGAGCATGCCCCTCCATACGCGTATTTTCCAAAGACACATCGAACTTAAACTCTATCCCCTTAGTTCTGAGGGCTCTATCCAATTCATAACCTTCAATCCCGGAATAGCGGTTAAGCAAAAACATATCCGAGAGGAACCGACTTTCTCCGGAATAAAGATTTTCCATAGACACCGCACCTCCGCGCTGCGACATACAGAATTGAAAACCTTCAGTAGAAGGAAGATATTTATATATGACCTTAAGGCCGTTACTGAAAGTCCAATGTTTGCCTCCCGTTAACGGATCCGTAGTAACATTGGCCAATTTAACTCCTTTGGCCGGCACCTTCAAAGCATCATATAGGTCCAGACGCGACTGCCGCTTATATTTGAATTCCACCCCGTCTTCACCCTCGGAAGAGAAAAGCGCACGGGCGTAATTATTGAAAAGTTCAAGTTCCCTCTTGTGAGAAATCTTACGTCGGGAGAAAAAGCTGCGCAAAGTCTCCTCCGAAGCCAGATTAGTTCCGTTTATTATAGAAGACACGCATCTCTCAATGTAAAAAGAATTAGGTTTGCCAAGTTTCAGGCCCGTGGATATGATGTCCGGAAGTGCCAGTTGCTTGGCATAGGCAAGTTCTTCGAATGTCGCACCGCCTGAATATAGGTCCGAAATGGCGTCATTTATAATCTCCCTCGCAAGATCTTCATACTGAGGCGCAAAACAGATATTCATCTCCGCCTTGGATATGTCTATGTAATACGGAATCCTCTCTGTCTTGAATGCCAATTCGAGCCTGTCCTTCAGAATATTTCTCGTCTGAAGGAAAAGGAATTCAGACATAAGAGGCACAGCCGTTCCTGCATGCTCCGCGCTGACGGAACCCGCTTGGAACGAAAATGTCGCCTTGCCCTTTTCGGAATCATTCCTTAGCATAGAGCCTTCCTTAGGGATAGTACTTTCATACTCTTCTTCCTGCACCTTTGGCACAACCAGACTGAGAGTATTAAACCTCTCTTTGAAACTGGCCTTATCGATGTCTCCACAGACTATAATGGACTGCGGGCCAGAAGATTGGAGCATGAAGTCGAGCATCATCAGAAAAGTACTGTCTGCCACTGACCTTTCCTTGACATTCACATCGGGAAAGCGAAAAACTCTGGCGCCGTCATAATAGGACACGAACCCATCTTCGGTATAAGGCACGCCGCTTCGCGACAAATAGTCCTTTACATCGATATGTTCCGAATCCACAAAAGTGTGTCGGGTCTCTTTTACGCTAAAATCTCCTATCTGAACAAGGGCGAAATCAGCACGTCCAGCCACCGGGGTATTTTCTATGAAATAGTATTCCACACCGTTAGGAAACACGCCCTGAGACACTTCGTCGGCACGTTTAAGTTTCGGGATCCCCTGTCCGAAGGATGGCAAAACTACCGTCCACATCAGAATCGTGGTAATTATATTTCTTTTCTTCATTTCACTCTTATAGGGTTAGTATTCTTCCTCACTTTTTCGACTTTCAGCTGCGGGAAAGCGTTCTGAATGATGTCTGCGATTAAATCTATCGTGAATTGTTCGCTTTCGTAATGGCCAAGCGCGGCAAGAAGCATTCCTTCATTTTCAAAAAATTCGTGGTAGCGAATCTCTCCCGTTACAAATACATCTGCGCCTTTTCCCTGCGCCTTCGGAATCAAAAACGCACCGGCTCCTCCACATAGGGCCACCTTGGAAATCTTCTTTTTTGAAGGCACTTCGCTATATGCCAATGCCTTAACCTCAAAAACGTCCTTTAGCTTCGAAAGAAATTTTTCGGCTTCTACTTCTTCTATCAAATCACCTATGAGCCCGCTTCCTGCATCCATTCCCTGCTTTTCTTCCAGCCATTGAAGATTTTTCATGCCAATTTTCTCCGCTATCTTAAAATTAACGCCTCCTCTGGCATTATCCAAATTAGTATGAGCGGAATATATGCTGATCCCCGCCGTCAAAGCCGCACATACGCATCTCTGCTGATAGGTAAAATCGCTCACTCGCTTTAAGGGAGAAAAAATCAGCGGATGGTGAGACACTATCATATCGCACTCCCTATCAACTGCTTCGTTTATAATATCTTCCGTTACATCCAGGCATACCAGGGCACCATTAACCTCAGCCAATTCGTGCCCCACTTGAAGTCCTGCATTATCAAACCCATCTTGTAAAGATAGAGGGGCCACTTTTTCAATAGCATTTTCTATATCTCGTACTGTCATAATCACGAACAAGTAATCGTTACGAAGTTAATGATTATTTTAGATATACCTTTGCACTAACAAAAAAGAGTCGCATCTCTGCAACTCTTCGAGCGGAAAACGGGATTCGGACCCGCGACCTCAACCTTGGCAAGGTTGCGCTCTACCAACTGAGCTATTTCCGCAATGGGAGTACAAAGATAAAGACTTTTTTTATATTCCCAAACTTTTAAACAAAAATCATCCTTAAAATTCATTAAAACAAATATTCTTCAGCTACGGCAGAAATTTTTCTGCGCAGTCGCTTCGCGTCCCTATACGGGAAGTGCTTAAAAGAACTTTATCAAATCAACCAAAAGTCAGAGTCATTTAAATGATTGCGGATGAAGATATAAGGTCCTCGTAATCGACCATCGAACGGGAGATGACTTCACGAGCCACCTGCGCGCCATAAATGCTGATGAATTTCATTCTCTGCGTATTATCCCCAGGTATATCTTTATAAGTCGTAAAATAATGGATGAGACGCCTTGTGATGTCCTTCGGAAGTTCATCGATGTCTTTCAAATGACCATAAACGACGTCGTTTTTCAGGACCGCTATAATCTTATCATCCGCCTGATCGTTATCCAAAAGACGCAATCCCCCGATAGGACGCGCCATAACGATAATATCCCCGTGCGTTACATCCTTTTCCGTCAGCACACATATATCCAACGGGTCGCCATCGCCCTCTATGTCGTATCTTGCAAGCGCCTTATTCGTCAATTCTGCCATTTTGACTGAACAATACGTCCTCGGAAGAAAACCATATAAAGACGGCACTATGTTCGAAAACTTCTGCGGACGATCAAGCGAAAGGTATCCCGATTCTTTATCCACTTCATACTTTACAGTATCTGTCGGAACTATCTCAATAAAGGCTCTAACCTCTTCCGGAGCGTTCTCCCCCAGGTCTATTCCATGCCAAGGATGTGCTTTGTGCAAATTATGAATATTCATGGTTATTAGTGATTTATGGCCAAATGCCAATGTTTCATAGGTTTTTGGTAAAACCAAATACATTTCATCAGGCGGTGGTTATTTCAAAGGACGAATTTAGTAAATTGAAATAACATTTCGAAATTACACAAACACAGAATCCAAATCCTTAAAAAAATTATAAAGACCCGAACGAATTCTGTCTTCCTGAGCTTTTCTTGGCTTTATCCCATGAACATAAGCCCAAAGTTGTTTTTGAGAAATACCCGTTACATTTTCAAGAGTTGAAAGCGAAAACCACCCTTTTCCCAGATAATATTTCATAAGACTAAGCGCATCTATTGTGTATACTATTTCGAAGTCCTCATCTAAAAAAAGAGGATATTTAAACCCTTCCTCTATAGCCACAGCGCGATATTTGCTCATCTGCTGCCGCATATCTTCTTTAGCCTCCTCAATAGTGCTGCCCATCCCAGAGAAAATATCATCCTTACAATAGACAGAATATGTTCCGTCGCTTGCTCTTTCAATAATGGCCGCAATCTGTTTCATATTATTTGAGCCCCATATTTTTACTTATTTTCTTAACCAATCCTGTTCCCATTTCTTTCGCTCCATGATAAGGAACCGGATATATCATCGTTCCTTTCTTATAAATTACATGGCTCCCAGTTTTTCTTATATATGTCCAGCCATTTCGCTCTATCAGTCTATGAAAATCATCTGACTTCATGATGCACAACAAAGGTAGAAATATTTCTCTTATTTACTATTATTTTAAATAGAAATTTAACTATTCATCAGGATTATTCCAGCTCGAATTTGATGATAACATCTCCGAAACGGCCCGACACCACATCCTCGCTCTGGAAAAATGAAGCCGAAAGCTGCCCACGCCAGACTATATCATCATTTTCTCTATAAGGAATCTCCACATCGAAACCATAACTTTTAGACTTTATCTTCACCGTGGCCGAACACTTCCACGAAGTCTGTGTGCCGCCATCGTCCTCCGTTACTAAAAAAGCCAAATTCTCAAGTTGATTAGTAAAATTGGTCATAATTATGGCATTATACTCCCTCTCGACATTAAGATACTTACGCTTTACGGCTACCATAAAATCCGTTACACTTGGAGAATAAAGCTTAAGTTCCGCTTCCGTAGAAGCACTGAACCCGTTGACACTGCCACACTTAACGAAAAACTCCGAACCTCCCTTAAACCAAGGGTCATAATTACGCAGCATCGTAAAGCTCTTCATACGTAGTATCCTGTTAGCACTTTTAAGTTCAGCCCTCGAAAAAGACTCATTCTCCACAGAAGGGGTCTTAGACGAAGGTTCAAACAGAAGTAAAGGCTTGAACGAAGCGTCGTCATTACGGTTTATCACCCACACGGGACGGCTCATCGCTACACTTTCATCCACCATAATCTCCTGCACCACCAATTCTCCACGAGAGTTGCGTGTCAGTTCATAGCCGTAATTATAATTCGAATCATAGCCGGGATCGAAAGTAATCACAGGAAGTGTCTCCTTATTCCAGTCTTCAGAATAAGGCCAATAAATCTGAAGATCGGACTTCTCTAATTCTGCCAAAAACTCCTCCGCAGAGAAAGGCGCAGCCTTAGTCTGTTCATTTTCAGAAAGATAATCTTTAAGCAATTCACGCATTGGACGCGCATATTCCTTCCCTGCCTTAGTGGAAGACTCCCCCACGCCGCAACCAGGCGAAGAAAAAAGCTGCGACATAGTGTATTCTTCATCGTAACCGTTCTCGCACGACCCACAGACGGCATCATAGACTTCGTTCATCTGAGAGCTTTCTATAGGAAGAGCAGCAAAAACCCGGGCCACCTGATCCAGACCGAAACTGAATGTTTGCGAGTCATCAAGGGGATCATCATAAAGCAAGTAATTAGAATGTGACCCGGTCTTGCTGCATGAAGAGAGGATTGCAAGCAAGATTGAAAAAAATATCCTCCCGAAGTGTTTCACAGTTTTCATGTTTAGAGTGTTTAAAATCATTTATTCCGTCTGCAAAGAGAATAAAAATTATCCGTGTAAAAAAGGTTTACACGGATAATTTTTCATTTCGCTATCATTCAGGCACTTACAGACCTCTAAAAAAGCTAACGAAGCGCATTTTTGAACACAGGTCGCTTTTTGTGCGTACTTTTGCCATGCCTTCTCTCTCAAAAACATTCGCTGTCTGCTCGCAGAGAAGTTCATTACACTCCACTATTCCACAGCCTCCGGCGCGAAGTAAAGACCGCGCACCGCGAGCTATAGCCCTATAGAAGACAAGGGGATCATCATTAGGCACGAAAAGCGCTATAGAAGGCTCATAATCAAGAACATTGGCCCGCATAAAAGACTTCTCCCCTTCCATTATATATGGAGGATTACTGACTATCAGATCATACTCTCCGAGAGTACTTAAAAATCCCGCGTCCAGCACATCCCCTTCAAGAAATCGCGGGCTATTATCATACTGGGCTCCACAGAATTGGCCTTCAGCCACCTTGAGAGCATCCTGACTAATGTCCACCGCATCCACTTTCCATTCTCTTCTTTCCAAAGCCAATGTCCACGCTATGGCGCCACTCCCTGTACATAAGTCAAGCACTCTGGCTTGAGAAGCCCTCACCAATTCAAGTGCTTTTTCCACAAGGACTTCCGTCTCCGGACGAGGGATAAGAACAGAAGAATTAACTTTAAAGGTTCTGCCATAAAATTCAGCCTCCGAGATGACGTACTGAAGCGGTTCGTCCTGCAAAAGACGTTTAACGTCAGACGCTAAAAAAGAAAAGTCCCTTTCCTCGTCTCCTTTAAGGACCTGCTCCCAAGAAAGGAGGTGTAATCTTTTTTCAAGAAGAATGCTTACGATGTTTCGTGCCTCTCTTTCGGGATAAAGCCCTTCCAGAGAAGATACAGTGCTGTCTATGAAGTCTTTAAGCCTCACTTCCCTGAAGCGAAGATATTACCCCCGAAATCCACCACCTTGAAAGACTCCTCACGCGAACGTTCGAAAGAACGCGCTATAAGAGTATCTATTACATCGCTGAACGCCACTCCGGTATAATCCCAGAGATAAGAAGAAAGCGAGCCGGGAATGGTATTAATCTCGTTAACATAAACCCTCGAATCGTCCTGGTCTATCATAAGGTCAACTCTCGCAAGTCCCTCACAGCCAAGCGTTTTAAAAGTCCTTATGGCGTAATACTTTACAAGAGCCGTAACATCCGAAGGGATACGTGCGGGAAGTTCACGTTTGAGAGAACTCATGCCCTTGCTGCCGAGCTTGCTTCCTGCGGCCAATTTCCCGGCGCACTTAATTCCTTTCGCTCCTTTACTGCCACCGCCCTGATATTTATCTGAATAACTTAAAATCTCCCCGCTACGAAGAGGAACCTCACACTCCGACGCGCGACAGTTATAGTAATCTCCCATCACAGAACAATTCACCTCCTTAAGATTCGAAAGCATCCTTTCCACTATTATACGTGTAGTAAACTGAGCGGCATTATCTATCGCATCCACAAGCTCTTGTTCATTATGAGCGGGAGAAATGCCTACACTCGACCCCGAATTGGCCGGTTTCACTATCACCGGATAGGCCAATGTCTTCTCCACCTTTTCAACAACTTCCTTATGGCTGTGATCCCATTCCTTGTCTGTAAACCAAACAAAATCAACCACTGAGATGCCGCTGTCCCTAAGAATCTGCTTCATCGCTATTTTATCCATTCCATTGGCGGAAGCGAAAGTATTGCAGCCCACATAAGGAATGCCAATGACCTCCAGCACGCCTTGAAGCGTTCCGTCTTCACAATTAGTTCCGTGAAGCGTAGGAAGAATAGTGTCTATTTTAGCCTCCACTTTTTCTTTTCCGAAAAGGCCTGAATTGGAATAAAGATTCCTGTCGCCATAAGCAGACTTGAAATACACCTGAGTGCAGTCCGAAAGAAGAGAAGGCATATCACGATAACGTCCGAGATCCAAAAGAGCCTTCCCCGTGTACCATTTGCCCGTCTTAGCTATATAAATAGGAATTATCTCGTACTTATCCTTGTTCATAGACTCGATGACCTGCGAGGCGGTAACCACCGAAATCTCATTTTCAACTGAACGTCCTCCAAAAAGGACACCTACCGTGATTTTCATATTTTTAGTTTCTTAAAATCTTGATTGCCAATTATTTATAATTCCAACTCCGCTAACCATTCATCCATAGTCTTGCTATTTGAACATATCGGGCAAATCGTTCTCGTAGAGCACTGCCGATCCTGCCGTCAAGTATCCGCTTACCGATGCCAATGCCTCCTGGAGCGTGTCCGCGCATATAATCTGACTTTCAGACATACCACCATCAAGCGCGCCCTGAAGTATAGCCTGCCTATTTATCTTATTTACTATCACTAAAATATCCGCACTTTTCGACGCCAATTCCCCTAACCTGCGACACTCCCTCTCCTGGGCAGAACCCATCTCCACGAAACCTGGAGTAATTATTATCCTGCGTGCCCCAGCAGGTAAAGACATAGAGCGAAGAACAGAAAAGGCCATTGCCGCACCCTCCGGGTTAGAATTATATGCATCGTCCAACACTACAATTCCGCCTTTACGACTTATACTGAGTCTGTGTTCAACACTTTGAATCTTGGACACCGCCCGTTTTCTGCTCTCGGCATCCACTCCAAGATATTCAGCTACCAGAAGCGCAGCGCAAAGATTTAGAACATTATTTTCTCCGAGAAGCCGCGTCTGATAATGCTCAGCCCCGCTCTTGGTTATAAAGTCAAATGCCATCCCGTCGCTGCTGTACTCTATCTCCGACGCACGGGCAGAACAGCGATGTGCATCTATACCATAACTATCTATCTTACAGTGCGTAGGAATGCCCTCATAAGAAGCTATACCCCGCGATTCGGCATTAATTACTCCATACCCCTGGGAAGGAAGAGCCTCGATGAGCTCAAATTTAGTCTTCTGAATATTTTCCAATGAACCGAAAGTCTCAAGATGCATCTCTCCCACGGCCGTAACAATTCCTATCTCAGGATGCACAAGATCGCATATCTGCTTAATGTCTCCTCTGCATTTGGCCCCCATCTCCACGATAAATACTTGATGAAAAGGCTCAAGATGTTCCCTGATGGTCCGAACCACGCCAAGTGTCGTATTATAATTTCCGGGAGTCATCAGAACATTATATTTTTCACTGAGAATTCTGTAAAGATAATTTTTCGTGCTCGTCTTCCCGTAACTACCCGTTATTCCTATGACTATAAGTCCCTTATGCTCTTTTAATATACGCTGTGCATCGCGGTAGTACCACTTCGAAATGGCCCCCTCAACAGGAGAACAGAGCCAAGCGGAAATCAAAAGCACGAACGGAGAGAGAAGGGCCATCGCGACCGCGGCCCAGACCGAGAAAATGCACCCGAGAATAAAAAGCGCTTCCGTCATAGCAAAGAGCCGACGCATCCTGTGAGTGAACACGAACTTCACTTTGGAAGAACGATGAAAATGCGGCAAGGGATTAGCCTTCAGCCACCTCAAGAACCTTTCCGGGCGATAAGAGTTCTGCTGAAACATATTCATATAGTACTGTATAAGAACTATATACACTGCAGCAGAAAGCACATACAAAGCTATTTTCAGTCCCATCCCCATTTATTAAAAAGCAAGAAATAACTTATACTAAAAAGGTCCTTATCATCGAACGGAAAAGCACGGGGTCATCAAGAAAAGAAAAGTGACTGCCGCCTTTTACCAGCACGATACCGGCGTCCGGCAGCATTTTTTCCATTATTCGAGCATCGCGAAGCGGAGTAGCAGTGTCATTTTCTCCCCAAAAAAGAAGCACGGGGGACTTTATGGACGGGAGATAAGCTCTCAAATCCTGCGACACCACCCGTGAAAGTATGGCCTTCATCATATCTGAAGAATTTTTATAATCCGCAGATCCACGGGAAGAACGCATCTTACGGAACTTCTCCTCATCACCGCACACCTTCAAAAGCCACCATTTGCATAATTTATAAGACAGGACCTTGATATGATACTTCGTACTTCTGCGAGGCTTTATCCCCGCAGCATCGACAAAAATCATCCTATCCACCTCATTTCGGGATGCAAACATAATAGACACACGTCCTCCGAATGAATGACACGCCACACTTGGCTTTTTTATGCCAAGATGCACGCACAGAGCCTCCAGCATCTGAGTGTACTCCGGTACGCCCCATACCTGCAAAGGCTCATCGGAAAGCCCAAAACCAGGAAAATCTATGGCCGTAACCTTATGTGCAGCAGCGAAATCGGGCATGAAGGCAAAGAAAACTTCATGAGTGCATCCCCATCCATGAAGAAGCAAAAGTGGACGTCCCTCTCCACTCTGCTCGTAAAAAACCTTTATACCGCTATACTCGAAGTACATATCAATCAACTAATTGAAAAAGTCTTCGCTATCTTCTTCCGTAGTTCCGAAAAATTCCGCTGCGTTATCTGCCGTCTCGATGTCCCCGCCCGTACAACTCAGGTCAAGATTCATCCCCACCGGAGCTTCGAAAGTATCAAATTCGCTGAGCCCAAGCGACGGGTCAGCCAAGCATTTGCGCATGAATATTCCCCATATAGGAAGAGCCATATTGGAGCCGCTTCCCTGTGCCAAATCCTTGAAATGCACCATTCTGTCTTCTCCTCCGACCCACGCGCCTGCAGTAAGTTTGGGAGTGTAGCCTATAAACCAGCCGTCCGAATTATCGTTAGTGGTTCCCGTCTTTCCTCCTATCTCGCCGTTAAGTTTGTAGAGCCAGCCAAGACGACGGCCAGTTCCCTGTTTAACAACCCCTTCCATAAGATTGACCATAAGGTACGCTGTCCTGTCGCTTATGGCCTCCACCTTTTTGTTAGTAAACTCAGAGATGAGATTACCATCGCTATCTTCTATTCTGGTAACGAAAAGAGGAGAAGAATAAACACCCTTGGAAGGGAAAGTATTGAAAGCGGACACCATCTCGCAAAGCGTGAGATCCGCCGGCCCTACACACAGTGAATACACTTCATCCAAGTGGCTGGTAACACCCATCTTACGCATCATCTTAGCCATAGCCGACGGACCGAACTGCTTCATCAGATAGGCCGAAATATTATTCGAACTGTGCGTAAGCCCCCACTTGAGAGTTACAGTCTTACCTATATAATCTGCACGATCCGTGCTTCGCGGCGTCCATGTCTCTCCGTTGACCTTAAAAGTCTGAGGCATATTCACCACCTTATCGCAAGGAGTCATACCCTCCTGCATAGCAAGCGTATAGAGGAACGGCTTTACTATACTTCCCACCTGACGCTTGCCTTGACGGACGTTATCATACTTGAAATACCTGTACGACGGGCCGCCCACATAGGCTCTGACTTCCCCGGTAGAAGGTTCAATGGCCATGAACGACGCACGCAAAATGGATTTGCAGTACTTGATGGAATCGTTCGGGGTCATCACGGTATCTACATAACCCTTTTCATTCCAAGCAAATACCTTCATCTTTACAGGCTGGTAGAACTGCGCTATAATCTCCGCGTCCGAAAGTCCCTCCTTCTTTCCCACGCGATATCTCTCGCTCCATTTCCTGGCCTGGGACATAAGCGTGTGATAAGTCAAAGTATCTATTTCGTCCGGGTAAGGCGGCATAAGACGTGTCTTCATCTCCTTCTCGAACTGAGGCTGAAGATTCTTGGAAAGCTGCTCCGCTACGGCCTCCTCGGCATACTGCTGCATCTTGGAATTGATAGTTACGTGAATGCGGAGTCCGTCTCTATCCAAATCATACTTCTCACCATTGGACTTAGTATGCTTATTAAGCCAGCCAAACAGCGGATCACGGTTCCATCTTATGGTATCTGCCACATATTCATCCTGATAAAGATATTGATTCCTCTTAGGGAACGACGCGTTCATCTCGCGACGGATCATGTCCCTGAAATATGGAGCCAATCCGGAATTGTGGTCCTGTACGTTATAATGAAGCTTTATCGGGCTTTTCTGGGCCAATACCATATCGGAATGCGATATGAATCCAGCCGCCTCCATCTGCGATATGACGAAGTCTCGTCTATTCTTAGCCGAAGCAGGATTAAGGGCCGGATTATAACGAGTAGGCTTGTTGACTGCACCTATAAGCACGGCCGCCTCCTGAATATTCATGTCCGAAGGCTCTTTCGCAAAGAAAGTCTCGCTCGCAGCCTTTATTCCATAAGCCCCGCTTCCATAGAATATGGAGTTAAGATACATCACCATTATCTCGTTCTTCGTATAGTTTCTTTCGAGTTTTACGGCCGTAACCCATTCTTTAAGTTTTGTCCATAGGAGAGATACGTATTTGGCTCCCGGGAAACCCGTAAATGAATCTTCACGAGGATAAAGGGTCTTGGCCAACTGCTGAGTAATGGTGGAACCTCCGCCTTGTCTGGAATCCCTCATCATAAAGGTTTTAACCAGAACTCGGCCAAGGCTTTTGAAATCTATTCCGCAATGCTCATAAAACCTGACATCCTCTGTAGCTATGGCCGCATTGATGACATTGGGAGATATGTCATCGTACTCAACATAGGTTCTGTTCTCTATATGGAAAGTACTGATAACCACTCCGTCAGAAGATATAATCTGAGTGGCGAGACTGTTTTTAGGATGCTCCAGTTCTGAAAAGGATGGAATCTGCGCGTAATGGGCGACGCAAAATATAATCACAAAACCTGCCAGAAAAGGCAATATCAACAATATCCAGAACCAAATTATTATCTTTTTCCGCGTACGCTGCTTCATTACACTATTCTTAAATTTCGCAGAGCGAAACATGCTTCGCCCACCGCTTTCGCGGCAAAATTACTTAAATAATTTTGAAAAATCCTTTATTTGTAATAATCTTTGCACTTTGAATTAAGGAAGCTGCCTGCAGCCACATGAGAAACTTGAGTTAATATGAATTTAGTTATAGTGGAGTCCCCACATAAAGCGACTACCATTCAGAAATTTTTAGGAAATGATTATAAGGTTGTGTCCTCAAAAGGGCACATCAGGGACTTACAGGAAAAAGACCTGAGTGTGGACATCGAGCACAACTTTACTCCCAAGTACATAATTCCGGCAGACAAGAAGCGCACTGTAAGCGAGTTGAAAGCATTGGCAGGAAAAGCCGATATGGTCTATCTCGCATCCGATGAAGACCGTGAAGGAGAAGCCATCGCATGGCACCTTCAGCAGACACTTGGCCTTGATCCTGAGAAGATACAGCGCATCACCTTCCACGAAATCACTAAGAACGCCATTCTCGAAGCCCTCAAGCATCCCCGTCAGGTAGACATGAACCTCGTGGACGCACAACAGGCCAGAAGAGTTCTCGACAGACTCGTAGGCTACGAACTTTCGCCGGTACTCTGGAGAAAAATCAAGCGCGGACTCTCGGCCGGAAGAGTGCAGAGCGTAGCACTTAGACTCGTAACGGACAAGGAGCGCGAAGTCCTCGCTTTCGAATCCAAGCCTTATTATAAGGTGGAGGCTACATTCGCCATAGGAAAAAGCAAGGTCAAAGGCACTCTCGAAGAGAAATTCGAAACTGCAGAAGAAGCTGAAAAGTTCCTTCAAGACTGCATAGGGGCTATCTATACCATCACTTCAGCGGACAAAAAGGAAGGACAGCGCTTCCCAGCGGCTCCGTTCACCACTTCCACCCTCCAGCAGGAAGCCGGACGAAAGCTCAGATTCTCTGTAAGCCAGACGATGAGACTCGCTCAGTCACTTTACGAGCACGGACTCATCACCTACATGCGAACAGACTCCACCAATCTGTCTAACCTCGCCCTCTCAACGGCTAAAAAATACATTACGGAAAACTACGGGGAACAATACTCACATACGCGCCAATTCAAAACTCACTCCAAAGGAGCGCAGGAAGCACACGAGGCCATAAGACCCACCTACATAGAGGACACACATATAGAAGGTACTCCACAGGAGCAGAAGCTCTATAACCTTATCTGGAGAAGAACAGTGGCAAGCCAGATGTCCGAAGCTAAAGTTTTGAGTACCAACATTAAAGTAGGTATAGATAAAAGAAGTGAACATTACTGCATACAGTCAAGTGAGATTCTGTTCGACGGTTTTCTCAAGCTCTATATGGAAAGCTACGACGACGAAGGACAGGAAGACGATGACACTGAACGCATCCTCCCACCTATGAACATAGGGGATACTCTTACAGCGGATAAGATAGAGGCCAATTGTAAATTTACTCAAGCACCTTTCCGCTACTCGGAACCTTCTCTGGTCAAAAAACTCGAAGAACTGGGAATAGGTCGTCCGTCCACCTACGCTCCGACCATCAGCACCCTCACTACAGGAAGAGGATACCTGGTAAAAGGAGACAAGATGGGAGATGAGAGGACGGTTATCAATTTCACTCTTAGAGGCTCCGCCATCACAAGCAGCGAAAAAACTGAAAAAACAGGTGCAGAGAAAGGCAAACTCCTTCCTACAGACATAGGTATGGCGGTAAGCGACTATCTCGTGGATAATTTCTCCGATGTGCTCGACTACGGGTTTACCGCCGGGATAGAGACCGATTTCGACAAGATCGCCGAAGGCGGGCTGGATTGGCATAAATGCATGTCAGATTTCTACCCTCCATTTCACAAGGAAGTGGATAAAGCGCTGAGTAACAAAGACTACCGTAAAGTGGAACGCGAGATAGGAATAGACCCTGCTGATGGGAAAAAGGTAGTGGCTAAACTTGGCCAATTCGGACCTTATGTCCAGAAGGGTGAAGACAGCGAAAAAATCTGTGCAAGCCTCGCGGACGGGCAGTTGATTGAAAGCATCACATTGGAAGAGGCTCTCAAACTGTTCAGCCTGCCTCGCACAGTAGGTTCGCTGGACGGGAAAGACATAGTCATAAAGAAAGGAAGGTTCGGTGCCTATATGCAGTACGACGCACATAATTACTCTCTGCCTAAGAGTAGCGACCCGCTTAAAATCAGTCTTGAAGAATGCACTGGCATCATAAAGAACACACCAGCGAAAACCGCCATACACGAATGGGGAGAAGTGAGTGTGCTGAACGGGCCTTACGGACCTTACATCAAAGCCTCAGGTAAGAACTACCGCATTCCTAAAGGCACTGACATAGAAGCCCTTACAGAAGAAAAGTGCCGAGAAATAATCGAGGAAAGCACCTCCTCCACATCACGAAGAACCACAAAGAAAAAATAATGGAACACTACAAACTGGACGAGATGGACAGGGCCATCCTGTCGGAACTGATAAACGACGCGCGAAAACCCTACCTTGAGATAGCCCGCGACTGCAAAGTGTCCGGTGCTGCCATACACCAAAGAGTCCGCAAGCTCGAAGAGATGGGTATAATTTACGGCTCTTCGACGCTTATCAAGCCATCGAGCATAGGGTACACCATCTGCGCGTTCATGTTTTTGAACCTTACGGAGAACAATAAATACAAGGAAGTTATCTCCGCGCTGAAAAAGATACCTGAAATCGTGGAATGCCACTTCATAACGGGACGCAGCGCTATTCTCATTAAGCTCTACTGCCGGGACAACGCCCACCTTATGGAAGTGACACTAAACACCATACAGGAGATTCCTTATGTGCAGTCAACAGAAACTATGGTCTCTCTCGATGAACCTATAAAGAGACAAATCTGGGTTCACAAGGACTAATAGACCTTTCTTAGGAACTCAAGATCTTCCGGAGTAGTAATCTTGACATTGTACCTCTCTCCTCTAATGTAGGTGAGAGGTATTTTATTATAGCTCAACACCGAGGCATCATCGGTAAAATTCACCTGATAGGCGCACTCGTAGGCTTTTTTAAGAATGTGGGCAGGGAAAGCCTGCGGAGTCTGAGCTCCGAACAGAGACCCCCGATCTGGAGCCGGAACACCGCTCTCCCTCCACTCCCCCTCTTTCTCCGCAGGAACAAGAGACTTCAGCGTATCCGTTATCGGAGTAACAGGCACAACGCACCGCCCCTTTTCTGCCATCTCGGTTAAAGTACTTATAAGAGAGATACTTACCATAGGCCTTACCCCGTCATGAACAAGCACCGCTGCGTCTTCGGGCACTCTTTCAAGGGCATTTTTTACGGAGTGAAAGCGGGTAACTCCTCCCCCGACAAGCATCTGCGGATAATCGAATTTAGCATCAAGACAGATTTTACGCCACGTGTCGAAATGTGCTTTAGGAAGAGCCACGATGACATTAATGTCTTCTACCGCTTCCACAAACCTCTCCACTGTTCTAAGCAAAACCGGCTTTCCTGCCAAATCCAGGAATTGCTTAGGTGTCGCGCTTCCCATCCTGACACCGGACCCTCCGGCCACAAACACCGCATAAATCTTTCTATCCATAAATTCTTAAAAATTGCGAATCTCCGCAAAATTACTAACAAAAATGTTTATTTTTGTGGCCATATTAATAAAATGAAACAAAATGGCATTCGGATTTCTTAACCAAGAATTGGCAATAGACCTCGGGACAGCGAACACTATCATATATCAGAACGGTGTCATAGTACTCGATGAACCAAGCATAGTGGCAGTGGATGTAGCCACAGGCAAATGCCTCGCCATAGGAAATGAGGCTAAAAAGATGCACGAACGCATCAATCCTACGATAAAAACCATAAGACCGCTCAAGGACGGGGTCATCGCGGACTTCAACGCCGCAGAGATGATGATACGTGGCTTCATACGCCAGGTTAGCAACAGAAAAAGCAGCATTTTCACCCCTAACCTTAAAGTAGTCATTGGCATTCCTTCAGGAAGTACGGAAGTGGAGATACGTGCCGTCAGAGACTCCACCGAACACGCAGGAGGCCGGGACGTCTATCTTATTTACGAGCCTATGGCAGCTGCATTAGGTATAGGACTGGACGTGGAAGCGCCTAAGGGACACATGGTAGTGGACATAGGCGGAGGAACCACGGAGATAGCCGTAATATCTCTCGGAGGGCTCGTTCTGCAAGACAGTATACGTGTAGCCGGCGACGTGTTCACCTCTGATATTCAATACTATCTGCGTCAGCAGCATAATATTAAAGTGGGCGAAGTGACGGCCGAAAAGATAAAATGGGCAGTAGGGGCCGTACTTCTGGAACTGGAAGAAGAACCTGAGCCATACATAGTCAACGGGCCAAATATCATGACCGCCCATCCGGTAGAGGCCACCATCACCTATCAGGAGATCGCCCATTGTCTGGACAAGAGCATAGCCAAGATCGAAACTTCCATTATGCACGTGCTCGAAATGACGCCTCCGGAACTCTACTCGGACATCATAGAGAACGGAATATATCTTTCAGGCGGCGGTGCTCTTCTCAGAGGACTTGCCAAAAGGCTTTCTGAAAAAGTCAACATCAAATTCATAGTGGCCGACGACCCGCTTCACGCTGTGGCAAGAGGCACCTGTAAGGCCATCAAGAATACTGACAGATACAAATTCCTTATGCGTTAGCCGCCACTATGGGAGTGCCACGCAAAGCAGCAAAACGTCTATGGACAGCAGCGACCTTCATCGTCTTGGAGGCCGCTGCCATCGCTATTGTAGGAGCTTCCAATTCTTATCAAAGCGTGTGGATTAACAGCTTTTCATATAAGGTGAAAAGTTTCCTGTGGTCAGGAGAACAGAAGGTTAAATCATACCTTCTGCTTGCCGCGAAAAATGAAGAACTGAATAAAGAGAACTCTCTTCTTTGGGAAGAACTTCAGCGATATAAAATACTTGAGCAGAAAGCACTTATAGACTCCATCGGGACATTTGACACTAACTATGAATGCCAATTGGCTCAGATAATCAAAGTCAGCACCAACACGCAGAAAAACTACTTCATCATCAACAAAGGGAGCGAAGACGGAGTATATCCGCACTGCGGAGTAGTAACATCGAAAGGAGTTGTGGGAGTTACCGACTTAGTATCCAAGCACATGGCCTACGGACGTACACTCCAAAATTCGCAGACTACCATTAGCGCACGGCTTGGGCACGGCTCTCTGATAGGCTCACTTTCGTGGGATGGCATCCACGCCGACATGGCCATTCTGAAGCCTATTCCGCTTCACGAAAAAGTTACGCCTTTCGACACGGTATGGACAAGCGGCTACTCCGACCTGTTCCCTTCTGGAATGCCGCTCGGAATCGTAATCGGAGAAAAGGTGAACAACGGGGCATCTAAAGAAGTGCAGGTGAAACTGTTCCAAGATTTCTCATCACTGGATTTCGTGTACGTTCTTAAAGCCGTGCATCACGAAGAGATTACAGAACTCGAAAAAGAAGGAGAATTGCTATGAACAAGAAATTCATCTTTATCTACATCATCGCATTCTGCCTCATTCAAGTGTTGATTAACAACTTTCTTGACTTTTCTCAACTTCTGTATGTAAGCCTTCTTCCGCTTTCCGTATTCTGTCTTCCGGGCAAACAACAGAAGATAGTTTACCTGATATCCGCCTTTCTTATAGGTCTAATCATAGATTTCGCATCTTTCGGGGTAGTGGGAATCACCAGCTGCGCCCTGCTTGTGTGCGTGATGTTAAGACCGGCCGTGCTCCGTCTCATCTATTCAAAAGGTCTTTCCGTTACCGACGAGGACTTCATAGAAGAGGAAAGATTTTCGAAAGAGATGCTTCTTGTCATCAGTATTCTCTGCGGAGTTTATTTCCTGATATACTGCTGGATAGACAGTGCCGGAACTCTCGCATGGAACGTACAGCTTCTTAAGTGGCTCTATTCCACCATATCCAGCACCGCCCTCTGTACCTTGACCAAATCCGTTATCTTACGATAATCTATGGAGTCCTCCAACAGATACTTAAGAATTCTGATAGGTCTGGGTGTGGGAGTATTTCTCCTGCTCGCACGCCTTTTCTACATACAAGTTATCGATGACAGGTACAAGACCGACGCACTCAACAACTCCATCGTAAAGGCGACCATCCTGGCCCCTCGCGGGATCATTTATGACAGAAACGGGCAAATTCTGGTAGGCAACAAGAGCAGTTATGACGTGATGGTAACCCCTCGCGAGATCAAGGACCTGGATACTATGGCTCTCTGCTTCCTTCTCGGAATAAAAAAGGAATATCTCCTGGACAAGCTCCAATATTATCGCACATACCGCTCACGCATAGGATATAAAACACTTGTGTTTCTTCCAGATGTGGACAGTAGGATATATGCCAATTTCACTGAAATGCAGTATTGGTTTCCAGGTTTTCACATAAGGGAGCGCAATGCCCGCGATTATCCATACAACGCCGGTGGCAACCTGCTCGGCTACATAGGAGAAGTGGATGAAGAGTACATCTCCAAACACCCCGAATACAAAAGCGGGGATTATGCCGGAATTACCGGACTGGAGGCCATCCGCGAAGACGACCTCAAAGGCAAAAACGGATATAACATCTATCTTCGTAATTCCCATAACCGCATACTTACTTCGTACAATAACGGCGAAGACGACCTTCCGGCCGAGAAAGGCAAAGACATCACCACCACGATAGATGCCGGTCTGCAACAATACGGACAGTTTCTTATGCAGAACAAGAGGGGAAGCCTCATAGCCATAGAACCCTCTACAGGTGAGATACTTGCGATGGTGTCAAGCCCAGGGATAGACGTATCGGACCTCTCGAACATGCGTAAAAGATATACGGATTTGAGCCGGGACCCTTACAAGCCACTTTTTAACCGCCCCGTACAGGCTGTTTATCCTCCGGGGTCCGTATTTAAGCTTGTGAACGGCATGATAGGTCTTCAGGAAGGAGTCGTGAACGTTCACGATATACACCCCTGCGACAGAGGCTTTTATTACACAAACACGCGCAAACTGGCCTGCCACCGGCATCGTTCTCCTATAGATTTCACGCAGGCCGTAATGATGTCCTGCAATTCCTATTTCTGCTATGTCTTTAAGGATATTCTAGAGAATCCGAAGTATGCAACCACGAGCGAAGCATTTGACGCGTGGAGGGAGTACGTTACGAGTTTCGGTTTCGGTTCAGCCTTGGGATGCGACATTCAGAACGAATCGGGTGGCACCATTCCGAAAAGCGAACTTTACGACAGAATATACGGCAAGGGATGGTGGAAATTTCCATCCATAGTGTCTCTCTCCATAGGCCAAGGCGAGATAGGGGCGACTCCTATACAGCTTGCCAACTTGTGCGCTACTGTAGCCAACAGAGGGTACTACATAACGCCACACATCATCAAGGACAGCGAAAAGGTAAAGATAGACGACAAATATCGTCAGAAGCATTACACTATGGTGGATTCGCTTAATTTCGAGCGCGTTATCGAGGGGATGTGGGAGGCCGTGAACGCGGGGACGGCAGCGGGCGGCACCGCGGCTCTCGCCGCCATCGAGGGACTCGATGTGTGCGGGAAGACCGGCACAGCCGAGAACCCGCACGGTGCCGACCACTCCGTCTTCATCTGCTTCGCCCCCCGCGAAAATCCTCAGATTGCCGTCCTCGCCTACATCGAAAACGCCGGTTTCGGCGCACGTTGGGCCTGTCCTATGGCCTCACTTATGATAGAACGCTACTTGTGTGGCGACATCAGCAAACCACGGAAATGGATGGAAAACTACGTATCCTCCGCCGACCTTATGAACGTAGAAGTTACCCCCAAAACCGACTCCGATAACTTATGACACCAAGACTGCGATATAACAGAGGAATAGGTCAAACCATAGACTGGAAAATCGTCGTCTGCTACCTGCTCCTGGTTCTGATAGGTTGGATAAGCATCTATTCGGCCGGACACTCTGCAGAAGGCGCCCTCCCCATCACCGACATCCACTCACGTGCCGGAAAACAGATGCTTTGGATAGGCATTTCCATCATCGTGGGTCTTGTCATCCTCTTTCTCATCAAGCCCTATCTGTGGGAAGTAATATCCACGCCCGCCTACGTGCTCGTCCTATTTCTCCTACTCCTAACCATAATATTCGGAACAGAAATCAACGGCTCCAAGTCGTGGTTCAAATTGGGCCCCATCAGCTTCCAGCCTTGTGAAGTCTCCAAAATATGCACGTCTCTATTATTGGCCCATTTCTTAAGATACGCCAAATTCAGCACCTCGAAGATCAAAGACCTTCTCGTAGCCCTATTCATCATAGGACTGCCTGCGCTTCTGATTTTAGCCGAAAAAGAGACTGGAACGGTACTCATCTACACCGGATACATATTCGTCCTTTACCGCGAAGGCCTGTCCGGATGGTGGATAATACTGCTTCTTATGGTCATCTGCCTTTTCATTCTCTCGTTGAAATATCCTCTCTGGGTCGCGTTTGCCGTATTGGCCGTAGGAACCCTGATTTACTATCTGGTAACCCGCGAATCTGTCAAAAAATCTCTTCCAGCGAGAAGACAGCTTCGCGTCCTATCCATTATGATAGCCGCGTTAGGCACAGTTACCATTCTCTGCTCCGACCTGGCTGTCAACCATATACTGAAACCTCACCAGAAGCAAAGGGTGGAAGTGCTCCTCGGCATCAAAGATGACTTGTCTGGAGCAGGATATAACGTAAACCAATCCATGATAGCCATAGGCTCAGGCGGACTTACGGGGAAAGGTTTTCTCTCAGGCACACAGACCACCTACGGATTTGTTCCCGAGCAGAGTACAGATTTCATATTCTGCACCATAGGAGAAGAATGGGGATTTGTCGGATGCTTTATCGTGATAGCGATTTTCACCTTTTTCATATACAGAATCTTGAGAGTGGCCGAAGAATGCAGAGACCCGTTCAACAGGATTTACGGCTACTGCATAGCGTCCTGCTTTTTTATGCATTTCTTCATAAACATTGGCATGACCATAAAACTGATGCCTGTCATAGGCATTCCGCTTCCGTTCATCAGTTACGGAGGCACGTCTCTTCTCTCCTTTACAGTGATGCTTTTCATCTTTCTTGCTCTCGTCAAACACGAAAAGAGATATTTTTAGTATATTTGCATCTCTATGATTTGCCTTGGTGGTGGAATGGTAGACACGAGGGACTTAAAATCCCTTGGCCAGAAATGGCTGTACGAGTTCGAGTCTCGTCCGAGGCACCTTATTTTCCAATTACTTAACAGAAAACCATTATTTTTATGAAACGAATCCTTTTCTGCTTCCTTTTTTTCGCAATGTTCCTTACAGGGGCTCATGCTCAGGATATTTTAGGCAAATGGAAACTCGATGACGGCAGTGCCATCGTAGAAGTTTATAAAAGCGGGGAACACTATAACGGACGTATCGTATGGCTTGCAGAGCCGAATATGCCGGACGGGACTCCCGCCAGAGATGTTCTCAATCCTGACAAAAACCTGCATTCCCGTTATATTTTAGGTCTTGACATGCTTGATTCTCTCGAAAAGAAAGGGGACCAATATGTTAACGGGAAAATTTATGACCCAGGTAATGGTAAGACCTATTTCTGTTCCGTAACCGTAAAAGGGGATATTCTAAAAGTAAAAGGCTCACTTGATAAAAAAGGACTCTTCGGCCGCACAATGGACTGGTACAGAGAAAAATAATCTATTTCTATAGACAGCTTCATCGGACGAGAGGAACAACACCATCCTTCACGTTGTATAATCTCGCAATTTTCGTAATTTTGTAGGGAATGTCAAAAACAGAGAGCCGTATGTTGTACCCTATTGGAATACAGAGTTTTTCAGAAATACGCGAAGGTGGATATGCCTATGTGGACAAGACCCAGCAGATTTACAATCTAACATCGACGGGAAAATACTATTTCCTAAGCC
>CAVJMH010000011.1:0-65774 GCA_963650755.1 Firmicutes bacterium TM09-10 | reverse complement strand
AACTCGAAAAAACTCTTTTGCGTTTATTATATTAGACTAATCTTTTTCTTCTTTTACCTCGTTATCTCTCTCAATAATTCAATGAACTGTTCCCGTCCCGCTCACCGCGAAAGGGATTGCAAAGGTAATCATATTTTTCATATCCGCAAATTTATTTTTACTTTTTTCATAGTTTTTTTTGAGAACTTTTTTTGAGGCGACAATTTCCAGAAGTACCCTGAAAGGTCACAAGCTGGACATATCTATTATCCCTATATAATATAGGTATAAGAAGCTGCTTCCGTCCATTCTCATCTTTATCATCAGCTACGCTGCTACGCTCCCTCTTTCAAAATCTAAACTGCCTTGAAAATTCAGCAAAATAAAATTCAGTAACCATTTCAAACAGCTTCTAAAAATATTTTATCTTTGTAGGTTGAAGTTAAACTAAATAAAAAGATGAAGGAAAAGAAAGAGATTACGGCTTACTCCGTGAGCGTCGGACTGTTAATGACGGTCATATTTTCTGCGGCGGCAGCCTACCTTGGATTAAAAGTGGGGCAGGTGTTTGAAGCGGCCATCCCAATATCCATCATAGCAGTGGGCCTTACCGGAGCCCTCAAAAAACAGGACGGATTATCGCAAAACGTTATCATTCAAAGCATTGGCTCATGCTCGGGGGTAATAGTAGCCGGAGCCATCTTCACGCTTCCTGCCATTTACATCCTTGGGCTTGACGTGAATTTCACACAGATGTTCCTGTCTTCCCTTCTTGGAGGATTTCTGGGCATACTCTTTCTGATTCCTTTCCGCAAATACTTCGTCAAGGAGATGGATGGTAAATATCCTTTCCCTGAAGCTACAGCCACCACACAAGTACTTATGAGCGGGCAAGAAGGCGGAAGCAGCACGAAGACGCTCATAACAGCTGGCCTCATAGGAGGACTATACGATTTCGCCATCTCCACTTTCGGGGCTTGGGGAGAAACCATAAGCACCACTTTCTTAAGAGTAGGTAACATAGTGGCTGATAAGGCTAAAGTGGTTCTTAAGCTCAATACTGGAGCCGCCGTACTTGGCCTTGGCTATATCGTAGGTCTGAAATACGCCTTCATAATATGCTGCGGGTCTTTTCTCGTATGGCTCGTGATTATCCCCGGACTTAATCTTCTCTTCGGGGGACAAGTTATAGATCTTATGGGGACAGGTCTCACCCAAACAATAGGCGAGATGAGCGCAGACACTCTCTTTAAGGAATACGCCCGTCATATAGGCATCGGAGGCATAGCTACGGCAGGCATAATTGGCATAATTAAAAGTGCAGGAGTCATTAAAAGCGCTGTAGGCCTGGCTGTTAGCGAATTTTCTAACAAAAATAAGGGAGGACAGACGGTGGAGGACAAGGAAAAAGACCTCCCTATGAAGATAGTGGTGATGGGTGTGGTTCTTACACTTCTGGCCGTATTTGCATTCTTCGCATTCGGAGGAGTGGTAGATAATGTATGGCAGGCCATCATCGGGCTTCTGATAGTAGCCGTCATCTCTTTCCTGTTTACGACAGTAGCTGCCAATGCCATAGCTATAGTAGGGTCCAATCCTGTGAGCGGAATGACCATTATGACACTCATCATAACCGCTCTGGTTCTCGTAGCGGTAGGACTGAAAGGAGACAGAGGAATGGCAGCAGCGATGATTATAGGTGGCGTGGTCTGCACAGCGCTCTCTATGGCAGGAGGCTTCGTAACAGACTTAAAGATAGGTTATTGGACAGGGACCACACCAGCCAAACAGCAAGGGCTCAAGTTCCTGGGGACTATAGTAGCAGCCGCTACCGTAGGCGGGGTTATGCTCGTGCTTAACAAGACGTACGGCTTCACCGGCGACGGGGCTCTTGTAGCGCCCCAGGCCAATGCCATGGCGGCAGTAATCCAGCCTATGATGAACGGAGGCAACGCGCCTTGGATACTTTACGGAATAGGAGCACTTATAGCATTAGTTCTCAATTTCTGCGGAGTGAGCGCATTGGCATTCTGCCTGGGTATGTTCATTCCTATAGACTTGAACCTACCTCTTCTCTTGGGAGGAGCCATCTCATGGTGGGTAGGAAGCCGCAGCAAGGACAAAGCCGTGAACGAGGCCAGAGTTAACAAAGGCACTCTCATAGCGTCAGGCTTCATAGCAGGCGGAGCGCTTATGGGAGTCGTATCTGCGGTACTTAAATTCGCCGGAGTGGACGCCTTCCTTTACGGATGGAACACTTGTCGCGAAGGAGCACTCTGTAGCGGGGCGGAGGCGATAGCCATCATACCTTTGGCCCTGTTGGTTTTATACATGGTCCGCTCTTCACTCAACACTAAAAATAATCGTTAAAACAACTCATATATGAAGAAAATACTTGTTTGTGTATGCTGTGCATTGGCATCTGTCATAAGTCTGAATGCCAAAGATTATTCGGTAACCAGCCCATCGGGGACTATCACGGCAGTAGTGTCCGTAGATAAAACCACTTCCCTTTCCGTAAAAATAGGCGGGAAAAAAGTAATGGAAAATTGCCGCATAGCCATGACCCTTTCCGATGGTCTTGTTCTCGGCGAGAACTCCTCTATAAGGAAGGACACTCGCGGTAACAGAACCGAGAAGATCTCTGCTCCATTCTATAGACAGAATGCTTTCCAGACTTCCTATAACTATCTGAGCCTGCGCTACGAAGGAAATTACACCCTTCAAGTCAGGGCATATAACGACGGTATAGCTTATCGCTTCGTAACATCCTTCCCTGACAATATCAATATTACAAACGAGACCGTTCAGTATAATTTCGTGGGAGAGGCTCAGGCCATCATTCCTTGGAGAAGGAACGACCCTCAGACGATAGACCCTTACGAAAGCAGTTTCGAAAATCAGTATTCAGTTCAGAACATAGGCGAATACGGAGAAAATGAAGGCAGATTGGCATTTCTTCCTGTGTTAGTCCGCTCGCAGAACTGGGGAAACATTCTTCTTACAGAGTCGGACGTAGAAGACTACCCCGGGATGTTCGTAAAACTTTCAGACCGCGGCTTCGAGGCTGTCTTCCCTCCGGTACCGGAAGGTAAAACGGTCAATTTCAGAGGGGTAGAAAGGCCTGAAAGGTACACCGACCACATAGCCACGACCACAGGTTCGAGAAGTTTCCCTTGGAGAATCATCGCTTATGCAGCTCAAGACAAGGATCTTCCGACTAACAATATGGTGTATCAGACTGCATCTGCCAGCCGCATAGACGAGATGGATTGGATTACTCCGGGGCTCAGCACTTGGGACTGGTGGAATGCCAATGTTCTTTACAATGTTCCGTTCAAGGCCGGCATAAACACCGACACTTATAAGTATCACATAGATTTCGCTGCGGCTAACGGCATCAAATACGTGATTATAGACGACGGATGGTATAAGGATTTCGACCTTATGTCCGTAAACGAAGACCTTAATCTCAAATACTTATGCGGGTATGCGCAAGAATCCGGAGTCAAATTAATCCTCTGGTCTGCCTGCACGCCGCTTTATAACGATGCCGAGCAGATTTGCTCATACTACTCCAAACTTGGCGTAGCCGGCTTCAAGGTGGACTTTTTCGATGCACAAGACCAGAACACCGTGAAGAAGATATATGAATTGGCAGAGATTACGGCCAAGCATAAACTCATCCTCGACCTGCACGGAATGTACAAACCTACAGGACTTAACCGCACTTTCCCTAACATCCTGAATTTCGAGGGAGTACACGGATTGGAGCAGCTCAAATGGAGCCCTAAGGAGGAAACGGACATGCCTGCCAATGACACCTACATTCCATACCTGAGAATGGTGGCAGGACCTGTCGATTACACGCAGGGAGCTATGAGAAACGCTCGCAAAGAGGAATTCATCCCTGTATATGGAAGACCTATGAGCCAAGGCACAAGAGCACATCAGATAGCTCTCTACGTCATCTTCGACTCTCCGCTCAATATGCTTTGCGACTCTCCTTCAGCCTATATGGATGATATGCCTACCACCAGCTACATAACATCCATTCCTACAGTCTTCAACTCTACCCGAGTTCTTGACGGCAAGATAGGAGAATCAATCATCACACTTCGCGAAAAGGACGGCAAATATTACATAGGAGGCATCACCAACTGGGACGAAAGGAACAGCGATGTGGCGCTTAATTTCCTTCCTGAAGGCAAATGGAAGGCGAAAATCTATAAGGACGGTGTCAACGCCGATGTTACAGCTACAGATCACGTGATAGAGATCATAGAAGTGGATTCAAGTACGGTTCTGAATCTGCACATGGCTCCGGGCGGCGGATTTGCCATTATAATCGAGAAATAACAATAACGCGAGATAGCGAAGAAAACTAATAAAACTATGTCTAAAAAAACAGTTCTCGTATCCGGAGGAGCCGGATACATAGGAAGCCACGTAACGGTAGAGTTGGACGCCGCCGGATACGATGTCCTGATAGCAGATAATTTTTCTAACTGCGACAGGACCAATTATAATGGAGTCTGCAAAATCACAGAGAAAGAACTTCCTCTGGTAGAGATGGATTTCTGCGACCTGAATGCTGTCAGAAAGCTCTTTACAGACTACAAGATAGACGCGGTCATTCATTTTGCAGCCTTCAAGGCCGTAGGAGAATCCGTAGCCGACCCGCTTAAATATTATACGAATAATCTCAATTCCTTCCTTAACATTCTACAGGCCTCTAAAGAGAACGGATGCAACGTGCTTTTCTCTTCATCTGCCACAGTATATGGCGAGCCTAAGAGTCTCCCCGTAAATGAGACTTCTCCTCGTCAGCCAAGCACCTCTCCTTATGGTAACAGTAAGCAGATATGCGAGGATTTCTTAAGGGATTGTGTAAAAGCATATCCGCAGATACACGGCATAGCGCTCAGGTACTTTAACCCTATCGGAGCTCACCCGTCAGCACTCATCGGAGAACTTCCACGCGGAGTACCTCAAAATCTGGTGCCTTACATCACGCAGACGGCAGCCGGCAAACGCGAATGTCTCAGCATCTTCGGCAACGACTATCCTACAGAAGACGGTACGTGCCTCAGGGACTATATAGATATAGTTGACCTGGCCAAAGTGCACGTATGCGCCGTGAAAAGGATGCTCGAAGGACAGATGAAAAAAGACTACGAAGTATTCAACGTAGGAACAGGACGTCCCGTCTCCGTCCTTGAGCTTGTAAATACTTTCGAAAGGGTTAACCACTTGAAACTGAACTACAAGATAGCACCTCGCAGAGCCGGGGACGTATGCTCGGTATGGTGCGACCCTACCTTAGCCGAGAAGGAACTCGGCTGGAAGGCAAGTCGTAGTCTTGATGATACCCTGCGTTCAGCTTGGGCTTGGGAAGAAAGATTACTCCGCGAAAAGGCTTAATATATTAAGGATAACCTTACTTGCCTTTTGCATAGATTCTACAGGGACCCATTCGAATTTGCCGTGAAAATTAAGTCCTCCGGCAAAAATGTTCGGACAAGGAAGCCCCATAAATGAAAGATTTGCTCCATCAGTGCCGCCTCTTATAGGCTGCACTTTTGGTTTTATACCCTCCATCTCCATGGCTTGTATTGCCTTGTCTATAATATGCTTATGAGGCTCCACCTGACTTTTCATATTATAGTACTGATGACGGATATTAACCTTGGCAGTACCCTCGCCATACTTGGCATTGATGAAATCTACACACTTCTGAAGAGTCTCCTTCTGCTGTGTGTGCTTGTCAAGGTCGTGCTCGCGCAGAATGTACGAGAAACTACACTCCTCCACTGTTCCTTTGAAAGATACTATATGAAAGAAGCCTTCATAACCTGAAGTGTACTCCGGACGTTGTTCGACAGGAAGCAGAGAATTGAGCTCCATACCTATAAGAATGGCGTTTTTCATCTTCCCCTTAGCATATCCCGGATGAACGTTACGCCCTTGAATGCTGACCGTGGCAGCGGCAGCGTTAAAATTCTCATATTCAAGTTCTCCCACTTCACCGCCATCCATCGTATAGGCATAATCGGCGGCGAATTTGGACACATCGAACTTAGCCACACCCCGACCGATTTCTTCATCTGGAGTAAAACCTATGCAGATAGGACCATGCTCAAATTCAGGATGATTTACGATATACTGCACGGCGTTCATAATCTCAGCGACTCCGGCCTTGTCGTCAGCCCCGAGAAGCGTGGTGCCGTCGGTAGTGATTATGGTCTCCCCCGTGTGTGCAAGAATCTCCGGAAAATCCTTCGGATCAAGATAAAGCCCCTCCACACCTTTGAGAGCGATAGGTTGACCGTCATAATTAGGTATAATTTGAGGCTTGATGTCCTTTCCGCTGGCATCGGGAGAAGTGTCCACGTGAGATATAAACCCTATTGCAGGAATCTTTTTATCTACATTGGCAGGAATATGACCTATGACATAACCATTTTCGTCCAATGTGGCTTCTACTCCGAAAGCAAGTAATTCATCACGAAGCAGTTTAAGAAGATTCAACTGCTTGGCAGTGCTTGGCTGACTTTCTGATTCTTCACAAGACTGAGTGTCTATCGACACGTAGCGCAAAAATCTATCGACTAACTTTTCCATTTTGTTTCTGCTTTTCGTAATACTGAATATATTTATCGAGAATTTCTTTCTCCTTTTGTTCTTGTTTCTGTTTTTCAATCAGCTCCTTACGTATCTTTTCACGCTTTTTCTTAAGGGCCTTCTCCTTCTTAAGGGCCTCTCGCTTAGCATCTCTCTCATCAAGTCTCGCCCAACGTGCTTCTCTTCGTGCACGAAGCTGATCAATCCACTCGCCTATCTTGTCGAAAACGGTCTTCCGCGCACTCTGCACCACCACGGAATCCTTTGCCGCCGTCTCACTTTTCAGTGAATCAAGCGCAACAGAGAGAGAATCCCTGCCGACAGAAAGACTATCCTTATGCGCTGAAAGGGAATCCGTCGAAACCTTTAAAGAATCCTTTTTCAAAGGCAAGGAATCCAGAGGAGCGGATTTTTTATCCTTTTCTGCCAATGCGGCAGCCTTTTCTCGTGCATCTATAGAATCATATACCGATTTAATATAGCCCGGAAAATAGATGTCCGTCTGCCTGAATTCAGCCCTTGGTTTAGCTTCATACTTAGCCCTTTCCGAAGGACGAAGAGTAAGCGTGGTTATGTCCTGCTTCCCCTCGGGCCTTCTTTCCGGAGTCCATTTGAACCCTTTAAGAAGTCTGTCCGCCTCAGGGAACTGAACTACAGGATAAGCGTCATTTTTAGGCGAATCGTAGTAGTAGATTCTATCCATCTTCCCTTCCACGAAATTACCCGAAAGCATCTTACTCTCCACCTTATTCACAGTCGCAAGATGCCCGTTTTCATCAAGATAGAATATGGCCACCGCATCCCCAAGCGCATCGAAACGCCTCAACGCCGAAGTAGAATCAAAATAAGCCATAATCTCCGCACCGCGTATCTGGTCGTAAAGTTGTTCGTCCTCTTTCGTAACCACAAAGGCGTTCGACATGAGCGAAGCTCTATCTATAGAATTCCCCTTAACCAGAAGGGCCAATGAATCTGAATAATACTGTCTTCTCTCTTCATTCCAGATGACAGGGTCCTTATAGAAACGCGCAATGCTGTCCAAGTCGCTATAGCGCATGGAATCGCATCGCACCTGTATATCCTTACGGAAAATCTTGACATTTCCCAAAGCATAGGCGAATCCCACCTTGGTGGTGTCCAAAACCGGCGGGATGCTGTCCGTTACAGCCATACCAAGAGAGTCAGCCACTGCTGTACCAAGAGAATCCGGTAAGGCTGTGCCCAAAGAATCGGCCACCGCTGCACCAAGAGGGACAACCGATGCCACCATACCCAGAGTGTCAGGAACTGCTTTACCAAGAGAATCTTTTGGGGCAGCGCCACGAAAATTAGGAGCATCTACACTCAGGCTATCTGTAATTCCTTTTTCATCAAAAAGTTTAGGGCTATCAGCGACTGGTGCGGCATCCGGTTCTGCTGAAACGCCATCTGGAGGCAGGGCGTCACCTGCCATCTTCTTTTTAGTGTCATCCGGACGTAAACCGGGACGTGTTCCTGCTGCTTTTTCTTTAGCCTCTGCTGCGGCTGCGGCAGCAGCTTCGGCGGCTTTTTTCCTATATTCCCCGACCGGGTCCGTCATTATCTCGTCCTTTCGCGATTGAGATGCAGACAACTCAGAAGAAGGTATGTCGCAGTATCTTAAAGTATAATACACCAGCGTGTCGGCGCCGAAATAAAGCGTATCCCTCTTATTTGCTTCCGTCTCTGTCATTATGGCTACAGCCGCTTCATCCCTCAATGTGATAGTAGAGATGCTGTCCACATAAAACATATATTTAGAAACAGCGCAAGTATTATGAAGCGTGTCCTGCAGCTGAACGCTTCCTCGCATCAGGACATTATTAGGAATCTTATAAAAATAAAGGGAATCGCACCAAGTCTCCTGTCCCTTGGTCGTGGCATGAACCCTTTTCGTAAAGAAAAACAGCTCACTCTGCCTTGAATACCATCCGTTCCCGGCGGAAAGCATATTCCCGTCTTTCCAAAAATCTATATCAGTCTTGAATATAGCCTTCTGAGTATCAGTGTGATAATCCAAAGCATTGGTCTTGATGAAAACAGAGTCAGTGAACATGTTCACATTCTTCTCGAAAGAAAAGAGTTTATCTTTCGAACTGTATGTCCCGTCTATACTTTCTATAATCTGACCGTCCTTATCCTTCATCGAAGCCCCGCGGGAGAACACCGCCACACTGTCGGCCGTGTTATAATCAAGAAAATGTGTACGAAGGGTGTTATTTTCCTTATCGAGAAGCTGCACTACACCGCCACGGAACTGAGCCAGGTTATCATCTACAAAATAATCAAGCTTTTGACTTGTAAGCTTCGTTCCCTCCTGAGAAAGACACACGTTACCTATGGCATTGATTATGTTATCGTCAACCCTCCAATAAGCCGTGTCGCACACCAGATAAGTGTTATTATGCAGAAAAGTAGCCTCCACAGCCTCGCGGAAAGTCTTTCCAGATTCGTCGCTGATGATTTTTACGGATTTGGCCTTTATAAGACGCACGAAGCGGTCTTCGGAGCTGTCGTCATCAGGACGCGCAGACACGAAAACTGACAAGCCTACAAGCAATAAGGCGAGGACGACTATTTTCTTACCTTTTCGGACCATCCGCTTCTGGAGAATTCACAATCGGCAAACATAGGGTCTATCACGATATATGTCTCCTTTATCTTTTTTGCAATAAAATCCTCGATCGCCTCGTTCTGCTTGATATTCTGCACTTTATTATAAATCACGTCGTAGTCTTTCTCGAAAGATGCGACATGGGCAGGAAGAACCTTATCCAGACGAATTATCTTATATACCAGATTTCCGCCGTCCACCGTATATGCTCCTCGCCCCTCATTATCCGTAGAAGCGAACGGAGCGGAGATTTCTCCCTCTATAAGAGTAGAAACAGCCTTATAGTCAGCAGGTTTCATCTGATCCACAGCGAAATATGAAGAACCGGTATTAGGGTCTGCCATCTGACCGTCATTAGTTCTGGTCGCAGGATCCTCGCTATACTTACGAACAGCCTTTTCAAAGGTTATAGTTCCCTTGGCTATCTCCGTCTTAATGCTGTCGAGTTTAGCAAATCCCTTCTCCATATCCGCCGACGTGTATTCCGGCTTAATGAGAATATGACGTGCGTGGAACATATCGCCCTTCTTACTTATCATCTCTATAATATGGTAACCATCAGGCGTTTCCACTATATTTGACACCATACCAGGCTTCAACGCCATAGCCGCATCCGAGAACGAAGTCCAAAAGACCGACTTATTGGCCATGCCCAGGTCGCCACCATTTCTGGCATTGCTTACATCTTCCGAATAAAGACGTGCCAATGTAGAAAATCTCTCTCCCGCTACGATTCTCTCACGAATGGCGAGAAGTTTTTCTTTCGCTGCCAATTTCGCCGCTTCACGATCCGGATACACGCATATCTGACTCATCTGATACTGTGCCGGTATCTCCGGTAGATTACGGGCACTGGTGGTATCCATGTATTGCTTTACATCATAAGGAGTTATCTCCGGGATATTCTTCGCTATCTCCTGCTGCTCCTGCTGAGTAAGAGAGAGTTCTTCAAGCTGTCTGCGCCACTCTTCACGAAGTTTACTGACGGATTTACCGAAATACTCTTCCACTGCCTCCTCTCCTCCAAGATCGGTAAGAAGACTGCTGATACGGTCATTAAGATTAGCCGAAACCATCTCGCTGTTTACCGTTAGGGAATCGACTCTCGCCTGTGAAAGAATAAGTTTACTGGCCAATATCTGCTCCAGTATCTCACAGCGCAAGGACTTGTCGGAGGAATAACCTCTCGTGCGCATCATTCGAACTTCCTGCTCTATATCAGAAAGCATCACGAATTCTCCGCCTATGACAGCTACCGTCTTATCTGCCAAGCCCTCATATTTCTGAGCCTGAGAGACAAACGAGGTCAACAGGCAAAGTCCTATAATTACAACTTTCTTCATATCAACTTAATAAATAACGAATACACCTTTGTCGGAGGCCTCTTCAAGCAATCTCTGTTCCAAAGCGAACAACAAGGCGCGTTTTCGTTCACTCAAAATATAATCTTTTATAGTCTGCTCACAAAATTCGAACGGCGCCACTCCCGTCTTCTTTATCTCACGCACATACGCCACCTTTACATCCGCCTTATCGTCCGATTCTATGGTTATGTAATTCTTCTTAAGCTGCGAAAGCATTGTAAGATAATCTGTTCCAAACTCCTTGGCCAATGTGGACGCATCCATCCATGTCTGAGAATTATCAAAATACCTGATAGCATAAATCCTGGCCAAACTATCCACTGCCACCACGTCGGAAGGCCTGTTGGAAGACATCTTCTTAGTCAGAAAATCTCTCTGCTCGGAAGTCTTTACTATATCCATGAAACGAGCCTTCAGGATAGGTCTTTCGAGATTAAAAAGACGCTGATGCGACTGGTAAAAATCCATCTTCTGCTCTTCTGTAATCAAAGTGTCAAGCCTCTCATTAACAAACTGTTGTTCATAACGAAAACGAAGAAGAGAGCGTTTATACGATTCGAGCTCCTCGGTTACGTCCTGGTCCGCTTTGGACAACTGACTTAAAGCCATGTCGCTGTAAATCTGTCCCGAAGCCCAGGAATTTATGTATTGCAACGCAAGATTAGTGCTGTCCGAAGATGAAATCCCAGAAGGAATATACTTCTTCAATTCCGATTTATATAATTTGTGCTTTCCAACTTTCGCCACTACGACATCGTCGTGAATTAGGCCTTGAATCGCATTACACGACGACAAGACGAAGATTGACAATAAAAGTATCCCTACCCTTTTTCTTTTCATAACCTACAAATATAATATTTTCCCGTCAAGATACAAAAAGGGGAGGTGGACTACCCATCTCCCCTTTTAATATTATATCTGGTTTAAGGTTATTCCTTAACTGTGGCCTTGACAGTGTCGCTAAGTTTAGTGTAAAGAGCGTCCGTCTTCTCAAGTATCTCCTTACGAAGAGCACTGAAATAAGCCTTCTTGTTTACCTGCTCCTTAGTGTAAACTTTATCCTTTAATTCGTTATAGAGGTTTACTGCCTCTTCCATGAGCGAAGCTACCTTCTCGTCCGTCTGAGGTCTTACGGCAGCTACCACTGAGCAATCCTCGATAAATGCTCCGAGAACATACTCGATGTCTTTTTTTATGTCTCTAAGATTCATATTCTGTTACAGTGCTCGTTACTGTTATGCTTTATTCAAGTTCCGCACTCGCGAAGCCTAAAAGAGTAGCGGGGGCGGGGCACGATCCCGCGACCTCCGGATTATGAATCCGACGCTCTAACCAGCTGAGCTACCCCGCCATCGTTTTTAAAGTTGAGATAGAAGGATTCGAACCCTCACTGACAGAGCCAGAATCTGTAGTGCTACCATTACACCATATCTCAATGTCTATTTCAATTCCCGCAAAGGGAACGCAAAGTTAAGAATAGATTTTGACTTTTACAAAATTTTTAACGATTTATCAGTACGGCCGCCCAGACTTCGCAACCTTCTTCTCGACCGACAAAGCCCAACCGCTCCGTCGTAGTCGCCTTGACGCTCACTTTTTCCACATCCACACCCATTGCATCCGCAAGGCATTGGCGCATTTGAAGAATATATGGAGCCAATTTAGGTCGCTGCAAGGCTATAGTTATGTCTGCATTGGCAAGAGAAAAACCGGACAGATGCATGCGGGAAACGACTTCTTTCAGAAGCAGAATGCTGGATATGCCTTTATAGGCAGGATCCGTATCTGGAAACAGATGCCCAATATCTCCCTGCGCGAGAGCTCCAAGTATCGCATCACAGAGTGCATGGATAGCTACATCCCCATCTGAATGTGCCACAAAACCTACGGGCGAAGGGATTTGCACTCCGCACAGCCACATAGGAAGCCCACTTTCAAGGCGGTGAACGTCATAACCTTGACCAATTCTAAAATCTGCCATAATTGAAGGAACCTTATATTAACAGAGTGGTTTACTGCGCCAAGGTTCGCGTGCAAAATTAGTTAATTTGTGATGAATCGTTAAGAAGATTTGCATAATTTTTTGACGCTTGCCAAGTAATCGTTAAATTTGCGCACATATAGGGAGGTAAATTTATGGCAATATTTAATTGGTTTGGCGAGTCGGAGCACAGAGTGTTCAACTATAAACCACGCTATTACGATCCGGAAAAAGAAAACCTGAAGAAGAAGTTCGGGAAAGTGGACGGATCAGAAAATAAAGAACCTTATAGCCCTGGAAACTACGTCCGCGGGGCGTTTCGCGACGGGCACTACAGTAAAGAAAGGAGCCACGCAACTAAAGCCGGGAACATTATAGGGATAGTGGGGCTTATTCTCATCGCTGTGGTGCTAATCTACATAGCCAAATTCTATTCTCTATTATAATTTCGTAGTAGCGAAGTTAATGATTTGATTATAACCCCGCGAAACTTAACTGTTACAATATGGAAAGCATTTTAGAAGCTGTAAATATTCTCAAAAAGGGCGGCCTTATTCTGTACCCTACTGACACCATCTGGGGGATAGGATGCGATGCCACGGACGAAAAAGCCGTGGAAAAGATCTATGCGCTAAAACAACGCTCCGACTCCAAAGCTCTTGTCCTGCTGGCAAGCGACCTGGATATGGTAGCGCGATATATTAAAGAGATTCCGCAGATGGCCCTGCAACTGGTCGAGGTTAACGACGCTCCTATGACCATCATCTACCCGGGAGCCATGGGATTGGCCCGAAACGCCATAGCAGAAGACGGCACCGTGGGCATACGAATTCCTCTGGAAGGGGTGTGCAGAGACATAGTGCGACGCCTCGGAAGGCCTCTTGTTTCCACCTCTGCCAATATCTCCGGACAAGCATCTCCTAAAAGCTATGACGACATCGCCGAAGAGATAAAAAAAGGAGTGGACTATATCGTGGACCCGACACTGGAAAGTGGAGACACGGGCAAAGCCAGCCAGATAATAAAAGTAGGACTCGACGGAGAAGTTAAAATAATCAGGGCATAATGGGTAAAATTCAACGGCTCTCTTCACAACTTTCCAATATGATAGCCGCAGGAGAAGTGGTCGGAAGGCCTTCTTCTGTAGTTAAAGAATTGTTGGAAAACGCCGTAGACGCAGGAGCGGACAAAATACACCTAAACGTAAAAGACTCCGGACGCACCCTCATACAAGTGATTGACAACGGATGCGGAATGAGCGAAGAAGACGCCCTGCTATGCTTCGAAAGACACGCCACTTCTAAGATCTCCACGTCGGAAGACCTTGAAAAGATACGCACTTTCGGATTTAGAGGAGAAGCGCTCGCATCCATTGCCGCCATAGCGCAGGTCGATCTTAAAACCAGAAGGGAAGAAGACGAGGTGGGCGTGCACATCTGCATGGAAGGAGGCGAACTTAAAGACCGCCGAGCGGAATCTTGTCCGAAGGGCACCTGCATAGAAGTCAGAAACCTCTTCTACAACACCCCAGCCAGAAGAAAATTTCTCAAATCGGACGGAGTGGAATTCAAACACATAGTGGAGGAATTCACCAGAGTCAGCATAATACACACGGAGGTAGAATTCACCCTTACACATAACGGAAAAGATGTGCTCGTGCTGAAAAAGGCACAGAGCCAGAAATTCAGAATTCTTTCTCTTCTGGGAGAAGGAGTGGTCGGAGATATAGTGGATATCAGTGCCAAAACTGGCCAAGTCGATATATCCGGATACATAGGGCGACCTAAAAGCGCAAAGAAAACACTTGGTAATCAATACCTTTTCGTTAACGGAAGATTCTTTCGCAGCGCCTACCTGCACAAGTCCATAATGAACGCCTATTCGGAGATGACCCCTGAAGGGCTAACTCCGTCTTACTTCATATTCCTAAGCGTTGACCCTGGGACAGTGGACGTCAACATCAGCCCGACTAAAACAGAAGTTAAATTCGAGAACGACTCCCTCATTTTCCAGACGCTATATGCTTGTGTAAGAGAAACTTTAGGAAAAAACGGATTCGGGGAGATGATAGATTTCGATGCCGCCGGAGCCATAGACCTTCCTCAAATCGGCAGGAATACGCACTCTTTCAGACCTTCCGAAATATCGGCAGGAATTAATTTCGAGAGCGGCTATAATCCTTTCGAAAGCCACGAAACGAGAACAGAAAATACTGGTGCGATGGTGGACCACAGGCCCTACTACGGGTCTGAACGAAAACAGGACTACGGCGTTCTTTTCGAAAAAGACGACGAGATAAAACTTTCCGCCACGAGAAGGCTCTCCATCATAGGCAAAAAATACATCTGCACACCTATGGATTCGGGGCTTATGATTACAAATGTCCGCAGAGCCCAAGTGCGTATCCTATATGAAGATATGCTGGAAGCGATGAAAGGGACTAAAAACATCTGCCAGACTGCGCTGTTCCCTATTCAAGTGCAGACAGGAGCCTCATTTATAGGTGTTTTGGAAGAAAATTCTGAACTCCTGAGAAAACTCGGGTTCGACATCACGGTCCTGGGGAACGACACGGTAGTGGTCGCCGGAGTTCCGCAAGGCTACGACTTCGACGAAAAGTCAGTACAGACCACCGTGGCAGATTTACTGCAGATTCTCACCGAAGAAAGAAACGCACTTCCTGAAATAATGCAGGCCAATGCGGCCAAAAAATTATCTGAAGCCGGGGTTTCAAACAATGCCGGCATAACATCTGAAAACGCAGCCGAGAATCTGTTAGACAGACTCTTGGCATGTAAAAATTCCGAATTGACTCCCTCCGGAAAAAGAATTTCTAAATTCATATCCATGGACGATTTGGACAAAATATTTTAACTGATGCAATACTACTACAACCGTCCATCGGGATTCATGAGCAATGTCCCGCCAGCCACCAAGAACCTTATCATCATCAACACCTTGGTTTTTTTGGCCACGCTTGTCAATCAACAATTTATGTACAGCGCATTTGCTCTGTTCTACCCAAGTTCCCACTATTTCCATTGGTGGCAGCTTTTTACGCACATGTTCATGCACGGAGGTGTTTGGCATCTGTTCTTCAATATGTTCGCCCTCTACACATTCGGATGTGTAGTTGAGAGAACCATTGGCACGAAAAAATTCCTCATACTTTATTTTGTGGCAGGATTTGGAGCAGTGGCACTGCATTTCGGAGTGATGAACATACAGCTCGCCACCCTCGAAGCCCAGATAGCGGAAGGGTCCACATCGGCGCTGGCCACCTATACGCAACTTAAAGGCGTCCCTACCGTGGGCGCATCAGGAGCCATTTACGGACTTCTTATCTCCTATGCTCTCATCTATCCACAGAACAGACTGACACTCATATTCCCTCCTATAACGCAGAATGCCAAGACGTGGGTCATAATATTCGCCGTCATCGAGCTCTTTACCGGCATACGTGGATTTTCAGATGGAGTGGCACACTTTGCACACCTCGGAGGAATGCTGTTCGGATGGATGCTGATTTCTTATTGGCGTAAAAAAAGAGTCCTGTTCGACGATTATATGAACTAATCCTATGGAGCTTTTCTATGGACAACTCTCTGACGAGGGGCTGATTACCTTCGATGGCGAAGAAAGCGCGCACATGGTGAAAGTCATGCGGCATCGTGCCGGGGATGACATCTTCGCTATGGACGGGAGCGGTGTTCTTTTCCATTGCACCCTTCTGGAAGCAGATGCTAAAGGCTGTTACGCCCGCATTAACTCCAAAGAAGAAGGATGGGGAGGTCATCCTTATCATCTGACATTGGCATGCTCCCCTACTAAAAATAACGAACGTTACGAATGGATGGGAGAAAAAGCAACGGAAACAGGCATAGACAAGCTCGTCCCCGTGATAGGAGAAAGGTCTGAAAGAAAAGTATATAAGACTGACCGTATGCGCCGTATCGTTCTGAGCGCGGCCAAACAGTCTCTCAAAACCTCAATCCCGCAGATAGCGGAGCCTATGAGTGTGCTTGACTTCATAAAAACGGCTCCGGAAGACAGTCTGAAACTCATCGCCTATTGTTTTGAAGGAGAGAAACTTTCCATAAAAGAAGCGCTGGAGAAAAGTTCCGCCACCAAGATATGCATACTTATAGGTCCGGAAGGTGATTTTTCTCCAAAAGAAGTCTCCGAGGCTATAAGAAAAGGGTTCAAGCCAGTTCATCTGGGCACTTCACGGCTGCGGACGGAGACAGCTGCTCTATTCGGGGTCAGTTGCGTTTACAGTAAATTCATCTAATTTTATGTATATAGGTCTTATAAGCGATACTCACGGAGTGTGGAGCCCTGAATTTCAGGACTTTCTAAAAGACGTGGACGTCATCTGGCACGCCGGAGACTGGGGCGGAGACCTTGAATTCACGAAAAAAATATCTTCGTGGAAAAAAGTCGTGGGCGTATATGGTAACTGCGACGGACAGGACATACGCTTCGACTACCCTGCGTATCAGTTCTTCAACTGCGAAGGCATGAGCGTGCTTATGACACACATCGGAGGTTATCCCGGGAAATACGACCCGCGCGCCCGCGCTCTCATAGAAAGACTTAGGCCACAACTGTTCGTGTGCGGACATTCTCATATACTTAAAGTCCAATGGGATGAGCATTATCAGATGCTCTCTGTAAATCCAGGAGCCTGCGGAATACAGGGCTGGCAAGTAGTGAGAACGGCCCTAAGATTTAAGATTGTCGAAGGTAAACTTTCTGACATGGAAGTGTTTGAACTTAAACGATAGTGTATGGCAAAACTTAGAACCCTTTGGTATTGCACAAGTTGCGGCAACGAAAGTTCCAAATGGATGGGCCAATGTCCCGCCTGTAAAGAATGGAACACAATGGTCGAGGCTCCCGTAAAAAGCACTTCGACGAAAAACACGATGCTTTCTGAAGAAAGGGCAAACGTCCCCACGGCACTTACAGACATAAACTCCGACAGTGAACAGAGACTCAGTCTCGGTAATGGAGAACTGGACAGACTGCTGGGAGGGGGAATAGTGCCGGGGTCGTTGGTGCTGATAGGAGGAGAACCCGGAATAGGCAAGTCAACCCTTTCTCTTCAGATACCTCTTCATAGTAAAGGACTTAAAACTCTTTATGTTACGGGGGAGGAGAGCGAAAAACAGGTCAAGATGCGCGCCGACAGGCTCGGAGGAGACCAGAGCGGATGCATTATCTATGCGCAGACAAGACTTGACGACATCCTCTCCCAGGCACTTGCCTGTAAACCAAACCTTATGGTCGTGGACTCCGTTCAGACTATGTACTGCGACAATGTTGAATCCACCGCAGGGTCCGTTTCTCAAATCAAGGAAGTGGCCGCTCGACTGCTGCGCTTCGCCAAGGAAAGCGGCATACCGGTGATACTTATAGGGCACATCACTAAAGACGGCTTCATCGCAGGACCTAAAATCTTGGAACATATAGTGGATGTAGTTCTTCAGTTCGAAGGAGACGGACGAGGCGCATACAGAATCATGCGCTCCATTAAAAACCGATTCGGCTCTACATCGGAACTGGCCGTCTTCGAGATGACCGGAAGCGGACTGAAAGAAGTGGCCAACCCTTCCGAACTGCTTATCCCTATGCATCAAGAGGGGCTGAGCGGCACTGCCATCTGTGCCATACTTGAAGGAAACAGGCCAATTCTTTTCGAAGTGCAGGCCCTGGTGTCATCAGCAGCATACGGCACAGCACAGCGTTCTGCCACCGGATTTGACGTGCGAAGACTTAATATGCTCCTGGCAGTGCTGGAAAGACGGGCAGGATTCAAGCTCGGGGCCAAAGATGTCTTTCTCAATATGGCCGGAGGACTTAAAATCACAGACCCGGCCTGCGATCTGGCTGTAATCTGCGCCATCCTTTCATCCAATTTCGACTTTGCACTTCCTTCCGACGTGTGCTTCGCTGCAGAAGTAGGACTTAGCGGAGAAATCCGCCCCGTAAGTCAGACAGAGAGAATCATCATGGAAGCTTCGCGTCTGGGATTCAAGAAAATATATGTCAGTTCCTACTCTTCCATCGCTCAGAAAGTTCCCGACACTCTACAAGTAGTAAAGGTCGCCGATGTGCCTTCTCTCATAAAATTACTTTTTAAATAGCAGACACTGGCCCACATAAGAAGATGTTTTGAAATGGTTGCCGAATTTTATTATGTTGAATTTTCGAACGTAACCGATGAAAATGACCGGAATTTGGATGGTTTTTTAAAGAAAAATAATCAGCATCTAACAATATTTCGCTATATTTACAATGAGTAAACGGGGAAACGAAGCTTAACTTGGTTTTACCCGCTACTGATAACCAATAAGAATTGAAGTTAAACTTCTAAAACACAGTAACTATGGAGATTAGAATTAAATCCTTAAAGTTCGACGCAAGCGAGAAACTGCTCGCATTTGTTGAGAAGAAAGTGCAGCGTATCGAAAAATTTTTCGACAATGCCACTCAAGCAGCCGAAGTTACACTTGAAAACATCAAGGAAGGGAAAAAAGCTAAACTCAAGGTTCATGTTCCAGGTGATGACCTGGTAATCGAATGCACCAGCGACACCTTTGAAAACGCCATAACTGCTTGTGTTGATGCGATGAAAGAAAAGTTGACCCGCGCTAAAGAAAAAGCACAGGAAAAGTAATTGTAAAATTTTTCTTTCTTTAAAAAACCGCCATCTGGGACGAAATAATTTTTTAATAAGGCCGTTTTTTCAGAGTTTTGTAGAAAATTACAGACTATGGAACGCTTTATTAAATTTTTTCTACCGCTGATGGCGGTTTACTGTTTCTCATTTTGCACTAGTCAAGATCCGGGGCCTATTCTTCCTTCCAGAAATGACGATACCACCAGAGATAAACCCAGAAGTGATATAACTACCCCAGGAGACGAGGGCAATCCGGAAGTCTCCGAAGGGGAAAGCATATACGTCTGCGCCGTTCTTCAAAAGGAGGACGGAAGCAAAGAATTGGCATTATATAAAGATGGCTCCCAAGAACTGTCCATCAAATGCTCCGAAGAAAATCACATAAGCGAAGATGCTGATTCTCATTTTCTTATAGGAAGCCGTCTTTTCACCACATTCACAGGCCGCGATGGGACATACATTGGCATGAATGGGAAAATTCTTTGTTCCTGGGAACAGAGAGAATACATCAAATCTCTTCTCTGGGATGGGTCTAATGTATGGACTTTAGGGCTTCCCTTAGAAGAAAAAGGCTTCTGCATAAGAAAAAACGGCATCCCTTTCTTCACGAAAAAGGACGGGACTCCGCTATCTTTCTACTTCGACGAATCGGACTTGTACGCGTCTTATTATACTTTATTGGCAGACAAGCGAATAACCTACCTTGTGAAAAACGACAATGAAGCCCAGATAAAAGGACCTAACTCTCTGGAAGTGGAAGATGTGCTCATACATAACGGCAGAACATGCATCATAGAGCGGGATACGGACAGGTTTCTTATGAATTATGCGGGGAATGAACTGACGCTGGACCGTCAGGCAGGATTTCAGGTCATCAACGCGGAGGCCATCCCATACGGACAGGAGGATTTCACCTTGATACTTCACATGAAGTCTAACTATTCTCCTATGCCGGCAGATAAAATCTGCAATAAGGACACGACCATACTTGTAGGAGCAGGGACGGCTTGCCATTACTACTTTGACGACTCCTCGTGGTGGAGGCTGTGCCTTACGAAAAATGCAGACAAATGGTATATCTATAATGGGGCCACCGACACGGAAAACATCCTGAATGACATATACCTTCCGACACAAAGGTGCGCAACCATAGACGACGGGGCACTTTATCTGGCGGCTTCCTATAAAGACACTTCTCGTCAACCTTTCGTATGGACTGACGGCAAAACCCTGACTTACAGGATTACAGGAACGCTTACCGGAATAAGCATCAGTCCTCCCATGTAAGGGTACGCGATAAATCTGAATTTACTGAGATTTGGACTTTGAGCGTCTCTTCCGGAAGAAGCGGCTCTATGTTTTCGGGCCATTCCATAAGACAGAGGCTTCCGCTGTCAAGGTAATCATACAATCCTATGTCCAAAGCCTCATCCAAATGCTCAATACGGTAGAAATCAAAATGATAGAGAGACTCCCCCGTGGCCGCCTTATATTCGTTGACTATAGAAAAAGTAGGTGAAGACACTGCATCTTCCTTAACTCCGAGAAGAGAACAGATGGCTGTAGTAAAAGTGGTCTTCCCAGCACCCATAGGGGCATAAAAAGCTATAAGATTATGTCCGGCAGTCTGTTTCAGGAAATCCTGAGCCGCCTGCCGAATATCAGCCAATGATTTGATTTCTATACTTTTTTTCATATCCGATAAGCATTTCAAAACAACTTCTAAAATTACGCAAAATTATATAATGTTAGTACATGTTTTTGGTGCCAAATGCATTGGCATAGATGCAGTAAAAGTTACGGTGGAGGTAGATATAGCCAGCGGGATAGGAATACACCTCTGCGGACTGGCGGACGTGGCGGTCAAAGAAAGCCTGCTGCGTACCGTAACTGCCCTGCAAGCCCTTGGTTATCACATCCCGGGACGCAAAATAGTAATCAACCTGGCACCTGCCGACCTGCATAAAAACGGAAGCGGGTACGACCTTCCCATCGCTGTGGGCATAATAGCCGCATCCGGACAGAAAGAACTTCCACTCATAAAAGACAGTCTTATAATGGGCGAACTGGGATTGGACGGGTCTGTGCGCCCCATAAAGGGAAGCCTTCCCATGGTGGATTTCGCAAAAGAAAACGGCTTCAAAAGATGTATTCTGCCCCTGAGCTCTGCTCGTGAAGCGTCCTGCATACAAGGGATAGACATATATGGGGTAAACTCCTTAACAGAAGTGGTGGAGATATTAGCTGGAGGTCTGCACACGAGAATAGACCACGTACAAGACCCCGCTGAGAACAACACGGAGAACAACGAAACGGTAGTGGATTTTGCGGACATCATAGGACAGGAAGGGGCCAAAAGAGCCATGGAAATAGCGGCATGCGGAGCGCATAACCTGATAATGATAGGCTCTCCCGGGAGCGGGAAAAGTTCGCTCGCCAAAGCCCTTCCCGGAATACTCCCTCCACTTTCCGAAGAAGAAGCGCTGCTATGCAGTAAAATATATTCTGTAGCCGGAATCAACGGAAGCAGCGGCGACTTAATGCGAAAACGGCCGTTCAGAAGCCCTCATTACAGCGCTTCTCTGGCTGCCATCATAGGAGGGACGGGCGGAACAGACAACATGATACCCGGAGAAGTTACTCTCGCACATCTCGGAGTTCTGTTTTTAGACGAATTCAACCTTATGCCGCGCAGTGTAATGGAGGCCTTGAGAGCCCCACTCGAAGACAGAAAGGTAACCATCTCACGTCTTCGCAGTAAAATCGAATATCCGGCGTCCTTTACACTCATCGCTGCTGCAAATCCCTGCCCCTGCGGCTATTACGGGGAACGTGGCCGATGTACCTGTACTCCGGGACAAAGAAGCCAATATCTCAGTCGCTTGAGCGGACCTATAATGGACAGAATGGATCTTCAGGTATGGATACATCCGCTAAAACTCGCATCTCTTAAAAGCGAAGCGAAAAGAGAGACTTCGGCGCAGATAGCCCAAAAAGTAATACGCGGAAAACAAATGCAGTCACGCCGCTTTGAAGGAACGGGAATTCTGTCCAACGCCGAAATGACAGTAAAACAGATAAGTAAATTCTGCCCTCTGGATGCACAAAGCGAAAAACTACTATCGGAAATGATGGAAAAAATGCAATTTTCCATGCGTGCCTATTACAGAATAATCAAAGTGGCACGAAGCATTGCAGACCTCGAAGAGAGCGAATGCATTAAAAACGAACATATTATGGAAGCCGCTGGATATAGATTCCTGGACAGGACTATAGATTAAGTCTGAGACCGAAGTCAAAACTCATCATCAACGGATGTTCCGTGCGGATGGATTTAGGCTGTGATTCGCTTAGGTAATAACCTACATAAGGGTCAAAAAACAGAGCCGCCTTACCGCTTATCTGGAATGCTATCCCAAAGCCAGCCTTTAATCCCAGCTGGAAGTCTGCATCCTTATCGCTATACACCGGAACAGAAGATTCCGAAAATATGTAATACTTACTGCTCAAGCATTTTTCAAGACTTATCCCGGCGAATGAATAGAGCTTGAAATTACTCCACGGATTAAACGTATAATAAAGATTAAGAGGGACTCCTATGTAGTGAACATAATGAGAGACTTCTCCCTCCATAGTATTATAAGAGCCTTGAAAATAACGAGTTAACAAAGTCCAATCCAAACCTATGGAATATGAGAGACTCCTGTTAATAGGGAACGTTACGGACAGGCCCATAGACACAGGAATGCTGTAAGTCGATACCGAAGTCTCCTGCATACCCTTAGGGCTATATCCGCTCGTCCACTGCGCTCCGGAAAAAGCCGTTTCACTATGGGCATCATTCGCGCCTACCGAGCCCCTAACCCTAATCAAAGGCTTCTTCTGCTTAGCTTCTGCCGCGTTACGATTATCTTCTGTCATAAGTGAAGCGAAAGGATCCTCCCATTCGGATGCCTCGTTATCTATCTCTTTCTGCACGATGGATACCCTTTCAGGCTTGCTTTCAGCCTCGCCTTCCACCGGAGTGCTGTCAGAAAGCGTCTCTTCTAAAGTCTCACGAAGGATAAAATCTTCCCGCAGGCCATAAACCAGTCCCTTTAAAGGCAGATCTTCACAGGCTAAACGATTATTCTCTGAAGCCACTACGATAAAGTCCCGACTAATAGGCTCATCCCCACTTTCATGCCTTTCGTGAAAGAAAACGAGAGCCAAAGCGGCAAAAGCCCCGCAAAGCGCGGTTCCCACACCCCACCACGTGCCGTGAAAACGTCCCGAAGGCTTCGCACCTGTGGCACCAATCCTTTCGGAAATGGCCTCCCACGCACCTTCAGGAGCTTTAACGCTGGCACGCAAAAGCTTTTCCCTTAACTGTTTATCGTATCTGTCGCTCATTACTTTCTTTTTCTAATCTTCTCTTGCAGAAGCATTCTGGCCCGCTGCAACTGTGAACGGGATGTCGCCTCCTCTATCCCCAACTTCTGTCCTATCTCCTTATGCGAATAACCCTCCACTACGTACATGTTAAAAACAGTCCTGAAACCAGGAGGCAGTTCGGAAACCAAATCCAGCAATTCCTTATAATTCATGGACTGAATCGCATCCATCCCCTCGTCCGATATGCCAAAAGCCTGTTCAATGTCCTCCGTCCCGTCCATTACGTCCTTCTTTCGCAAAGACATAAGCGCCGTATTAACAAAAATCCTTCGCGCCCATCCTTCAAAAGAGCCTTCGCCCGAATAGGTGTCCAACTTACTGAACAACGTAACGAAAGCGTCCTGGAACACATCACTGGCCGAATCCCTGTTCCCCATATATCGCAGACACACCGCATACATCTTAGATGACAGCATATCATAGATGGACTTCTGCGCTTTAGGATCACCTCCCTTCGCGTCATCAATCCACCTTTTAAGATGCTTGGTTTTATCAAAAAGTTGCATTCGGCGTAAAAACTTCTCCAAATTTACATCATAGTTTACGTAATACAATGTTTTTTGGTTAATTTTGCCCGAACACCTGCGGACTAAAATTATGAGCATTAAACACCTGTTGGTATCCATATCCCTAATATTCTGCGCTTGCCTATATGCCAAATCTGACGACAACATCAGCATAGTGGACATAGCTCAGCTCATAAGCGACTCTTCCTTTAAAAAAGCGAAAGAACTTTCTGAAAGTCTTCTTAAAGAAAACCCTAACGATGATGCCGCATGGTATTATCTGGGTTGCTGTTACTATATGGATCGTGAGCCTTCTAAAGCATTGGCATGCTGGAAGAAAGCTTCAGAATTGGATCCGGAGAACAATGATTATATGCTCTCACAATATAATTTGCTCGCCTCAGCCCCCGGAGTTAAAGAATATGCCGACTCATTAGCCTTGAAAATGGCAGAAAAATGGCCGGACAAATACACAAGCCCCTATACGCTTTGCCTGATGGGGAACAAAGAAGACCAAAACGGACAGGACTCATTAGCCGCACTTCATTACCAACAGGCACTCACGATGGATCCGACATTCACTCCTGCCATTCTTCCACTTGCTGAAATATACAGAACCCAAAATAACTACCCTGCTTATTTTTCAATCCTGCCTGGCTACCTGACCTCTCCATACGAAGAAGCACAGAGTAAGGTCAAATATCTCACTTACGTTCTTAACCTTGTGGATGGACAGACCTACAGAATCTTTAACAAAAACATTGATTCTATGGTAGATACTCTTCTTTACGCACATCCTACCGATTCGTCTGTCATAAAATTGGTCGGAAGCTGGGATATGACGACAGGAAGACTGGACCTGGCACAGGAGCATTTTAAGGAGTTGGTCCGTCTCTATCCGGAGAGTGCAGAATGCTGGCAATACCTTATCTTTACATACAAAGGGGACAATGAAAATATCATTAAAACCTGTGAAGAAGCCCTGAAGCATGTCAAAAAACCTGAAGACCGGGCTTCATTGTATGCGGACGCAGCAAACGTGTACTTCGAAATCGGGAACAAGAAAAAATGCTTCAATTATCTTGAACGGGCGAAACGTATAAAGCCTCACTCCACGATGATACTGAATAACTACGCCTATTTCCTGAGCGTGGAAAACAGGAACCTTAAAAAAGCGGAAAAGATGTCTCGGGAGGCCATAGAGCAAGAGCCGGAAAATGCCACCTACCTTGACACATACGCTTACATTCTGTACCTCTTGAAAGATTACGAAGGCGCCAGAACGTATTTTAAGAAGTGCATGGTCTACGGAGGCAAGAGCAGCAAGGTCATCCTCGAGCATTACTCACTTACACTCAAGGCGTTAGGAGAGAACGACCTGGCAGACTTCTACATGAACCTTTCCAAGCAGGCCAAATGAAACGCTTCTCCCTAATACTTCTCATGATGCTTTTTTTCAGCACGTTATGCTATAGTCAAAGCGCGCAGAAAAAAGAAATTGAGCGACTTCGCAAGGAGATAGCAGAACTTGACAGGCAGCTCAAGGCCAATGAAGGAAAAAGCGCCGATGCCACGGCGCAATTGGCATTGACAAGAAACAAGATAGAGGCAGAGAAAAAACTCGTAACGGAATCGGAGCGCGAACTTGCTTCCATAAATAAACAGATTAACGCGAAATCTGCGGAAATCCGCCATACGCAGACGCAGCTTGACGAGAATTTCGAACACTACGAATCGCTCATTAAAAACGCCTATCTCAGCCGCGACCCACGCCTGCGCTTTCTATATGTGCTTTCTGGAGAAAATATCCGACAAGTCGTAAACCGCTTCAACTACCTTCGCGCCGCATCCGATGAACTACGGGATGAAGCCAGAAAAATAGAAAGGCGCAAACAGCTGCTGAGCGAAGAAAAAGCCCAGCTGGATTCGCTTCGAAGTGTAAACGTCGCCCTCCTTTCCGAACGTAACCGAGAGCTTAACAGCCTGCGTAATAGCGAGAAAAAAGAACAGCAGATAGTTCAGAACCTCCAAAAAAACAAGACCAAGTATCAGGGGGAAATCAAAAAGAAGCAAAAGCAGATCGATGCGCTCAATAAGAAAATAGCGCAGATGATAGCCGACCAGAATAAAAAGCAGAAGGGTAAAAGCAGTCCTCAGAAAAAAGTGGACACCCACCTTTCAAACGAGTTCGCCGCGAATAAAGGTAAACTGCCGTGGCCGGTACAAGGGACCATCACTGGGCGCTATGGTAAGCATAAACATCCTGTTTACAAAAACGTGGATCTTCCTTTCAATAACGGAGTTAACATCTCCACAGGAGCAGGCGAAAAAGTGCGGGCAGTGTTTAGCGGAACGGTATGTCAGGTGGTAGTTATGCCCGGATATAACCAATGCGTACTCGTTCAGCACGGCTCCTACTACACTTTCTATTGTAAACTCAAACAAGTGAACGTGAAAGCCGGCGATAAGGTAAGTACAGGGGACGTGCTGGGAGTCGTGGACACCATAGCGGGCGAAACGGAACTTCACTTCCAGCTCTGGAAAGGGACTTCATCCATCAACCCTGAGCCTTGGCTCCAATAGTAATCGTTAACGAGGTTTAATAAGTTCCACTGCCCCAGGGCAGATGTCCTCTTCCACCGGAGTGAGGTGAATTATACGCTGATTCTCTGACCCACGAAAAAGAAGTGTGGTGTCGCGCTGGGCTAAGATAAACGGTCCGTCCACCAAAGTGTCAACATAATCAAGCAGCTGAGCCTTCAGCGGGTCCTGACGAATCTGTTCTATGGTAAATCCAGTCCAGCACCAGATGTTTTTCTTCGTCTCAGATTTAATCCTGCGGGCAAGAGCGGTAAAGGCCTCCACTTGGAAAAACGGATCTCCTCCGGTAAATGTAACATTAGAAAACTCGTCTGAGACTATGACCTCGAAAATATCGTCCACACTCATCCATTTGCCGTTTTCTATATTCCACGACTGGGGATTATGACACCCCGGGCAGTGATGAAGGCATCCTGCGCAATAGATAGAAGTACGCAGACCAGGGCCATCGGCCATAGTCTGCTGTACTATATCGAGAACGGAAATCTTATTTGTGTACGACACGGTCTTTAAGTTCTGCAAGTTTACCGCTGTTCCACCTGTTGGTAGTGCCCACCAGATAACCGGTAATTCGCTGAAGAGTGTCTATATTGGTCGAATGACAGTGAGGACATTCCTTAAGCCCCTCTGTAGCATCCTCATAACCGCAATCCAAGCATCTGTTTCTGTTATGGTTAACTGAACCGTAACCTATGTTATACTTGTCCATGAGATCCACGATGCTCATAATAGCCTCCGGATTATGGGTAGCATCCCCGTCGATTTCGACATAGAAGATATGCCCGGCGCCCTCATATTGATGATATGGGCCTTCTATCTTGGCCTTATGCTCAGGAGTGCAATGGAAGTACACAGGGATATGACTTGAATTGGTATAATAATCCTTATCCGTTACACCCTTGATGACACCGAACTTCTTCTTATCCATACGGGTAAACCTTCCGGAAAGGCCCTCTGCCGGAGTAGCGAAAAGGCTGTAATTATGCTGATAACTCTCACTGTAGCCGTTAATGCGCTCCCTCATGTGCTTCACTATCCTAAGGCCAAGTTCCTGCGCCTCCTCACTTTCGCCGTGATGATGACCGACGAGCGCTATAAGAGTCTCTGCCAATCCTATAAAGCCTATGGCAAGAGTCCCTTGATTAAGCACACTCTCTATGGTGTCGCAAGGGCCAAGCTTTTCCGAGCCGAGCCACAAACCGTTCATCAGCAAAGGGAATTGCTTTTTGAGTGCAGTTTTCTGAAAATTAAAGCGGTCGTCAAGCTGCTTGGCAGAGATATCCAGAGCCCAATCGAGCCTGCTCATAAAAGCAGCTATCCTCTCCTCCTTATTTTCAATGTTCATACACTCTATGGCCAATCTGACTATGTTAATGGTAGTAAAAGAAAGATTACCTCTTCCTATGGATGTGCGCGGACCGAACTTGTTATCAAACACTCGCGTACGGCATCCCATAGTAGCCACTTCGTGGATATAACGTTTAGGATCATCGGCCCGCCAGTCAGAATCCTGATTATAAGTAGCGTCAAGATTCAGGAAATTAGGGAAAAACCTGCGGGCAGTAACTTTACATGCAAATTTATAAAGGTCGTAGTTAGGGTCGCCAGGAAGATAACTTACGCCTCTCTTTTTCTTCCATATCTGAATAGGGAAGATGGCTGTAGAGCCGTTACCTACGCCCTCATAAGTGGTATTAAGAATCTCCCTTATCACGCATCTGCCCTCAGCGGAAATGTCTGTGCCGTAGTTAATGGAGCTGAAAACCACCTGGTTACCTCCGCGCGAATGGATGGTGTTCATGTTATGAACGAAAGCCTCCATACTTTGATGTGTACGCGCAACTGTCTGATTGATACACTGCTGCACCGTTCTCTCGTCGCCGGTGAGACCGGTAAGATCGCGTCTCAGATAGTCATCTATCTTAATGTCCTTAAGATGGGAATAATCGCGATTATCATACTCGCCCAGTTTTTTAAGTTCCTCTTGGAAAGTTTTTCTTACGAAAGGCGCCAGATAGAAATCAAATGCCGGAATGGCCTGTCCGCCGTGCATCTCATTCTGAACCGTCTCCATAGATATGCAGGCGAGAACACTTGCCGTCTCTATCCTCTTCGCCGGACGGCTCTCTCCGTGCCCGGCTTTAAGACCATGTTCAAGAATAAGGTCGAGCGGATGCTGAATGCAAGTGAGGCTCTTCGTAGGATAGTAATCCTTATCATGAATATGGATATAGCCGTTGACTACAGCATCCCTCACGTCGTCGGCGAGAAGGCACTCATCCACATAGGTCTTTGTGGCTTCCGAAGCGAATTTCATCATCATCCCGGCCGGAGTATCCGCATTCATATTGGCATTCTCGCGGGTGATGTCATTGGCCTGAGCATCTATAATCTCCTGAAATATCTCGGTGGTCTTAGCTTTTCGGGCCAAGTTCCTCTGATTACGATAAGCTATGTAACGTTTAGCGACTTCCTTTCGCGGGCTTTTCATCAATTCCATCTCCACACAATCCTGAATCTCCTCGACGCTCATCTCCTCGTGATGCTTTTTGGAGATGGTATCGGCGATTTTGGCGGCAAGAATAATATCTTCCCCACCCTCGGTTACGTCCATAGCCTTCAATATGGCAGCGACAATCTTCTGATTGTTAAACTCAACTTTTCGTCCGTCTCTTTTAATTACATACTTAATCATAGTCCGTTTGCCTTAATAATTTATCTCTTTGTTTTATATGCCAATTCTTGAACCTTGACCTTTTTCATCAGTCCAGTACACATCTTCTTTAAAAAGAAATCTACACTCTAAAAATTTCACCGCTTACTTAGCCAAGTGGTTTCGGTGTTCAAGGAAATGGCAAATGCAAATATAAAAGAATAGAAAAAAGGTTGTTCCGTTTGACAAAAATAAAGTTTTCCACATATAAAAATCCCCTCATTAATACACTGATTAACAAGGGAATATGGGTTGTTATCGGATTAAATCCCGACGAAAGTGCAAACAAAAATGTTACTAAGCGGACACGCAAACCACCACGTGGCGGTCAAAAGTGAAATAGACTAAGTCCAGCTCCTGTTCGTAGTCATCTTTATCGATGTATGTAGCGCTCAACTCGCCTTCGTCGCGGAAACGGAAAGGGTCGATTTTAATCTGCTCCGCGAAATCCACGTCATACTGTGAAGTGAGTTTATAAATAGCTTCCTTAGCACACCAGTAAACGGCCATCTGCTCATTACGGTGTTCGTCATCCAGAGCATCCATCTCTTCCGGAGAAAAAACTTTGGATGCGACCTTTGAAAAGTCCCTATCCAGAGATTCGCAGTCAATACCCACTTCGTCGTCGTCATTAATCATGACTGCCACATAGCGGTCTGTGTGTGTGATGCTGATATTTATCGCGTTATTTTCTATGTAAGGTTTACCGTTATCGTGGTGAGACAAATACACCTTTTCTTCAAAAAGGGCGTCAAGAAGCGCTCTTACCGCAAGCTTCTGCTTGCGTAGAGATTCGTTTTTCAAATAGGAGATCTCCTCAAGCTCGTCTGAGGGAATGGACGTCATCGCGCGAAGCTCTGCCTCGCTCTCTGAAATTTTCCAGACTCCTACGCGCGAGTGCGCGGGGTCATCAAGATCTTTTGTAAGAAATAGTGCCATATATTTTTATCGACAATCGCAAATATAGTACATTTTCATCTGAATTTTGCTAACTTTGCGCCGAAATTGTGATTTTTCGATTGAAACACATTTAATTTTGACAATATGAAATATCTAACTAACGAAAAACTGACCATTGTCGGTGCCGGCGGTATGATTGGCTCCAATATGGCTCAGACAGCTCTTATGCTGGGTCTTACACCTAACATCTGCCTTTACGATATCTTCGAGCCAGGTGTACATGGTGTTGCAGAGGAAATGTACCATTGCGGTTTCGAAGGTGCTAACATTACTTGGACCGTGGACCCTAAGGAAGCATTTACAGATGCTAAATATATCATTTCTTCAGGTGGTGCTCCTCGTAAGGAGGGTATGACACGCGAGGATCTTCTCAAGGGTAACTGCCAGATAGCAGCTCAGTTCGGAGACTATATTAAAGAATATTGTCCTGACGTCAAGCACGTAGTGGTTATCTTCAACCCTGCTGATGTTACCGCTCTTACCGCTCTTATCCATTCAGGTCTTAAGCCTAACCAGTTGACCTCTCTCGCAGCTCTTGACTCTACGCGTCTGCAGAGTAATCTGGCTAAGGAATTCGGCGTGCCTCAGAGCGCAGTTACCGGAGCTCATACCTATGGCGGACACGGCGAGCAGATGGCAGTTTTCGCTTCTCAAGTTAAGATTAACGGTAAACCGCTCAGCGAATGCGGACTTTCTGCTGAAAGAATGGAAGAAATCAAGCACGACACTATTCAAGGTGGCTCTGCCATCATAAAACTTCGTGGACGTTCTTCATTCCAAAGCCCTGCTTACAATGCAGTTAAGATGATAGAGGCTGCTATGGGCGGCGCTCCATTCACCCTTCCTGCAGGCTGCTATGTTAACTGCGACAAGTGCGGCTTCAAGAACGTAATGATGGCAATGCCTACCACCATCGATGCTACCGGAGTTCACTTCACCGCTCCTAAGGGCACAGAAGAGGAAATGGCAGCGCTTCAGTCTTCATACGAGCATCTTTGCAAGATGAGAGACGAGATCGTATCTCTGGGCATCGTTCCTCCGGTAGATAAATGGAAGGAAGAGAATCCTAACCTCTAATAGAGGTCTTATATAATGTATGATAGTCCGACAGATTTTGCCGGACTATTTTTTTGTTTTCGGAAGCTGTCTTGAAATGGGTACTGAATTTTAGCCGTTTTTTAGACAAAATGTTATATTCATTGGACGGGATGTTGTAAGGCTATGACCGTTTTTTGCATTTTGTTCTGGGGAAAGTGTTATCTTGCATCTGCTTTTCTTTGAGCAAGCGAATATAAAACCACTCTAACCAATAAAGTGAGACAAACGGCAACAAATAATAATAAAAAACGCACGGCAGTATTAGTCGCAACTCTTGTGCTATTGTGCCTTCTGGTAGGTTACTGCACTCGTAAGTGCCGGCCGAGCGCAAACGAAGCAGTGGAAGAGAAGATAGAAGTTCCTGCCACCATAGTAGAACGGGAACAAACGGCAGATAATACAACACAAAGTCCACTTCCTTCCGAAAACATCACTACCTATGAAAAGCTGGACGTTAACACAGTTCAACCAAAAGAAAAATCTACAACTGAGATAATTATAGAAGATGAAAGTCCTGAATCTCTCGAACCTGAGCCAGAGCCGGGGTTAGAGTTAGAATTAGACAACTCCGATTGTTTGGACAAAGACGTCCCTATACAAGAAACGGACACTAAAGACATCATCAGCCCAGTCGAAATTCCCATACAAGAAACACCTGAAACTCAAACCGATACCCCGCCTTTTGAAAAGTACCCACAGCGCGAGTGGATTTTAGGCATAAGCGGAGGAAGCGTCTTAGGACAAGGGACATTCCGCAGTCTGGGAAGTTATAGTAAGCATTTTGGCTATGAACTGTCTCTATACGGAGGATACCGATTCAATAATCTTCTTACCATAGAGGCCACTGTTACGGTCGGGCATCAGAGCCAGACGGCTATGGACTGCTGCCAATATTGGCTGTCATCAACCGATCTTAGCCGATATTTCGCGCCTGTCATCGATGAACGTGGCTGGTACTATCGCGACTTGGAATCACGCACTTCTTGGCAAAGATATGCTTTACAGCTGGATATTAATCTGTTAGATCTATTCTTCCACGATGAAGACCAAGCCTGGAAACTGGAACTTTCGCCACGCATCTCTGCATTTTCTACGCTCACTACGCTCAGCGGTCCGTTAAGTGATGGCAGCGGACGCCTCGAACAAGAATACGACAGACAGTGGCATCTCGGACTGGGAGGGCAACTCTGTGTAAGTCATAAGATTAGCGGGAATATTGGCATAGGGCTCTACATAGGATTAGACTGCCTTGGCGGAAAGCGTTTCGACCGCATCCCAGTCCACTGCCACAAAAGCAATCTCATCTACGACGGCGGGCTCAGGCTCACTTGGCTTATTTCAAAAAAACACGACTACCACCATGAGTAAATATACAGCCTTAACTTCCATAGCCGTCCTAATGGGACTTTTACTCTCGGGATGCACGCACGATCTGCATGAAAGTATCTCGGAGGAAGGTTCAGGTACAAACATGGGGTATCTCGCCACTGAACTTACGTGGGAGGAAACATCTGACGCGCAGAATTCCATCACTTTTGTTCAACTGCAGCATACTGATGCGAACGGCACCGTCAGTGTTCTCGACTTCGACTCACCACAGGAAGTCGCATCTCAATACAGCACTCTACCGGCAGGAGCTTACACCTTGTTCGCTGCTATTAACATTACAGAAGAAAACGGCTACCGACTCAGCGGCATCGACACTCGCGCCGACAGTGCTGAAGACATTAGGCTAAGTCTCATTAATCCAAGCACTCCTCCGGCAGAGCAGGCATGGTACGGATTAAGCGAAATCACCATAGAAGCCGGAAAACTTAATGTGGTGAATTGTTTGCTGCAACGTGCAGAGTCATCCATTACTGTCAATATCAACGACGTACCTACCGGCACCACAGCATCGATCGATGTACAGCGCGTAGCCGACTATATCTCCCTTAATGTCAAGGACGAAGACGGCCGTCTCGGAGTGCCAAGCGAGACTTACTCGACAGTCAGCCTCGGCAGCCTTTCCGAAGAGGAAGGATACACGACGACGCTAAGCACATCAAGCCACTTCCTGTTCCCTACAGCCAAGGGGCGTACACGCTCATATCTCGATATTTATCTCACCACTCCGTCTGGAAATACACTCCACTCCGTAGCCGATGCTCCGGCTATGGTCATGGGGCGCCATTATACCGTAAATATCAGCTATAAGAAGATTAGCCCTTACATGTATCTGGACTCTTACGTCATCAACGACTGGGAGGAAGGCTGGACAGTAAGCGGCTCTGTCCTTAATCCGGATAATAACAAATAAACATCAGAATAATGAACTCTAAAATGATTCGCAACATCGCACTCGCGACCTTGGCACTCACGGCCGCCGCGTGCAACAAGGACAGCGGTAACACCCCCGCCGAGCCTAAGTACATCACCGTCGATGCCAGCATATATCAAGGCCGCGCCACTACGACCGGAGTAAGCAGCGTCTTCGACAAAGGAGACAAAATCAGTGTCTATGCATGGACAGGCAGGGCAGATGTGGTTTCAGACAAACTCGTAGTTGACGGGGTCGTCAACACTCTCGGAGATGATGCCAAATGGAGTCCATCATCACTCATGCTCTGGCAGGATATGGAGACGCCTCACTATTTTCTCGGCATATATCCGGCACGTGAAGTAAAAAGCTTCATCGCTGACCCTTATACACTCGATCCTGCGAACTATGAAGGGAGTGACCTTCTCGTGGCGCGCAATCTTTCCGGACTTGTAGCCACAAATAATCCTGTATCCCTCGTGTTCGACCACGCTATGGCGAAACTGAACGTGAATCTTACATTCCGCACACAATGGAGTTCTACGCCTACAGTCAGCAATGTCTCAGCTACCGCCGCCAACACATGCACCATCAACTACCTTGAACGCAAATATGTAGCAGGAACGCAAAGTTCCGTCAACATACCTGCCACGGAGACGGCCTCTGGCTATGCACTCAGTTTCAGCGGCTTGATGATACCTCAGACCGGATTTAGGACCGTCTCTGTTACCATCGACGGACAGACCTACTCCTACACACATTCTGAAGACATCAAACTTATCGCAGGCCAATACACCACACTCAACCTCATCGTGGGCCGCGACCGTGTCGAACTCGGATCGGTCAGCATAAATGACTGGAAAGAAGGTGCCGTAATCGATGACGGAAGCGCCATGTAAAATTAAACGTATATATAACTCGAAATAAAACCAACAACATACATTTACCATGAAAACAAAGCATTACTTTTTCTTTGCAGCCGCAGCCTCTTTAATGTTCATCGCCTGCAATAAGGAAAATGGGCAGACCATAGACGACGGACTGCTGCGTCTCAGTACTGAGAACATTATTTCTGAAACTCCTAAATCAACCGCTCAAGACTTACAACTTACGCAATTTGCAAGTGGAGAAAAGGTGGATATTTTCCTTGTAGAAGATGTAAACGGCACTGCCACCACTACAGGAGATAACATCACACAATATATTCAACCGCTTCAATACACCGCTGACGGTAATGGTGGGCTCACAAACGTACAGTATTGGCCAACAAGCGGTAACGGGCTTCATATCTATGGAGTGTATCCTTCCGGAGCTGCCGGGGCAAGTGCGTCATATAACTCCACCAACATATCTTTCTCGGTAAAGGCCGACCAAAGTAGCGACACCAATTACAAAGCCAGCGACCTTATGACAGGTAAGCCTGAAAACAACCCTGTAAGTCGCACCGCCTCTAACGTTCCACTGACATTCACCCATCTTCTCTCTAAGGTGAACATTAGCCTTAGTGCAGGTAACGGCTTTGAGGCAAGTGATCTGTCGAATGCAAAGGTGTATATCCAAAACACTAAACTTTCCACGACGTTCAATGTGCAGAATACGACTCTTGGCACCACATCCGGCGCTACATCTGACATCACAGTCTGCACCGGCACCACAGGTTCGGCCATCATAGTTCCTCAGACCGTTAATACTTCAACTGCCTTTATTAAAGTCGTAGTAGGTGGAGGTGAGTATATCTACAAGCTCGCAGCTCAAACAGAATTCAAGCAAAGCAGCGTTTATACTTACTCCATAACAGTAAATAAGACAGGTCTTTCCGTTACCTCAAGCATCTCAGCTTGGCAGAACGTCGGTTCTACAACGAGCGGCACGGCGACACTGCAATAATTATTTAACATGAAGAATCAACTTTTTCACTTTCTGTCCACTGCCGCGACGATGCTTGCGCTCTGCTGCTCCTGTGTCGAAGAGATCGAGCCTTACGGCGACCTTGCCGAACCGCAACCTCTTGTCTTCACTGCCTCGCAGGGCGACATGACGTTCAGCACCCGTGCCGCAGCGGACGGCACTTGGGAGGGCGACGGGACGGAGTTCGTGGCCATTCAGGTCGGCTCAAAAGTAAAAAAGTACAAGGTAACCTCCTCTGACGGCACGCTGGAGCCTGTAGATAGCGACAACACATTCTACCGCTCCGACAAGAACAATATAGAGATCTCCGCCTGGTATCCTTATAAGGACAACCAACTATCGCAGCCCTCCAAGCCGAACATCCTGATTGATCAGAGCAATAAGGCGAACCGTGAAGCGAGCAACCTCATGACTGCCACGGCCACCGCCAAATTCGGCGAAACCACCAGCCTTGAGTTCAAGCATCAGACCGCCAGGCTCAGGCTCCTTCTCTATGGAGAGGATGACAAGCCTCTCGCCGCAGGTACAACAGTAAAGTTCAGCGGCAGCACCACTTGGATAACGGCATACAACGAGGGAAACGGCTATTATTCGGCTCTGCTCGCCCCTCTGACCATCAGCAAGGGGGCAAATTTTCTTCAAATCATCACTTCTGTAGGCACCTACAAGGCTAAGACCCCTGCAGAGATTACCCTCACGGCAGGTCAGAGCTATGAATTCAGCTACAGTCTCAAGCGCGACCTCGTTAACACCAGCGGCATCGAAGTGACATTGTCTGAAACTGAACTCGAGTACAGCGGCAATGCGCAGACACCGACAGTCTCCGTCAAATATAACGGCACAGAATTAACCCAAGGCACGGATTACACGTTAGCTTGGAGTAACTCCAGCAGCAAAAGCATCGGCTCCTACACTGTCACCGTCACAGGCAAGGGAGCCTACATCGGCACTGTAGAGAAGACATATTCCATCGTTGAGGCTCCTCCGTACCTCACCTTCACGGCAAGTTCAGCACAGACGTTCACGATGACACTACCAACAGACGAGACTGCAGCGGCGTCAATCGGGACGTTCGAATATTCCGTAAGCGGAGGGATGTGGACGAAAGTCACTTCGGGGGAGGCAGTGTCTTTCGGCGGAAATAAAGGCAATTTGAGACTTCGCGGAACCGGCCTCAACTCTGAGGGCAAAGAAAGCTTTCTCGGCACGGCAAATGGTGGCGAGGAAGGGAAGTACAGCGCCATTTCATTCGGTGGCACTGCTCCCGTTGCGGCATCGGGGGACATAAGGACTTTAATCAACGGCAAAAGATACGCCACAGTCTCGACATCGAGCGCGAAATTCTGCTATCTATTCAAGGGATGCACTGTCCTCACTTCTGCCCCGGAACTTCCCGCAGAAACTCTTGCGGAACAATGTTACCGGAGCATGTTCGACGGATGCAAAAACCTCAAAAATGCACCTACCATATCGGTAAAAACTCTTGGCCGCTACTGTTGTTATAATATGTTTAAAGACTGCATCGCTCTTGAGGCAGCTCCAGCCCTCCCAGTAGAGAAACTTGAAAACTATTGCTATAGTTATATGTTCAACGGATGCACAAGCCTCAAGACTGCTCCGGAGCTTCCTGCAAAAACTCTTGCGGACGGCTGCTACTGGGGCATGTTTTACGGTTGCACAGGGCTCTCTTCTGCACCAAAGCTCGAGGCGACTACTCTTGCTGGTAGTTGCTATTACTATATGTTCTATGGCTGCACAAGCCTCAAGACTGCCCCGGAGCTTCCCGCAAAAGCTCTCGAGGACCTATGCTACCGGGGCATGTTCTACAAGTGCTCGGGACTCTCTTCTGCACCGAAGCTCGAGGCGACAACTCTTGCGAAAGAATGCTACTGCCGTATGTTCAACGATTGCACAAATCTCAAAACTGCACCTGAACTTCCCGCGACAGAGCTTAAAGAAGACTGCTACTCATACATGTTCTACAATTGTACCTCTCTTACGAAAGGCCCGGAACTTCCTGCAAAAACTCTTGCGGACGGCTGCTACTATGCAATGTTCGATGGATGCACGAACCTACAGAGCGTCACGATCAAGGCTACAGATATTTCTGCCACCTATGCTGTACGGAATTGGCTCCAGGCGTTTAACAATGAGACGACAAACCCTGCAAGGATTATCTATAAAAATATAAATCTTAAAGAAAGCACATTGAAAAGTGCGGGCGGCATCCCCGCAGGCTGGAAATGCGAGGACGATGTACCGAAGAGCTTCTATGTCGAGGCCGTCACGGATGGTGCTGAGGTCAGTATGACCGGAGTCGGCAGCTACGCCCCTACCATCTACCTGCTTTACTCTACGGACGGTTCAACTTGGGAGGACTTCACCGTGGGCAGCACGTCCATTACACTCTCCAAAGCTGGAGACAAAGTCTGGTTCAAAGCCGGTAGCGAAAAAGATGCCAACATAACCAGCAACAAACAATTAGGCTATAGTACAAGCTCGTACAATGCATTCAGTTTCAGCAAAAACGTGAATGTGGGCGGAGACATCACCTCTCTAATCTCAGCTGATGGCGCTGTCAGTGATATAAGCAGCAATAGTTATGGCACTTATACGTTTTCCAGCCTGTTCCGAGGCAGCACCACCCTTATAAGCGCCGAAAAACTTTCGCTTCCATGCACCACCCTTAAAAAATTCTGCTACGCTTATATGTTTTGCGAGTGTACAGCACTTACCTCGGCACCAGAGCTTCCGGCGGAAAATCTTGCAATGCAATGCTACTCATATATGTTCGACGGTTGCAAAAAACTGTCAAAGGCCCCGAAGCTTTCAGCAGCAACGCTTCAACAAAGCTGCTACTCTTATATGTTCCGTGGCTGCACCGATCTTGAGGTAGCCCCAGACCTTGGGGCAACAACTCTTGAATCTAGTTGTTATTCTAATATGTTCCGCGGTTGTTCGAAACTCACCAAAGCACCGGAACTGCCTGCAAAAAACCTCAAATCCAGTTGCTATTCCTATATGTTCTATGGATGCACTAGTTTAAAGAGTGTCACAATCAAGGCCACCACCAAAGATAACTCCGCTAGTTGGGTTTTAGCTTCTTGGCTTTCCGAAAGAGCAAGCAGCGATGGCGTTATTTATTATTCTGAAGATGCTACTCTTGCGATTTTGACGGACACCAGCGCTATCCCGACTGGCTGGACGGCCACTAAAATAGCCAACTGACGATGCATGCGAATTCTTTGCCATACGCGGCTCGAAAATAATCCATAGGAACGTGAAACTAACGAGGACCTTCCAAGGTGGCTGGGAGCTTGAAAAGACAGTTCGAGCCAAAGGTTCCGTTACGGTAAAATCGAGCAAAATCAACCTCATCTTCAAGATGAGTCATCGCAATACGCTCGCCCATAATAGCCCGATAACCTGCGAAAGTTGGTAAAATTTTACCAACTTTCGCAGATTATCGTCGGAAGGAAACAGGAACTTGCACAAATCGCACGGTATTACAATTCCGGGAAATCCGAATTTATCGCAGTGTATGGAAGAAGACGGGTCGGCAAGACATATCTTGTCCGTCAGTATTTCAAAAATCAGTTTGCCTTTGATATGACGGGAATTATGGAAGGGAGCAAGTCAGAGCAGATGACTGCATTCCATTCCGCAATGAAAACATACGGATACAAAGGAAAAAAGAGCGGAAACTGGATTGGCACTTTCTCTGCGCTCCGCGAACTGCTCGAATCAAAAATCGAAGCCGGGAAAAGATGCGTGATATTCATAGATGAGCTTCCTTGCCTTGACACTCCCAAAGCAGGATTTGTCAATGCACTCGGCCATTTCTGGAACAATTGGGCAAACTGGCAACCGGAAATAATGCTGATTGTCTGCGGATCGGCTACATCGTGGATGGTGCGGAACATAATTGACAACCACGGAGGATTACACGACCGAATTACACACGAGATACACCTGCATCCGTTTACATTGGGAGAAACTGAAGAATTTTTCAATAACAACGGATTTTTATGGAACCGTCTGAGTATCATTCAAACTTATATGGCAATCGGAGGTGTACCTTATTATATGAGTCTGTTTGACAGGACAGACAGTCCCGCAACCGGTCTAAACAGATTGTTTTTCAATGAGAATGCAGAACTGAAGAAAGAATATCGCAGACTGTTCTCCTCTCTGTTCAAGAATCCGCAGCCATATGTTGAAATTATCTCCCTGCTTGCCAAACATCCCAAAGGCCTGACACGGGAAGAAATAAGCGGGATGCTCAAAACATCCAATAACGGGAAACTGGGCGACCTGCTTACCGACCTTGTGTATTGCGACTTCCTGCGCAAGTATAATGTCAGGGAGAAGACATTGAGGTCAAATTCGGCTATCTATCAACTCGTAGATTTCTACACCATTTTCTACAATACTTTTGCGGCGAAAAACATTGTTGAGGAGCATTTCTGGACTCGAAATGTAAACACGCCGGAAATTATGTCCTGGTATGGCCTTGCCTTCGAGCGAATATGCAAGGCCCACATTCCGCAAATAAAGGCGGCTCTGGGCATCGCAAGTGTATCTACGGAGTTCTACACATGGAAGACCAGCAAAGTAGAGAACGGTGCTCAGATTGACATCGTCATCGACCGGGCGGACAATACCATAAACCTCTGTGAGGTCAAATATTGCGAAGGCCTGTTCGGGCTGGATAAGGAAGAGTTTCTGAAAATACAGAACCGGATTAGAGCTTTCAAAGAAATCACCTTGACCAAGAGCAGTGTCATCCCGACTATGATTACCACTTATGGAATGAAACCGGGAATGTATAGCGACCAAATCATCGCTCAGATTGATATGGATGCACTGTTCCAGTAGCCCTTGACCGTCACTGGCATTGCGCCATATACACGGGGACGAGCAGGACATCTCCTTCTTTTCTCAAGTTTTTGGTGTAAATCAGATACCTTCAATTCTAAAATTCCTGAAAAGTGGCGATATTTTCGGAATTCATTCCTGAAAAGTGGCGATATTTTCGGAATATTACCTATCTATATTTATGAAACAGACATTACGCATCATAACATTATCTTGTGGAATATTGGCACTTGTAATGTGCTCCTCACCAAAGGCAAGCAGATCGGACTTTTCCACTGCCCTACGCGAAGCCGATTCGGTGTATAACCACATGGAGTTCGACAAGGCCTACGACATGTACTTGAAACTTCTTGACTATCCGGAAGTTAAGCAGGATACCGACAAGCATCTCGAAACCCTCTACAGCCTTTGTCTTGTCAGTGAAATCTCCGGCTGGAATGACGACAGGTTGGCGTGGCTTAATAGCCTGATTGACTTGGCCCGAAGCACCCATAACGATTACTACCTATCACAAGGTCTGATGCTTCTGGGGAAACACGTTTATCACGATGGCAACCACACGCAAGGTGTTGAGTACATACGCGAAGCCGCAGATTTGGCAAGCCATACGGACCGTCCAAGCACAGACCATATAACGCACAGCTGTCTGAATGTGTTAAGCAACCTTCTGTCCGATATGCATGATTACGATGCGGCAGTCGAAGTCGATGAGCGTAACGTGGAACTCACTTACGAAGGCACACGCTGGGGCACCTATCCTCAAATTCAGTTACGGGACCGTCGCACCGCATTGGCCAAACTGGCAGCACATCAAGTGATGGCAGGACAAACGGAGCGAGCAGATTCCACGTATAAAAAGTGGAAAGAGGTGCCACACTCAGAAGGGAGCAACCCAAAAGACTACTTCATAGTGGATTATCTTCGCGAACGTGGACTTTACTCCGAAGCGGCGGACATCTATGAAGGCCTTATCTCGAAAATACGCACTCAAAGCGACACATTAGGGAACATGATGCTTTATGCGAAGTGGGGATTGGCAGAGGTTATGCAGAAAATGGGAAAATATCATAAGGCAGCTGATACCTATGTCGAAGTGCTGGAGATAAAAGACACCTTGCAGGTTCGTCAAGCCCGCGCCAATGTTCAAGAACTTTCCGTGCTCTACGAGACGCAGGAAAAAGAGCATCAGCTCCATGTGCATAAAATGTGGATTATTATCCTATGCTTCGGGACGCTGATGCTGACACTTACGCTCGCAGCCATCCTTCTTTATACCAATAAGATACGTAAAAAGAACCGATTTATGGCGCAGGCTTTGGATGAATTGGCAAGTAAAAATACACTATCTAAAAAACAAGATAGACCTATAGTGAATTCTTCGCATTCTTCGGAGGAAAAGACTGATGACAAATCAGCGGCTTTATTTATCGCTCTTGATAACCGTCTTGACTCCGAACGGCTTTATCTGAATCCGGACTTGAACCGCGATGACCTGTGCCAGCTTATCGGCGTTGACAAAAATGTTCTCGGAAACATCATCAAACGATATAGTGGAGCGCCTAATTCGCAGGTTTATATTAATCGTAAGCGCATTCAATATGCGATTCTACTTCTAAGGGATCATCCTGAATGGACGATGCTGGCAGTAGCTGAAAGCTGCGGAATGAGGAATACGGCCACCTTTAACAGAATTTTCCGCCAGACCTACGGAATAACTCCTACTGCCTACATTAAAAGCCACAAAAGCTAGTACTCCCCCCATACAAGGCATCTCTTGGGGCAGGTTGCAACACCTTGCAGATACTGTCCGGGAAGCTTGAAAAAGAAAGAAGCACATTGTGAGAAACTTGAACATCTACACACAAATGAGGGACGGAGTGTTATCAGCTTCTCGCAGTTCATTGAGAAAGGCAAGAATGCAATCAAACAGCATATTTCATAATGACTGGACGGACTTCAGTTCGTCCTTTTTCAGTTCTTGTCTATCTCCCAATGCCCACTATATCCGCTACCGACAAATCTAATATGAGGTAGTTTAACTAAATGACGCTTTATGGTTCTAGAAGTCTTTCTGGACAATTCCGCCAACTCATCTGTCGTTATTTTCGGGTTCGTGGCGATCTGATACTCTATCCATTGATCCAGGTCCTTTTCTTGGGTGACATCTTGGGGGACATCTTGGGTGACATCAAATTTCGCTTCGATATCAGGGTGCTCCTCCAACCATATTTTGACAATGTTCGGGAAAGTCACAGTGAATTGTTCCCTGTCCGAGAAAAATATAGGGAGCATTCGTTCTGTAAAATATGGCAAAGCCCTGAGCGGATATATAATCTTACCCATTCCAGAGCCTTTTCTCTCCATATAGCCAAGTTGTAGTGTTAGTTAAACTTTCAGATCGTAAGTTGTCTGGGGTGCAGGCTGGAGTTCTCGGACAGCCTCCCCCTGTATTCTACAAAGCATTATCATCTTATATTCTTAGCTCTAGTTCATTAACTTGATAACGTCTTCCGGCAACATTGCATTCCCAGCATCATCTTTTGGAGCATTCTTAAGGAACAGCATTGGAACGACGGTGTAGCACTTGGCAAATGGTAGCAGATTAGCTTTGCGGAGAAGTTCGGCAGTCAGTTGTTTGCCATTCTCTTGAGCAGTCCATTTGCATTCTCCGACCAACAGATACTTTTTGTCAAGCGATTCGGCCATAACATCGAACTCGACTTGTTCCGGCTTCTTGTCCTCATTGAGAACAGAACCCCACCAACGTTTTGCCTTGCCATAAACTATTCCGTTAACTAGATTTCCTGTTACGGCATCCCGACACAGTTTTTCCCACTGCATACTCACATACTCAGAGAAATGAGCAGTCAAAGCCTGTTCTATGGGCAAACGATGTCCAAGCTCGATAAACGAGCGATTAGGCACAACAAACTGATAGTAGAATGCCATAAACGGATCGGCTATCTTGTAGAGGCTCTTTTTCGCATTCTTCTCATCAATACCGAACGGAACATCTTTTTCCAAGAATCCGAGATCGATAAGTTTCTTCAACGGACGCGACAGATTGGTTGCCGGCTCATTGCATCGTGCCGCAATCTCGGAAAGCCGGTTTGCACCAGTCCCGATATAAGACATGATCGTTGAAGTCTTGACAATATCCTTGACATCATCCTGAAACAGTTTTATAGGCTCTTCATAAAGAGTTCCATTTACAGAAAGGATATTGCGCCACAGGGCATCATCAAGCGAACTTCTGTTTTTCCTCAATTCCCAATAACGTGGTACACCGCCCCATACGGCATACTCTTCAATGGCATTCATCGCATTAAGAAGCAAAGCCTCTTGAATATACGGCAAACGTATCGGTGCAAGCCTCATTATTTCATCAGCACGCCCATATAGAGGTGCAGTAGAATCAAGGATCAACCCATACATCATATTTTGTGATGAACCGCAAAGTACCAGGTTATACTTCAACCGCTTCTCATCAACAAGTTTCTGCAATACAGACGGCAGCTCTGGTGATTGCTCTACAAGATACGGAAATTCATCTAAACATAGAGTAAAATGCTTGTCTGTTCGATAATTGACCGCACGAAATATAGATTCCCAATCTGGATATGTCAATTTGTCGAAATCTGAAAACACTTGTGCTATCACTTTTGCAAGCAATATCCTTTGGTGTTGGCCTTCAGAACGATCGGCAAGAAAATAAACGTCCGTATCCGACAACACTCTTTTGATAAGCGTTGACTTACCCAACCGTCTGCGACCGTACATCACAACTAACGAGGACTTCTCTCTTGCAAGAGCATCCTTTAATCGTGCAGCTTCATCTATTCTATCAACGAATTTCATATATCTTATTTATTATGCAACGCAAACATAATGTTTTTATCGCATAACACAAAATTTCGAGCCATATTTTTTTATTCTACCCGAGCTGGATTTTTGTGTTATTATTTACAGCTTGTTGGGCTGATGGGAGAGTTCAAAATGAAATGTCATAATGTATGCAAATGAACAATAATTTTTAGTGGCACATTAGTGGCACTTTTGTGTCCATTTGCTCCCCATAAAGGGCTTCCTTGGGACAGATTGCAACACCTTGCAGATACTGTCCGGAAAGCCTGGAAACCCCTTTGTAGGCACTTGTAGATAGGTTTTTACATAAAAAGAAAACACCCGGTCCATCATAAAGACAGACTGGGCAATTTTCTTTTTGTGGTCCCTGTAGGGCATGATCCTACGACCCCCTGATTATGAGTCAGATGCTCTAACCAACTGAGCTAAGGGACCGTAAAAGAGCTATATTTGCACCTTCACGGTGCAAATATACAAACTCTTTTAGATTTTATCAAACTTTGATCTCTACATCTACACCTGCAGGAAGTTCAAGTCTCATAAGAGCATCAACAGTCTTAGCGTTGCTGTTCTCGATGTCAAGAAGCCTGCAATATGTATCGAGCTCAAACTGCTCACGACTCTTCTTATTAACGAAGGTTGAGCGGTTGACAGTAAATATCTTCTTATTGGTCGGAAGCGGAATAGGTCCGTTCACAGAAGCACCTGTAGACTTTACCGTCTCAACGATCTTGGCAGTCGATTTATCGACAAGCATGTGATCGAATGATTTGAGTTTTATTCTGATTTTTTGGCTCATAATTAACAATTTTTAACTTTTACTCATCATCATCTGACAGTTTATATCCGCTCTTCTCCACGATATCCTTAGCCATAGCCGCAGGAACCTCTGAATAGTGGTCGAACGACATAGTGCTGGTAGCACGACCTGAAGAAAGAGTACGAAGAACTGTCACATAACCGAACTGCTCAGCAAGCGGAACAAAAGCCTTTACTATGCGAGCTCCGTTAGCGGTAGAGTCCATAGCTACAATCTGCCCGCGACGACGGTTCAAGTCGCCCACGATATCACCCATATAATCTTCTGGGGTAACTACCTCAAGATTCATAATAGGCTCAAGGATAACAGGTTTGCACTTAGGACAAGCATGACGGAAAGCCATACGTGCGGCAAGTTCGAATGAAAGCTGATCAGAGTCAACCGGGTGGAATGAACCATCGAGAAGGGTGACCTTAAGAGACTGCACCTCATATCCGGCAAGGACACCATTGGCCATAGCTGAACGAAAGCCCTTTTCTACACAAGGGATAAACTCCTTAGGCACGTTACCGCCCTTGACCTGATTATCGAACTGAAGTCCGGTAACCCCGGCATCTGCGGGACCTATCTCAACGATGATGTCGGCGAACTTACCACGACCACCAGTCTGCTTCTTGAAGACTTCACGATGTGTAGTGGTAGCTGTAATTGCCTCTTTATAATTAACTTGAGGTGCACCCTGGTTAATCTCTACACCGAATTCACGGCGAAGACGGTCAACGATGATATCCAGGTGAAGCTCTCCCATACCGGAAATAACGGTCTGGCCTGTTTCGTGGTCAGCCTTTACCTGGAATGTAGGGTCCTCTTCTGCAAGTTTAGCAAGTGCAAGTCCAAGCTTATCAAGATCTCCCTGTGTCTTAGGCTCTACAGCTATACCAATAACAGGATCCGGGAACTCCATAGACTCAAGAGTTATAGGAGCATTCTCCACACAGATGGTATCTCCTGTCCTGAGATCTTTAAAACCTACGGCAGCACAGATATCACCTGCCTCTACAAATTCTATAGGGTTCTGATGATTAGAGTGCATCTGATAAAGACGAGCCACTCTCTCCTTCTTTCCTGATCTTACGTTAAGGACATAAGAGCCGGCATCGAGTCTTCCGGAATAAGCACGCAAGAAAGCGAGACGGCCTACGAACGGATCGGTAGCAATCTTGAACACAAGTCCGCAGAAAGGTTCTGATGCTGACGGCTTACGCTCCACCTCGTTACCAGTATTAGGATCCGTTCCCTTGACTGCTCCTTTATCGAGAGGAGAAGGAAGGTAACGCATAACGGCGTCGAGAAGGAACTGAACACCCTTGTTCTTGAATGAAGAGCCGCAGCAAGCAGGGACTATCTGCATAGAGATGGTTCCCTTACGAAGAGCCGCGATAATCTCATCCTTAGTAAGTGAATCAGGATCTTCAAAATACTTCTCCATAAGAGCATCATCACACTCAGCGGCACTCTCTACGAGTTTATCTCTCCAGATAGCCACTTCGTCCGCCATATCGGCAGGGACATCCTTGACTTCGTAATTTACAAGCTCTTCTGTAGAATTATAATAAATAGCTTTCTTGTCAATAAGGTCGACTATACCTTGGAATTTATCTTCCGCTCCGATAGGAAGACAGATAGGCACGGCCGTAGCTCCAAGTTTGGTTTTGATTTCTTCAACCACAGCGAGGAAGTCCGCACCCACACGGTCCATCTTGTTAATGTAGGCAATCTTCGGAACATTATACTTATCCGCCTGACGCCATACGGTCTCAGACTGTGGCTGTACACGACCTACCGCGCAGAAAGTAGCGACGGTACCGTCGAGCACACGAAGTGAACGTTCTACCTCCACGGTAAAATCTACGTGGCCCGGAGTATCGATAAGGTTTATCTGATATGTGTCTCCGTTATAATGCCAAAATGCGGTAGTAGCGGCAGAAGTGATGGTAATACCTCTCTCCTGCTCCTGAACCATCCAGTCCATAGTGGCTCCGCCATCGTGAACTTCACCTATCTTATGAGTTTTTCCTGTATAATAAAGGATACGCTCAGATGTGGTGGTCTTACCGGCATCGATGTGCGCCATGATGCCGATGTTTCTTGTGAACTTAAGATCTCTTTTAGCCATTGATACTAACTTGTAACTGAATTAAAAACGGAAGTGTGCAAATGCCTTGTTAGCTTCTGCCATCTTGTGCATATCCTCTTTACGCTTGTATGCACCACCTTCGTTATTGTAGGCTGCAACGATCTCTGCGCACAATTTTTCTGCCATTGAGTGGCCTGAACGCTTACGTGCGAACACGATAAGGTTCTTCATAGAAAGCGATACCTTTCTCTCAGGGCGCAACTCAGTAGGCACCTGGAAGTTAGCACCACCGATACGACGCGACTTAACCTCAATCTGAGGAGTTACGTTCTCGAGTGCCTTCCTCCAAATATCTAGAGGAGCCTTGTCAGAATCTTTCACCTTCTCGCCTACCATATCGATGGCATCGTAAAAAATTGAATACGCGATACTCTTCTTCCCCTGCAACATAAGATTGTTCACGAAACGTGTAACCTCCACGTCGTGAAACTTAGGATCAGGAAGTAGAATCCTCTTTTTAGGCTTCGATTTTCTCATTTTGTTTAAAAATTAAAGATTAAAAACCATCCTTCAGACTACTTCTTCGGTTTCTTAGCTCCGTAGAGTGAACGCGACTGCGTTCTTCCTTCTACACCGGCCGTATCCAAAGCGCCTCTAAGGATGTGGTAACGTACACCTGGAAGGTCCTTCACACGACCGCCACGTACAAGTACGATTGAGTGCTCCTGAAGATTGTGACCTTCGCCAGGGATGTAGGCATTGACCTCTTTAGCATTAGACAGACGTACACGTGCAACCTTACGCATAGCTGAGTTAGGTTTCTTAGGTGTGGTAGTGTACACACGCACGCAAACGCCACGCTTCTGAGGGCAAGCATCCAACGCACGAGACTTCGATTTAACCTCGATAACCTCGCGTCCTTTGCGAACTAATTGTTGAATTGTTGGCATAAAATGTTGTTAATAAAATTATTTTACCACGAAAATTTGGGGCTGCAAATATAAGTAAATATTTTTAATATCCTATCTATAATTCACAAACTCAACGTCTTTTTTACTTTTTTCAGCATAAACAGGGTCCACACTCGCCTTTGCAAGAGCGGAAAGCACGCCATCCTTATCTCCTTTATGCGCATAAGCTATGGCTGCGATATAAGCGTCGCGAGGAGAAGAGCAATTAGCCCGTGAAACGGCCGCATCTATCTGACCGTTAAGTATATAAGCAAGCACTTCGTTACTGCTTCCTGTCCCGGAAAGAGTTTTGGACGCCTCGTCGTATTGGCCCGAAAGAATAAGAAGAGTGCCGAGATTTTTCTTCGCATCGGGGGTCGCAGCGCGCAGGAAATATGTTCTGGCCTTATCGTAATGGCCTTTACGAAGCTCCACCACGCCGCGTGCGTTAAGCACATCCGGGTCTTCATCCATCAGGTCAAGATATGTGAGCGCCACGTCCGTCTTATTTTCGTCAAGCGCTATCATCGCGAGGTTAAAATAGCCTATCTGCGAAAGATACCTCTGGGAAGCATAGCGGTAGTAGAATTTCTTAAGTCCCCTATCTTCCACAATGCTGGCCAAATGAAGAACCTCAGGCTCGCTGAGCGTAGATAAGTGCTTGTCTGCCAATTCTAAAAGTTCTTCGTCGGAATAACCTGTGTGCTGGGCATTCACCACAAACGTGGCCCTGCGAAGCGACGGGAACACCTCTGTCTTCAATTCATCATAGAGGAAAGAAAGATTCTTCATCTCAGACTCCCTTACTGCCGGGTCGGAATACATGGACAGGACTCTGAGAATAAGGTCCTTCTCCTCTATGTCGGAGTCCTCAAGAGCCTGCTTGAAGCCTTCCCAGTCCTGGCCAATGCTGCGCACGGACATAGTATCCGCACTTGCCCCTCCGGACATATTCTTCCACGCGTCCACGGCAGAAAAAGCACGCTTGTCCGAGAGCTGTGCATTATATTTTTCTCCGCCCTCTGGAGACGCGTAAGAAACTATCTCTGTGCCTGTTATCTCATATCTCTCGTCTGCCTTTATATCTGAAAGATATGATTTATAGACAGATACTGCATTACGGTTATGGGTATTATTCTTAACGGTCGAAGAATTGACATCGAACAAAATGCTGGTCTCCGTGCTGTGATTCGTTACCCTCTCGTATCCGTCTGGCTTATAAGTATATTCACCGCTAACCTGAACAAGGCGATATGTGGCATTACACCCATCGGCCACCTTTATAGGCTTCAGCGTCACCTTTTTCGTGCCATAAATCAAGGTGCAACGAAGTTCAAGCCTGCTATTTTCCATTCCAGGAAGAAAATCGAACGAAAGCGCCTCGTGATGAAAAATGCCTTTCCTCGGGACTACTTTATAATTAGCCATTACCTTTTCTCCCTGATAGATAAATGGTTTGCCCGTTCTCTGCTGTCCTTCACCATAGACCATCACAGGAGTGATGACCATTAAAGTGTTTTCATCGAAATACCCTTCCGGAAATGATAGAGTTACATTGGCATCAACCTTATCATTCTCAACGACAAGGACTTCCGGATCAGACGTAACCTCTATCTCCTGCACAGATTTCTTCATCTGAGACTGCGGAGTGGCGCATCCGGCCAAAACGGCGGACAACATCACCGCCGGCAATATGGTTTTTCTTTTCATATCTATACCTTATCAAACGCTTTCCAAAGTCCACAAAGATAATTTTTTTTATTAACTTTGCCAATTACGGGTCTTATTGCGCCCACAAATCAAACTTCTTATGGACAGCCAGGAACTGCAAAGAATAAAAAACCGATACGACATAATAGGGAACAATCCCGACCTTAACAGGGCGTTGGAAACAGCCTTAGTGGTGGCACCAAGCGATTTGGCAGTGCTTATTACCGGAGAAAGCGGTGTGGGTAAAGATGCCATATCACGCATCATTCACGACAATTCCCGCCGAAAAACAGGCCCTTATCTGGCGGTCAATTGCGGCGCCATCCCCTCCGGGACCATTAACGCCGAGCTTTTCGGACACGAAAAAGGCTCTTTCACCGGAGCCATAGCCACACGTAAAGGTTATTTCGAAGAAGCCGACGGAGGGACGCTCTTCCTGGACGAAGTAGCCGAGCTTCCTAAGGATACGCAGGCACTCCTGCTGAGAGTCCTCCAGGACGGCGAATTTATGAAAGTAGGCTCTTCTAAAGTGGAAAAGTGCGATGTGCGTATCATCTGCGCCACTAACGAGAATCTGTCCCACGCCGTAGATATGGGTAAATTCAGAGAGGATCTTTATTACAGACTGAACGCCATTCAGATAAAAATGCCGCCACTACGCGAACGTAAAGATGACATCTATCTGCTATTCAGGAAGTTTACATCTGACTACTCTCAGAAAAGCAATCTTTGCAAAATATCGCTCACACACGAAGGCATCTCCGCGCTTAAGAATTACCGTTGGCCGGGAAACATAAGACAGCTAAAGAATTTTACCGAGGCTCTGACCATACTTGAATCCAGGCCAATCACATCCACAGAAGACAGAGTGGAACTTGACGAGAACTGCATTAAAGCGCATCTCCCTCAAGAACTTGACTCTCTACTCCCTTCCACTACGGGTAACGGCACGGAAGGGACTTCCCATCTGAATGACAATGAACTTAAAGTCATCATAAAAGCCTTTCTGGATCTCAAACAGGAAGTGGAAAGTCTAAGAAGAATGGTTCTGAATGCCAATTCCACTTCTCCGATAACCGCTTCTACCCCTGCAAATGTGCCTATAGCACAGAATTCGGACAATAACGACGACGCCGAATGGCAGGATAGCACTTCCACCACTTCGCCGCGCACCTTAAAACAAAGTACGGATGACCTTTACGCTCAAGTTCTTGAAAGATATGACGGTAAAGTAAAACCTGCCGCCGCGGAGCTTGGCATATCTGAAAGAACTCTCTACAGATGGCTTGACAAACAGAAGAAGAAATAATGAAAAGATTACTCTTCATAGCCCTTATCCTTTCACTCTGCGCCGTTTCGTGTGGAATATATTCTTTTTCAGGGACTTCCATACAAAGCGACGTAAAGACCATAACCATCAATTACTTCGATTATAAGGCCCTGAAAGTCAACCCTACACTCAGCAACGATCTTACCGAAGAACTGCGCAACCAGTTCAGAAAGATGACAAGTCTGGAGCAAGTGGATATGGACGGAGATCTCGAAATCACGGGAGAAATCACAGGTTATGACGTAAAAGCCACCGCCATAACCGCCGGTGATGTGGCCGCACAGAATAGGCTTACGGTTACCGTCAAAGTTTCATTCTCCAACAGGAAATATCCCGAGGATGATTTTACGAACAAGAGTTTTTCCGCTTATTCTGACTATGATTCCACCAATTCGCTGGATGCAGTGGAGTCCACGCTTGTCAGCGAGATTATCGAAAAACTTGTAGAAGATATCTTTAACGCCTCTGTAGCACAATGGTAAAAAATTCCAGCATCATAAATCTTTCATCTCTCAACATCGAGGAGCTCTCGGGTATAATAAGCATATACCCGTGGTTCGCATTGGCAAGACTTGAACTATGCCGAAGAATGTCCGCCTTAGGAAAAGACGCATGGGATGAAAGTAAATATGCTTCGCAAGCTCTCTATGTTCCGTGCAGAAGAAAAGTGTATGAGATTATGCAGGGGCGCGATGCTTCATCTCTACAGGAAAAGCCAGTGGAACAGACGCGAAAAACCTCAAGCAGACAGGTTTACGTCATAGGCGGAGACTATTTCAGTGCCGAACAGTACGCTTCCGCGCGCAAAGACGATGATAACATATTTTCTTCCTTCGCAGGAAATGCGGGCAGTGAAAACATAGTCGAAAACAGCTTCGAAGAGACCTCCGATTCTGCCGATTTCTGCACTGAAGAATTGGCAAAAGTTTATCTGGAACAAGGTTATCCGGACAAAGCTAAAGAGATTTATTCAAAACTTAGTTTGCGAATACCAGAAAAAAGTGTTTACTTTGCATCCCTTATTGAAAAAATAGAGAATTAAATATGAACGCATTATTCACAACATTAGTCGTGCTTATCATTATCGCAAGCATTCTGCTCATATTAGTAGTGCTGCTTCAGAATGGTAAGGGAGGCGGAATGGCCAGTAATTTTGTGGCCGGCAACCAGACATTCGGTGTGCGCCAAACTGCCGACATCCTTGAAAAAATTACCTGGGGATTAATCTGTTTCATCGCTGTGGTATCTGTCGTGGCATCATTCACCACTAATACCAAATCCACAGAGATTAACATCACAGATAAGATTGAAAACGTAGCTGACCAGCCTGTTTTCCCTACGGCTCCTATAGAGCAGTCAAATCCTAACGAATAATTTCACTCCACACACGCGAGTGTAGCTATACTTATCCGGACCGTCCCATCAAGGGCGGTCCGAATTGTTTTGTAGCACTCACTTAGAGTAGAGCCCGTAGTGAACACATCATCCACCAGAAGGATATGGCTCGCTCCATTCAGCGCCTCTCGCTCTCTGCCTTTTGACAGACGGAAAGAATCTTTGATATTGGCCTTTCTATAACTGGTGCCCACCTTAACCTGACTGCGGGTATATCGGCTCTTTATTAAAAGATGGGGTTCCACCTTCACGCCCAAGCGCAAGCCAAGTTCCCAAGCTATCACTTCCGCCTGGTTATAGCCTCTCTTATATCGTCTTATCTTATGAGCAGGGACGGGCACTATAAGGTCCACATCTTCAAGCCAAGGTGCAGAGCGAATCTTCTCAGCCAGTCTTTTAGAAAAGTATCTGCCGCAGGAAATGTCAGAATTATATTTCAGAGCCCAAGGTATTCGCGAATAATCACTCCCCGAATGATAGGACATAAGAGCGATGGCCCATTGATAAGGAATATACTCGTCCTCCGTCTTTTCGCACAGACGTTCATTATAGTAATCCGCCATCTTGTTATGCGAGCACAATTCGAAATGCGTATATGGAAAATCCATATCACACACCAAACAGATATGCTCCTCCCCTAAAGCCAAAGGCCTTCCGCATACTACGCAGGTACGTGGAAGGAGCAATTCAAAAGCGGCTTTAAGATAAGAAGTTAATGATAGTTCAAGAAGGCGTGTATCCATATTTTCTTTTCAGTAAGACATCCCTCCGCAGCAGTGAATTACCTGTCCGGTAACGTAACTTGATAAATCACTTGCCAGGAAAAGTGCCACGGAAGCGACTTCTTCCGGCTTCCCTGCCCGACGAAGCGGTATGCTCTTAGCCCACTGATCTCGGATTTCTTCCGGAAGAGACGAAGTCATGTCCGTGTCTATAAACCCGGGGGCAATGCAGTTGCTCCTTACTCCGCGTGCACCAAGTTCCTTAGCTACAGAAGTGCTGAGAGCTATGATGCCCGCTTTGGATGCGGCATAATTACATTGGCCTGCATTACCGGCTACTCCCACTACAGAAGATAGGGAAATGATGCTCCCGGAGCGCTGGCGTACCATAATGGGAGTCACCGCGTGTATAAAATTAAAGGCTGACTTAAGATTACCGTTAATCACGGCATCCCATTGAGCCTCATCCATACGCATAATCAGAGTGTCGCGTGTGATGCCGGCATTATTGACCAATATGTCTATCTTCCCAAAATCCTCTTTGACCTGCGCCACCAAAGAGTGTGCGGCGTCAAAATCCGCAGCATTGGAAGCATACGCTTTAGCCTTATGGCCGAACTGTTCTAAAGCCTCAAGCGTATCGTCAGCTGCCTGTTTATTAGAAAGATAAGTAAATGCAACGTCCGCCCCTTGCTCGGCGAAGCACAATGCTATAGCCTTGCCTATCCCCCTGGAACCACCTGTTACCAGAGCTGTTTTTCCGTCTAAAAGTCCCATAATTAATTATTTTTCATAGCATTTTCTATATCCTCTACCGATGCAGGAAGCCTCTGTCCGCCAAGTCTGCGGGCACCATCCTCCGTTACCAGCACATCATCCTCAAGGCGAATGCCTCCGAAGTCATAATATTCCTTAAGTTTTTCATAATTAATAACTCCACGACCTACGCCCTCACTTTTCCACTTTTCTATAAGCGCTGGAATAAAGTATATGCCCGGCTCGTCTGTAATGACGTTCCCCGCCTTCAGACTTCTGGCCATACGAAGGCTGCCAAGTCCAAGTAAAGAACTGCGCGTCTGTCCCTCATCGTAACCTACCAGATCCTCTCCATAATCCTCCATATCGTGAACGTCGAGACCCATATTGTGCCCGAGGCCGTGTGGAAGGAAAAGACCGGCGAAGCCATTGACATTCATCTCTTTAGGGTCTCCGCGGACTATTCCAAGTTGAGAGAGTCTATCCAGCATGTGCTCACACACGGCGTTATGCACTTCAAGGTATGTGACGCCCGGTTTTGTGAGACTGAATGCCAATTCATGACACTCATAAACTATCTGATAAATCTCTTTTTGGCGCGAGGTGAACTCGCCCGAAGTAGGATAAGTGCGGGTGAAATCCGAAGCATAATGGTCGTTGCTTTCCAATCCGGCATCTATCACCAGAAGACGTCCCGGCTCGATTTTCTGCGCATGGCTATGGCAGTGAAAGACCTCTCCGTGTTGAGTAAGAATGGTTGAAAAACTTACGCCCCAGCCCACCGAAAGCGAATATCCTTCCATTCGCCCCACTATATCCTGCTCCACTACACCAGTCTTTATGCTGTCGCGAGCGATAGTGTGCATTCTTTGACCTAAAATGCAGGCCTGGTCTATAAGCTCAATTTCGCAAGGTTCCTTGACCAGACGCATCTGCACAAGTGCTTGAACTAAAGGAAGAGACGCGGCCGGACAGCCTTTTTTCCCAACGGAGAAGCACTGCTCCGGTTTAAGCCCCACGATGGAAGACAGCAAACGGGCGTTGTATTCTCTGGACGCAGGAACGAAATGAACTTTCCGCCCCTCAACGACCTTAGCTATAGCAGAATACGGGGCCGTATGCTCTATCCCACTTAGAGAAGCATATTCTTTTATGGACGGAGTAGGTCCGTTCCAGATGATGTCATCTATGTCGCAGTCGTCCCCGAAAAGCGTGGTCTTCCCACTTTCAAGATCTATGACCGCTGCCAATCGAGGTTCGTCTATCCCGAACAGATAGAGCCAAGTGCTGTCCTGTCTCCATTTATAACAATTATCGCGGTATTGTGCCGGGCTGTCAACATTACCGATAAAAAGCGCCACGCCCTTTTCACCTTTAAGTTTCTCCAGAAGGGTGGCACGACGTCTTAGATATACTTCTTCACTGAACATAATGGCAAAGTTATGTAAAATTTAGGGAAGTTCGCATCCCTAATAATCGTTAGAGGCCGTTTCGGAATAATTACTCTCCTATCTTAGGCGTTTTCGTTCCGGGCTATGGACTGCGCGACCAGATAGGCAGTGGACCATGCGGCCTGAAGGTTAAATCCTCCCGTAACGGCATCTATATCAAGAACTTCACCTGCAAAGTAGAGCCCGGGATATTGCCGACTTTCTAAAGTTTCCGACTTAACCTCGCGTCTGCTTACCCCTCCGGCAGTTACAAATTCATCCCTAAAACGGCATTTGCCTCCAACAGGGAGAGTGTCTGAAACAAGTGTGCCAATCAGCCTGTTCATCCCCTTGCTTCCTAATTCCGCCCATCGCTGGTTCGTGCGAATTGAAGATTTAAATAATAAATATCCCCAAAGGCGCGAAGAAAGCCCTTCCGGCGGAGTGTTTACTATAAATTTCTGCTGATTAAGGGAACTTAACTTTTCCAGCACTTTTCTCGTATCCACCTCATTTAAAGACAGATAATTAAGGATTAATTGGCCTTTATAGCCAAATTCGTTCAAATGATAAGCCGCGAAGGAAGAGAGTTTTAGTATCGCTGGACCGCTCACTCCCCAGTCCGTTATAAGGACATCTCCCTGTGCGCGAAATTTAGTCGCGGCAAGACCCACAGTTGCGTTTTTTATGGATATTCCGCTTAAGCCACACCATCTTTCCTCTGCTATTCTTAATGAAAAAAGCGAAGGGACGGTCTTTTCTATTTTTATATCCCCTAAGTCGCCAAGCATAGAAAAAGCGCCACCACCTGAAGTAAGGACTACGACATCGAATGTGTGCGAAGATAAATCTTTGAAATATAGTGTATAATTAGAGTTCTCCGGGCTATACTTTATATTTTCCACTTTCTTTGAGCACCCAATATGTACACCCCCGGCCTTTAACATCTTCTCCAGTGTCCGCACCACCTGCATAGCATCTCCGCTTCGGGGAAATAGACGTCCATAGTCCTCTTCAATAAGCCTCACGCCTACAGATTCCCACCATTTACAGGTTTGCTGCGGAGAAAAAACTCTAAAAGCCTCTCTTACAAGTCTTTCTCCTCGCGGATATGCGTCTTGCAGACTTTTGACGTCCTCAAAAGTATTAGAAATGTTACACCTGCCTCCGCCCGTAAGTGCAAGCTTAGACATAAGCTTATGCTGCGCCTCGAAAATGCTTACGTCGCTTTGCGGAGACATTCTTTTTAACTGCACGGCGCAAAAACACCCCGATGCACCTCCTCCTATTATAGCTATCTTTCTTGACATCTCTTTTTATACTTGACTGGAACAACACCTGCCAAATTTCGCGGAAATATGGCACTCTTGCAAGTTAGCCGACAAAAAATAGCTGTTTATCCGAAAATTTGATTATATTTGCAGTCCATTTCGGGTTTGGAGAGGTGGGTGAGTGGCTGAAACCACCGGTTTGCTAAACCGACGTACGGGTCATTCCGTACCACGAGTTCGAATCTCGTCCTCTCCGCATAAAATATTAAGTCCCAACTTTTTAATTATAAAGAGTTTGGGGCTTTTTCTTTTAAAAAGCATTTCAAAAAAGGCGTCAAAAAATATGGGAAGGTGTAAAACTTTCCGTTCCAGCCGATATTCTTGTACCCCAATTTAACTCCATATCGTATATCCGGATATAATTTCCAATCAATCAGTTTATTAAGTGATGCGGTAGCGCCGTCACTCGATTTCACCTCTATGGGAACAAGCGAATCTTTATCCCGGAGGAAAAAATCCATCTCAACCGCAGGATTATCATGCTTATAAAAATAAAGTTGTTCATATCCGGACTTTATCAACATTTCACCTACAACATTTTCATAGATTGCGCCCTTATATGTTCCAAAATTCTTATTCGCCCTGAGATCTTCTTGAGCTTCTTCGTCTAATGATGCCACGAGAAGCCCTGTATCATGATAATAAATTTTGTAATTATACGGATCGTAATTACCCCTGAGAGGGAGTTCTACATTATTCAGACAATATGCAATATTAATCACCCCTGCACTCTCTAACCATTCAACACTCCCCAAATAATCTCTACTGCGAGCATTTTTTGCGACCTTTGTAATCTGGAACTTTTTATTCTCCTTGGCAAGGAATGTCGAAATATGCTTATACACTGCTAAAATCTTAGCTTTGTCCGTCTCCTTCGCGTACTTCGTAATATCCTCCTCATAATCTCGCAACAGCTGACGTTGAAGCCCTAACGTACCAGAAAAATTACCACTATCGATATATTTCTTAACCACCTCTGGCATACCACCTATAATCATATAGTCGCGGAATACGCCCATCATTATATCCATTTCCAACTGTGTGAACGGATTGACCGCAAGCATGTGCTTATAAAGATCTTCTACCTGCTCCTCCGAATATCCTTTCGCCCAAAGAAACTCCTCAAAATCCATTGAGTGCATATCGTAATCATCCTTAAACCCGACTGCATTGGACTCAATCTCTTCATAATATATACCCATCAAAGACCCGGAACAAATGACGTCATACCTTCTATCAAGACAGAAAGATTTTAAAGAAGTCGCACAGTTAGGGCATTTCTGAAGTTCATCAAAGAAAATCAAGGTCTTATATGGAATAAACCTCCAGGACGGCTCAAGAAGAGAGATATTCCGGATTATGGAATCAACTTCATAACCGTCATTAAAAATAGCTCTGAACTTCTTCTGTAGCACGAAATTAATCTCAATCACGCTGTCATATTCCACCTCTCCGAATGCCAATATCGATTGAGTTTTCCCAATTTGCCGTGCCCCCTTGACAATCAAAGGCTTTCTTTCCTTATCTGATTTCCATTCGCGCAGAAACTTATCTATCTTTCTTTTAAGTAGTTCCATAGACCTCTTCACATTTTCGTGCACAAAAATAAGTATTTTTTCACATTTTTTGAGCAAAATTTAAACTATTTTTCACATTTTTAAACAACATCGGAAAAAATGACAAAAATACCCAATCAATACTTCGGTAAAATTTACCGATAATTTAAAAATCGAGCAGGCTAAAAGCCGGCTCCAACCCTATAAAAGTTCATTGAAATATTGTCAATAGATGAATCTACAAGCTGTAGGAATTCAGTGTCTTGGAATGCGGAAAAATGCAGTAAATATATAAGAAAAGTATTGCATAATTCACTGATTTTTAGTAAATTAGAAGCAAATTTACCCCTTCTAATTATGACTATGGAATCAATCCTTATGCAATACCAATCCGAGAGTCTTGAGGCCCTCAAATCAGTGGCAAATATACGCAAACCATTCGAGATACAGCTTCTGCCGCTGGACCGCCGGCTTGTTCCGCATAATTTCAAGCCCCGCGACCATCTCCGCAATCCTCCCCTTGTTGACAAGTTCCTGCGGAGAGTCCGTCATAATCGACCGGGACAGGGCGTCTTCAAGATTGAGTACGCCGGCAATGTTCATCGACATTCCTTTTTATGTATTCTTTTCCTACCATCGTAATTATCTGTCAATGTGGCGCAAAGATAAGAAAAGTGCTCAAATCCGACAAATAATTGCGTAAAACGGAGTCTTCACCAAATTTCAAAAATCAATCGCGGAACAGGGTTTACTTTCCCACTTCGTCGAAATACTCTTTCGATACGTGACAAACCGGACACTCCTTCGGAGGCTCCGGGCCGATATGCTTGTGTCCGCACACGGAGCATATCCATTCCTTGTTTTCTTCAGCCATAGCGTATATAATTATGTTTACATCTTCATTCCGCCGTCTTCCATCCATCCACGGTGCGGGTCTCTGAGGAGAAGTTGATTCCAAGTTTGATTATCTGCTTGCCGGAGGCGATGAACGGTCTGTCGTAGCCTTTCGCCTCGATCTGCGTGAGAGCCGTTTCCGGCGACTGGTCGCGTTTGAGTTCGATTATATAGACGTACTTGTCGGTGGTAATTACGATGTCTATGCGGCCGTTGGAAGTCTCGTATTCAGTTTTGACATAGAGCCCCATCATCTTAAACATCACGGACATCGTGTTTTGGAAATAAAGTTCGAGGTCGCCTTGAATCTCGTAATTGTTGCCGGCCAGGAATGCGGTAAGGCGGTTCATAAAACCGTCAACATCGCCCTTCCGGATGTCCCGTACAAATTGATATACTGAGAACTCCCCTTCAATCAGCCCGGGAGCATACATCTGACTCAGTGAATTCAGAAATCCGCTCTTGACTTCCTCATTCGGATAATCGAGTGTATATGTCCTAAACTCGGGGTCATAGCCCTTGATGGTCAGATAGCCGCTCTGGTACATCAGCGCAATCGGGGCGGGTTCGGCGTAATTGGTTCCGGCGAGAGTCTCCTCGGGAACCATATCTCTGGATATGTTGTCGAGATTGTAATTACCCTCCTTGAGATAACGGACGAGGAACGACGGAGTGCCGGTCGCGAACCAGTACATCTTGAATTCCATAGCGTTGAACACATTGATGAGGCTGAACGGGTTATATACCCCCGCCGTTTTGGGGTGAAAATGATAGCCGTCATACATTTTCGCCAGTTTTCCGTAGCATTCGTCCACGCTAAGGTCGTTCGCCTGCGCAAGGGCGGCAGTGCTCTCTCCGAAATATGACTTCAATTCGGTCTCGGAGATGCCGCAGATGCCGCCGTATTCGGCTCTCATCGAAATGTCCTGGATGTTGTTCAGTCCGCTGAACACACTCATCTTCCCGATTTTGGTTACTCCTGTGAGGAATCCGAATCGGATGAACTCGTCCTTGCCCTTTAGTACGCTGTAGAATCCCTCAAGAGTCTCGCGGAACGACTCCCGGAGTTCCGGGCGCGTGAGATTGTCAATGACCGGCTTGTCATATTCGTCGATGAGGACGACCACCTTGCGTCCGGTCTTCCAGTAGGCTGCTTCAATCACACCTTTCAGCCTGGAGTCGCAGGCGTCACTTATGACCTCGACCCCGTATGTCTCCTCCATCTGTCTGAGGTGGATGTTCAGTATGTCCGAGAGAGCGTCCGGTGTGGCATAGGATTTCCCACTAAAATCAAAGTGCAGCACGGGATATTCAATCCAGTCCTTCTCCAGTTTTTCAATCGCAAGCCCCTCGAAAAGCTCTTTCCTCCCCTTGAAATAAGCCTCCATAGTGGAGACGAGAAGACTTTTTCCGAACCTGCGCGGGCGGCTTAGAAAATAGTAGCACCCCTTGGACGCAAGGTTATAAATCTGTTCGGTCTTGTCAACATAGACAAAGCCTCCTTCCCGAATCTTCTCAAAATTCTGTATTCCTATAGGGTATAGCATAGCGCATCCGTTTAGTCCCAACTCCGGCGAAGTCCAATCCAACTCCTCAACCTTGCGAAGATACGACTAAAATCTTACACCATCAAGCATAAGCAGAAATACCGACTAATAATTGCGTAAAAGTGGCGTTTTCACCAAATTTATTTTGCGGTTTTGCCGATATCCACCAAATTTCGAAAGCCTTGCGAATCTGAAATTATGCACGAATTTGAGCGAAATTTATCACAATCCCGCGCACTATATGATTAAAATCCCTATATTTGCGGGAGGACTTGCGCACACACAAAGCACACAAAATGTCCCTGACACGAGTTGTCATTTAATCGAAGCGTACGGAAATGGCTTTACTGAAAGATTCCAAATACCAAATTCCATACACGAATGCCTGCATAAGGGCGTTCGGACGCCGATTTGCGATGCCGGTAAAAGAAGCATTCCTCTATTTGGAAAAGTACAAGGGCATAGACTTCCTCATTGAATTTTATGAGATTGAACATCTTCAGTCAATTGAAGATGCTGTTGATGACCTCGTCTTATACTGCAAGAAGAACGGAGGACATCTTTCATGATTCTTTATCACGGCACATATACTGACTTCCAGGAAATCAGGCTTGACAAATGCTTGCCGTACAAAGACTTCGGAAAAGGCTTTTACCTTACGGATATTTTCGAGCAGGCTAACGCCCTAGCTAAGAAGAAGTCCATAATTTACGGAGGCTCCCCCATAATTCAGAGATATGAGTTCAATCATGAAGTCTTGACAACCGGTGAATTGAATGTCCTGAGATTCGAGAGGCCTACGAGAGAATGGGCGGAGTTCATATACAGAAACCGGAATCGCAGAACTCATTTTCGCCACGAATACGACATAGTCATAGGCCCCATTGCCGACGACGGAGTGGCATATCTTCTCGACAGATACGAAGAAGGCACGCTGAGGCTGGACGAACTTGCGAAAGAATTGGAATATAAGAGACTTAACAGCCAGTACTATTTCGGGAACGCGAAAGCTTTAAAATTCATCACGCGGATATGAGCGACGAGAACAGACGGGAGTTTCTTGTAAACTATGCTGTTGACCAGATTGTCGGATACCTGATTGAAGACGGCGAAATGTCAATAGAGCAGGCACTGAATCGGGTATATACATCCCGTACATTTGCATTGTTGAATGACCCGGAATCGGGTCTCGCCTCGGAAAGTCCGGCATATATCTATGAACTGCTTAAACGAGAAATCGGATAGACCGACAAATCGTCTGAACCAGCCCTTGAACTTGAGTCGCCAATCTGCCTCATCGGGAAGTCTTTCTGCATCAAAAATCGGAAAATGAGGCAGAAAAATCCCGACAACTCCACGCCGCCGGATACTGCGGGAAATTGACTGCGGTATCCGGCTTTGGAGTCGAGAGAAGGATGCTCTGGTGTGAACCTAATATGACCCATACGCTCAAATCCGACGAATAAAGTCACTTTTAAGGAACCTATAATGCACGGACTGCACGAACCTTGAGTACAGTGCCCGTGTCGTACACTTGCGCAGGATTCTCATATTTATAGCCGTATGCTCCGGTATCGCAATAATCAGATGACCAGTAATAAGACTTCATATCTAACTCAACCCCGCCAATTGAGGAGAGGGTCCTATTCAGATCATCATACCAAAAAAGAAAGTCATCAAGGGTTGGCAAATACCAGTCCGGGCCTTTGCTTGTACACCAATCCTTGGCATCTTCCCAAGAGGCTGAAATCTCATCCGTGGAGATAATCCTTACAGGTCGGTATTCACACACGACCCCTATAATACCGTCAACTGACACATATTGTCCTACGAGCGAATAAGCCTGTCCAACACTAAAACCAGCAGAGACTATAAGTTTTGTTGTGAGGTCCACGCTGAGTTTAGAGAGTGAGGTATAGTTCGACAAGTCAAGCGTTGTCAGACTGTTATGGTCGCAGGACAAAGTCGTAAGCACAGGACAGTTAGATAGGTCAAGTGCTGTCAGACTGTTGTTGTTGCAATATAGCTCCGTAAGCGCAGGACAATTCGACAGATCAAGGGTCGTCAGACTGTTACTATCGCAACACAGATAAGCTAGCGCAGGACAATGCGACAAATCAAGCGTCGTCAGACTATTATCGCCGCCGTCCAAAACCCTTAGCGCAGGACAATTCGACACGTCAAGTGTCGTCAGACTGTTATCGCCGCAACTCAGATAATCTAGTGCAGGACAGTGAGATAAGTCAAGTGCTGCCAAACTGCAACAGTGACAATACAGAGTCTTAAGTGCAGGACAATTCGACAAATCAAGGGTTGTCAGACTGTTATGGCGGCAGTCCAAAGTCTTAAGCGCAGGACAATGCGACAGATTAAGGTTCGTCAGATTACATCCGCCACAATTCAAGTAAGTTAAAGCCGGCATTTCAGCGAGAAGCAAATTCAAATAAGGAAGGATCCATGGGTTCCAAGAATAAATAGGCAAGTCTGTCACCTCGCCCAAATTATCAACAACTTGTCCATCACCGTTGTAATCGAACCAGTTCAACATATTTAAAACGTCAGACTCGTCAACAGCAGCCAAACGAATGGAACCCGGTATAGGTTTCCCTTCACACATAATCTTGACATCGGCATAGCCCCCACCATTAATAAAATTCCTCGGGAGACTGTCCGCAGAGATGGAAACTAACAAAAGTCCGACACCTGTTGCCGTCACACCCGTTATCGTCAAGTCATACTCATTTCCGATATATATCGCGTATGCAGAAAGTTCCGTTTCCCAGTTCTCGGCAAGGGACTTCGCTGCTTCCTGCGTCTGAGAGACGAATCTCAAGGTTATGTCTCCAAGAATCTTCAACCCGTCCAAATGATAATGCAACGAATCCGGACGGTCATCATAATATTTCGGTACATAACAAAGGACGACATCATCTCCATCAGTGTCAGCGGCATCCTGCTTCAACTTCGCAATCATTGCCCTGACAGTATCGAGACCGGCATCCAGCGACGCAAGGGCAGAATTGACCTTGTCAGCCGCATCCGTGAAATCCGCGTCCAAATCCGCCAGTCCGGAAGCCGAATCCTTTATGTCTGAAAGTTCTTTTGAGAGGGCGGAGAGTTTCTCTTCCAAAGCCCTCATATCCTCCTCCGGATACTTGTCCGAATCCCGCATCGCGGCGAATTCCTCACTGGCGGATGCAATCTGACCGTCGAGCCTTTCAATATGCTTGTCGATTGAGGCTATAATGCTCTTTTTAAGAGAGTTGACCTCGGTGTTATCTATAACTTCCGACTTTCCGCACCCGCCAAACATCACAGCCGCCGACAGGAGGACGGCCCAGATTTTCACTTTACTTTTCATATTAGTTGTCCGTTATGATTATTCATTCTCTTGAGTCAATTTATCCACATAATAGTTGATACGACCTAAATATTTATCTTGAAGTTTCTTTCTCTGGCCATTCAATGCAAAATAGACGAGTATGCATACTATCAACAGAAACAATATCGAAACTACTCCGGCACAGCATTTCAATGAACGGAAAAGACCGATATGAGCCGCATACGCGACCAGTTTAATCACCCAGCTCAACGTCAACAACACTGCAACGTATTTTATGACAGTCAACAAGTTACCAAACAGCCCCTGCGCCAATTCCGAATCTTTAGGAAACTTGATTTCACATCCCTTGAAAGGATGATACCCTGAAGGAAATATCTCTTTGTACGACTCCTCCATCAATAATTCCGGAAAATTTTCAAATTCCTCCTTAGAGACCTTGACCTTCGGGAACCTCCTATAATACTTAGTCCTTATCGCGAATGTAATAAATTGCTCCAGTCTCTGATGAAGACCTTGACTGTAACAGATGTAGTATATTATTCCAAGCACGACATAAACTGCCATAGCAGCAAAAATCAGAGCATCAAGAGTGTAATGGCCATCTTTGTGCAGTTCCTGAAAACAATCGGAAAATTCCAATGTGGAATAGAGATAGACATAGCCGTAGCCATAGAACACCGCAAGCAAAGTCACTATCAAAGTGATTATGCCGGTGAGATTAGCGTTGTTGTTTTGGGCATACTGTTCGTGAAGCTGCAGCTCCATTTCCTGCTGCATCTCCTCCCGCGACTTCTTACTCTTCTTATTACAAAAAAAATTCATCAAACTTTTTATCATTGTTTATTTTGTGGATTAGAATGCGAATACATAACAAATCCCCCCGGATGACAATAAGCCACCAGAGAGAATGATTTTGTGATTTATGTAAAAAGGCGCCGAAAGGCTTATATAGCAGGTATTTAGATACCCCCCCCCATCAGATTATATGCCGACAAGGGGTTACGATGCGAAATATCCGCCGATACGATTTGAATAAAGCATTTTTCCATCATCGACTAATTTCTGTTCTCAAACCTCACAAAATTAAGCATAATTCGCTTCAATCCAAGCCCTCCGCTTAAAAACTTTCAGTAGAAAGTGCTTAATCTATACGTAATGTAAACAACTAATAACAACGGCACTTTATAAAAAAACTGATTGAACGTTTATAAAGACCATTTTCTTTTTAGGACACATACTATATCTTATGCAATTCTGCCACTGTAGATTCTATTAAGTATTTGCAGTAGCAGTTCTGCCCCCATCGGTACATTGTGAAATTTAGCCACGGCAGAGGTTTTTCGAAGCATTTGCCCGTATAGGGTCGCGAAGCGACTGCGCAGAAAAA
>CAVJMH010000010.1:0-67298 GCA_963650755.1 Firmicutes bacterium TM09-10 | reverse complement strand
GGGGGGACCACGAACCTGTGAGTGGTGGGGTCGAGCGAAGTGAGACGGTCGCCGAAAAGAAGCTGCCTTGCACTTCCCGTATAGGGTCGCGGAGCGACTGCGCAGAAAAACCTCTGCCGTGGCTGATTAATAGTAGAAAAACTTCTTCGCGCTTGATTTTGCTCCGAATATGTGGCACAGATATTGCGCAATGCGCGCACGGACTTTAAAATAGAGTATGACAGTATTAGTTAGTTGTTTGTTTTTCCTTGCCCAGACATTCATAACTTTGGACCAGGCTCTTGAAATCGCACTCAGTGAAAATGTGTCGGTAAAGGTGGCTGACAAGGAGATAGAAAGAAGCACTTATGCCAAGCGAGGCACTTACGCTTCTTTGTTCCCGCAGATAGATGGTTCCGCATCATTCCAGAGGACCATTAAAAAGCAGGTGATGTATATGGATTTTGATATGTCGTCCATTACCGGAGGCGGAGAAGAAGGCTCCGATGCCTCAGAAGGCACGACAGGTGGTTCTTCTTCAAATTCAGGAGGCGGACTTGAAGTAGGTAGATGGAACACTTTCTCCGCAGGAGTCAGTGCTTCTATGCCTATCATCAATGCCCAACTCTGGGAAAGTCTTCATATCAGCGGACAAGATGTGGAATTGGCAGTGGAAAAAGCCCGCAGCAGCCGTCTTGAGATGGTAAGCCAAGTTAAAAAGGCTTTTTATTCGTGTCTGCTCGCAAAAGAATCGTACGCGGTATATAAAGAAGTGTATGATAACGCAGAGGCCAATTACGAACGCACGAAACTCAAATATGACGCGCAGAAAGCTTCGGATCTTGACCTTGCCCGCTCGGCGACCACTCTGGCCAATGCGGTCCCTAACGTGTATGACGCCGCTAATTCTGTGGCTCTTTCCCTCTGGCAGTTGAAAGCCGTGATGGGTGTGGACCTTGACGAGGATATAGATGTCGCAGGGGAGCTTTATGATTACGCTTCTGATATGTCGGCTCTTTACAGCGAGGCGGATCTTTCTCTGGAAGGGAACTCTTCTCTCCGCCAGTTGGCCATACAGGCTGAGCAACTCGCTTCTACGGTTAGGATGCAGAAATATGCCACACTGCCTTCGCTTTCGCTTGCATTTGCATATAGCTATAGCGCGATGGCCAATGATTTCGAGTTTAAGCAGTACAAATGGACTCCATATTCTTATGTGGGAGTTAGCTTGAATGTGCCAATCTTCGCCGGCGGAAAATATCATAATAACATTAAAGCCGCTCAGGTTCAAGTAGATGAGCTTGATCTTCAAAGGCAGGAAAGCGAGCGCCAGATAAAGATATCCATAAGACAGAATATTAATTCTATGGAATCGGCTCTGCACAGTTTCGATGCGGCAGACAAGGCCGTGGAATCAGCGCAGAAGGCTTATGACATTACGCAGGCATCTTACGAAGTGGGAAGCAGTACTCAGACCGATCTTAATGATGCCCAACTCGCTCTGGTACAGGCTAAGATGACCAGCGCTCAGTCAATTTATAATTATCTGACCGCCAAGACAAGTCTGGAACAGACACTCGGTGCGGATGACAGTCAAACGGAAGAAAAATAAATAGAAGATGAATACAAAAGTAGCTTTGTTAGGTTTTATGACGCTCGCCCTGTGCTCTTGCGCAGGTAAGAAAGAGGCGTCTTTGGCAGGCTCCCACTCGGAGCAGACTCCTGCGGTTAAGATTACCGAGGCCAGAAAGGAAGCGGTGGAAATAGACCAGAAATATTCGGTAACGCTGCAGGCCAAGGCTGTGAACAATATCGCGCCGCAGAGCAATTCCCGAATAATAAAGATAAATGCTGAAGTGGGAGACTTCGTGAAGAAGGGACAAGTTCTCGCCCTTATGGACAAGGCGCAGCTCGAACAGGCTGAACTTCAGCTTAATAATCTCACAAAAGAATATGAAAGAAGCCAGGCTCTGTATAAGAAGGGCGGGGTAAGTCAGTCCGACTTCGAGTCTGTGGAACTTCAATACAAGGTGGCTCGCACCACTTTCGAAAATCTAAAGACGAACACTATACTTGAAAGCCCGCTTGACGGTGTAGTTTCCGCAAGGAATTATGACCAGGGAGACATGTATTCTATGTCTTCACCTCTGTTCGTCGTTCAGCAGATTAACCCTATGAAGGCGCTTGTGGCCGTATCGGAGAAGGATTACAGCCTGTTGAAGAAAGGCGCGAAAGTGGAATTTACTACGGAAGCTCTTCCGGGAAAGACTTTCATGGGTTCTGTAATCAGAATTTATCCGACGATTGATGTTACTACTCATACAGTTACGGCTGAAGTTGACATCCCTAATGCCGGATTTGAACTTCGCCCGGGTATGTATTCCAATGCCCGTCTTGTTTTCGGCAAGACAAATTCTGTCATCGTACCCGATTCTGCCGTACAAAAGCAGCAGGGGTCAGGTGTGCGCAGTGTGTATGTCCTGAAGGATAACGGCACTGTAGAGCTTCGGAATGTAGAGCTTGGCCGTCATATCGGAGATGAATACGTAATTACAAGCGGCGTATCTGAGGGAGAGAAGGTCGTAGTGAGCGGACAGAGCGCGCTTAAGAGTGGAATTAAAGTTCAAGTCATAGAGTAATGAGCATATATCGTTCAGCAGTAAAAAAACCTGTGACGACGGCCCTTATATTTTTAGCCTTCGTCATATTCGGACTGTATTCTCTGTCGAAGACGTCCATTTCGCAGTTCCCGGATTTCGATTCGAACACGATAATGGTCATGTCTTCATATCAGGGAGCCAGTGCGCAGGATATAGAGACGAACCTTACGAAGGTTCTGGAGAACTCACTTAACGGTGTGGCCAATCTTAAAGAATTGACATCTTCATCTAAGGAGAATGTGTCTATTCTTACTCTTGAATTCGAATATGGAACAGATATCGAAGTGGCTACCAATGATGTCCGAGACAAGTTGGATATGGTCAATTCCGCTCTGCCGGATGGGGCGTCAGTGCCTGTAATCTTCAAATTCAGCGCGGATGATATGCCTATCCTCATTCTTTCTGCTACGGCCAGTGAGTCATTAGCAGGATTGGATAAGATATTGGATGATAAGGTGGCTACTCCATTGGCCCGAGTATCGGGAGTGGGAACAGTATCGGTTTCGGGTGCTCCGACCAGAGAGATTTATATATATTGCGACCCGCAGAAGCTTCAGGCGTATAATCTTACGGTGACTTCCATCGCGTCCATCATAGCTTCAGAGAATAAGAACTTGCCTTCGGGTAACATAGACATAGGAACGGAGACTTACACTCTTCGTGTGGAAAAGGAGTTCGACGACCCTAAGGATATGCTCGACGTAGTGGTGGCATCTTCCGGGAACAAGGTGGTGTATCTTCGCGATGTGGCCACTGTATATGACGGCTCTAAGGAAAGGGAGCAGGAGTCTTATACTAACGGAGAACGTAGCGCGCGTATCATAATACAGAAGCAGAACGGGGCCAATACCGTAGATGTCATCAAGAACGTGAAGAAGCAGCTCGTGAAGATAGAAAAGACGCTTCCTTCCGACATTAAGATAACTACGGTGGTGGACTCTTCCACTAACATCATAAACACCATTAAAACGCTTAGGGACACCATTATAATCACATTTCTGGTGGTTATGCTCGTGGTATTCCTGTTCCTGGGACGATGGAGGGCGACTTTCATAATCGTGCTTTCCATCCCTATAGCCCTGCTGGCTTCGCTGGTGTATCTGTATGCGACAGGTAATACGCTGAATATCATATCTATGTCTGCGCTCTCCATAGCGATAGGTATGGTTGTGGACGACGCCATAGTGGTGCTGGAGAACATATCTACGCATCTGGAAAGAGGAGAGAAACCTAAAGAGGCAGCGGTGCTCGCGACATCCGAGGTGGCCATATCCGTAGTCGCTTCTACGCTCACCATGCTCTGCGTGTTCCTTCCTCTTACTATGATAAGCGGAATGACCGGTATCATGTTCAGGCAGTTAGGCTGGATAGTGAGCATCATTATGATAGTGTCCACCGTGGCAGCCCTTACGCTCGTGCCTATGATGTGCTCAAGGATACTGAGAAGCGGTAAGAGCAAGAGTCGGCTTCATCGTCTGTTCTTCACTCCAATAGATAATTTCCTCACGAGGATTTCTAACGGATACGCCGGCATAATCAAGTGGGCCACTTCGCACAGAACAGTCGTAGTGGTAAGTGCGGCGGCAGTGTTCTTCGTTACTCTCGGGCTGCTCGGGCCTAAGGTAAAGACGGAATATTTCCCTACCAGTGATGACGGACGTATAAGCATCTCCATTAATCTTCCGGTAGGTACGGCTCAGCAGGTTACGGCCCAGGTGGCTGCATCCATCTATAAGGATATAGCTGAGGCTGTTCCTGAACTTCAAGTGCTTAACTATACTTTTGGACAGGCTGATTCGGACAATGCGTTCGCCAGTATGCAGAGCAACGGTACGCAGGTCATATCCATGAATCTTAACATAGGTTCTGTTAGTGAACGAGAGAGGGGGACATCGGAGATATGCGATCAGATACGTGGAATTCTTAAAAATTATCCACAGATTCGTAAAGGCATCGTTACCGAAGGCGGTGGTATGATGGGAGGTGCATCGTCCATTAACCTGGAGGTTTACGGCTACGATTTCGAGAAGACGGACAGGATAGCACGCGAACTTCAGGGTAAGCTTCTCGAAAGCGACTGTTTCTCTCAGGCTACACTTTCACGTGATGAATATACGCCTGAATATCAGATGGATTTCGATCGCACTAAGCTGGCGCTCAATGGCCTTACTTCCACTACGGCAGGTGCTGCTTTCAGTGCGGCTGTGTCAGGTACGGTAGCCTCTTACTTCAGAGAGGACGGCGAGGAATATGACATCCGTGTCCGTTATGCTCCGGAATTCAGAACGAGCATAGAAGATCTTGAAAACATCACTGTAACCAATGCAGCGGGCAAGACCGTTCGCATGAAGGAGCTCGGTACCATAGTGGAGACAAATGTTCCGCCTACCATCGAGAGAAAGGATAGGGAGAGATACATTTCGCTTAGCGGAATAGTCGCTCACGGGAAGGCGCTTTCCGATGCCGTGGCTTATGCGCAGAGTGCGATAGACGCGACAGACATCCCTACGGATGTGAGCGTGGAGATAGCCGGAGACTATGAAGATCAGCAGGATATGTTCGGCGATATGATAGTGCTTATCGTCCTTATGATTATCCTCGTGTACATGGTGATGGCTTCGCAGTTCGAGTCTTTCATGTCACCTTTCGTGATAATGTTCTCGCTTCCTTTCGCATTGGTCGGTGTCATCTGGGGGCTTACACTTACGGGGACGGCGCTTGGAGTGATGGCCATAATAGGTATAATAATCTTGCTGGGTATAGTGGTGAAGAACGGTATCGTGCTCATAGACTATACTATACTGTGTCGTGAAAGAGGAATGAGCGTGGTGGATGCTTCAGTTACGGCAGCTCGAAGCCGTCTGCGTCCTATCCTTATGACCACTCTTACCACGGTGCTGGGTATGGTTCCTATGGCACTTGGTATAGGAGAAGGCTCGGAGATGTGGGTAAGCCTCGGTATGGTCGTATGTTGGGGTCTTACAGTATCGACGGTCGTTACCCTTGTGCTTATTCCTACTGTTTATTGTATATTTGCCACAAGGCAGGAAAAAAGAATTAAGAAATGATTGCTATATTTGTAAGTTACAATCAGGCGTTCAACGATGAGATCGTAGAAATCCTGGATGAATTTGGCCAGAGAGGTTTTACTCGCTGGGGTGAAGTTTGGGGGCGAGGAGCAGTGGACGGCACACCGCATTATGGTAATCATGCATGGCCGGAGACTAATCAGGCGGTGCTTACCATGGTGGATGACTCTAAGGTGGATGATTTGCTGGAGGCTTTGCATCAGAAAGATTTGGCATATCCGGACCTGGGGCTCAGAGCTTTTACTTGGAAGGTAGATAAACATATATAATTATGGAAATTACGGTAACTGATCAGAATTTGCAGGAAGTCCTGTCTTCTTCACCGGTAGTAGTGATAGATTTTTGGGCTACTTGGTGCGGGCCTTGCCGTATGCTTGCTCCTACGGTAGAGCAGGTGGCAGAGCAGATGGACGGAAAGGCTGTCGTATGTAAATGTAATGTAGACGAGGCTCGTGAGACTGCCTTTAAATACAGGGTCATGAGCATCCCTACGCTTATCTATTTTAAGAACGGGGAGGTCGTTGACAGAACCGTGGGCGTAGTCTCTAAAGATGATATTGTTTCAAAAATAAATAGTTTGTTATGAAAAAAATTATTCTTTCGGCGATGGCTGTAATGCTTTTCGCTTTCAGTGCCAATGCACAGCTGGGAATAGTGGCCGGCGTTACATCTGCATCCACGGATATTAATTCCGCATATAATGATATAGCTAAGAGCCAGACGGTAAGTCAATACCATGCCGGACTTGTGTATAACCTTAATCTTCCTTTGGGATTGAGCGTTCAGCCGGGTATCCTCTATAACGTTAAGGGTCAGAGCCTTAAGGAGAATATAGAGGTCGGCTCTAAAAACATAGAGGATGTGACGATAGACACTAAGACAGGTTATCTGGAAGTGCCTGTACGCGTAGGATTTACTTTCCTTAATCTCGGTGTGGCTTCTACATTCATATTTGCAGAGCCTTATCTGGGATATGCCATTACTACTGAGACTGTTACCAAGTTTAAGGATGAGGCTTCCAAGTCAGCGGCTAATGTTATCGCATCTGCCGCCGGGTATAAACTTGACACATCGAATAGTGACTCTGATAAATGGGTTGACCGTAACAGGTTAAATTATGGTATAGGAGTAGGTGCTGGAGTTAAGGTTCTTAAATTCGCCGCTCTGTCAGTGAAGTACTATTGGGATTTGGGCGCTATGTATAAGGATAACGGAGATGGAAGCAAGAGCACCAATATCTCTGCCAAGGCAATGGGTGATGCTCTTAAATCACAGAAATGTTCTGGTATAGCAGCTTCACTTACTCTTTATTTCTAAAATGGATAATGAAAGGCTGAATGCTTTTCTTTTTACAAGCCGCACGAAGTCCGCGCGGCTTGTTTTTGCAATTTTATGATGCTTAGAGAAGAGATAATAAATTTCCTCGGGGAGGACTGGGAGAGACTTAACGTCTATATAAAGGAGTCTCTGCGTTCGGACATTCGCCTGCTTCAGGCGGTTAATGACGATATACTCTCTCATGGTGGCAAGATGCTCCGTCCTATTCTGTCGCTTTTGACGGCGCGTATGGTGGTCGGAACGGACGTCCCTGATGAGGTGATTAAAGTGGCGGCGGCGACGGAACTGCTGCATAACGCTACTCTTCTTCACGACGATGTGGCGGATGAAAGCACCACTCGAAGAGGGAATCCTACGCTTTGCTCACAGATAGGGCCTCAGTCAGCAGTGCTGGTGGGAGATTTTTGGCTCGCCAAGGCTATGGAGTTAGTGATGACTTCTCCTGACATGAAGCTGCTTTCACGCATCTTTTCGAGGTCTATGACTAATCTTGCGGAAGGGGAGATGCTTCAGCTTCAGAAATCTTTCGGAGAGAAGACGGAGATAGCCGATTACTTGAAGATAATCTATTGTAAGACAGCATCTCTTTTCGAGACGGCTTGTGAGTCCGCTGCCCTCGCTTCGCATGCAGATAAGTGCTGGTCGGAGCATATAAAAAAATATGCTGTGGCGCTGGGAATAGCATTTCAGATAAGAGATGATATTCTTGATTATGTGGGAGATGCTTCTTTAGGTAAGCCCGTAGGGATAGATCTTAAAGAGCAGAAAATCACTCTCCCGCTTCTTTGCGCCTTGGAGGGCTCGGATAAGGAGGACGAAATCAGAAATATGATTTTTTCTATTCACTCTCATCCTCAGTATTGCGAGCAAATTCGTACATTTGTGCTTGACCGTGGCGGAGTGGAGAAGGCGGAGAAGATTTTGGAGAAGTACGTAGATGATTCTATAAAGGAACTGGATGGCTTCGCGTCCTGCCAGGCTAAAGATTATCTGATAAGGCTCGCCCGCTATAACACGGAGAGGAAAATATGACGTTTTCACAGATTAAAGGCAATGATAAGATTGTAGATGCTCTAAAGGGGATGGTTGATTCCTCGCGAGTGCCTCATGCCATCATGTTTCATGAAGATGACGGCGGCGGGGCCATGGAGTTGGCATTGGCATTTCTTCAATACCTTTACTGTAAGAACCGCTCGGGAGGAGATGCTTGCGCCCAATGCCCGTCGTGTAATAAGATATCCAAACTTATTCATCCGGACATGTATTTTATTTTTCCTGTTAATACGGGCAGGAGCGATGATTATCTGGATAAATGGCGTTCTCTGGTGCTTTCTAATCCTTCTTTTACCGAGAATGAACTTAATGAGGCGCTTGAGATAGAAGGGAAGAACTCCATGATTAAGGTCGATGAGGCCAAGTCGCTTATAGATAAGCTGTCTTTCAGCGCTCTTGAAAAGGGCTATCGCAGCGTTATCATCTACCTTCCGGAGAGGATGAATAAAGAAACGGCCAATCGTCTCCTTAAACTTATAGAAGAGCCTCCTCTTCTCACTCAGTTTATTTTTATCACGCATAACGGGGGGCTGGTGTTGCCTACGATTTCTTCCAGGTGCCAGCATATTAAGCTTTCCAAGTCGTCCGGGAAGAGCGCGGTCGAGGGAAGTGCCGAGCAGATACAGCTCTTTAGACAGCTCATGCAGGGGCTTCTTATACATGACCTTTATGCGTGTCTGGAGATAGGGGATAGTCTGGCGGGCCTTCCGTCAAGAGAAAAAGCGAAAACTTTTTGTACCTTTGCTTCCGGCGTGCTCAGGAACATATTTTTATATCAGCAGGGTATGGGCCCGCTCGCTGCGCAGAGCGCTTATTCAGAAGCTGAACTTTCGGATTGGGCTACGCGAAGTAAAAAGACTTTTCCTCGAAAGGGGTTAGACGCTTTCAGTAAGGCGCAGATGCTGATAGCGAGGAATGTTAACACGAAAATTCTGTTCACCGATTTGGTGAATTCATTATATATAGCCATTTAAGCAGGCGGTAACGATTACCGACAGAGAGAGTGGCTTTGATGCGAAGATTATGAACGAATCTAAAAAATACGACTGTTTCCGAGGGTGCGAGATAGTGGATTATGAGGATGGCACTAAGGAAGTTACATATAGGGAAGGCTGCTGTAAGCTGGCAGTGCATAATTATCTCAAAGATATTCCGTCCATAGAATATAAGGACATTTTCGAGGTAAGATTTAAAAATACTCGTAAGGGATATTATCGTAATGATTCGGGCCAAAGCATACGTCAGGGAGATAAGGTAGTGGTGGAGGCCGCTTCGGGTTATGATTTGGGGATGGTGTCTCTGGAAGGGCCGCTGATTGCGGGGCAGTTGGCACGGCGCAGGATAGACCCTAAGACCTATGAATTCAAGAAGATTTATCGTAAGGCTCGTCAGGCAGATATAGACAAATGGATGGCAGCGACTGCGCGTGAACAGCAGACTATGATAGAGGCCAGACGCATAGCTGCTACTATGGGGCTTGAGATGAAAATAGGCGATGTGGAGTTTCAGGGTGACGGGACCAAGGCCATTTTCTATTACATAGCAGACGGGCGAGTGGATTTCAGACAGCTCATTAAGGTGTTTGCTGAAGAATTCCGTATCAAGATAGAAATGAAGCAGATAGGAGCCCGTCAGGAGGCTGGCCTGATAGGCGGCATAGGTGTATGCGGAAGGCCCCTGTGCTGTGCTAATTATGTAACGAATTTTAAGAGCATAGGAACATCGGCAGCCAGATGCCAGGACCTATCGCTTAATCCGCAAAAGCTTGCAGGCCAATGTGGAAAACTAAAATGTTGTATTAATTATGAGGTTCCGGTTTATCTTGAAGCTCAAAGCAAGATACCTAAAGTTACGGGTCCGCTGGAGTTTGAAGATGGATTGGCATATCTGAGAAAGACGGACATACTCGCGCAGATGATGTATTTTTCTTATGACAAGTCATCGGACGCTAATCTTTATCAGGTGCCTGTGGACGAGGTGCGTGAGATTCAGGAGATGAACCGTAAGGGAGTGCGTCCGCAGTCGTTGATTCCGGATGCGGAACCGGATTCTCCGGAGTTTGTTACGGCGGTAGGCGAGGGGAGCATATCCAGATTTGATTCGCCTAAGAAAAAACGTAAGAAAAACAGGTCGCGTGGGAACAAACCTCAGGAAAATAATAAATAGTCTTTTCGTCGCAGTGGCTGCTTTTGTGTTCGCTTGTTCTTGCGAGGAGCCGGACAAGGGGATGGAATTTATACGCGGCCATCGCACAGTGTATGAATTCACACTCAAAGATGTGGATACGCTGTCGTTCTACGATATATATTTATATACTAATCCTAAAAACAGAAATGTTAGCATCGCGGAGAGCCTCCCTTTACAGATAAGGTGGACATCTGAGCGATGTGATGTTTATGTGGAGGATGTGTGGATGAAGCTTTCTTCCCGAAAACAGGAATATAGGGAGGGGATGTCTTTTCCTGAGAGTGGGACGTGGAAGATGAGCGTTTACGTGCAGAGCAGCGCGACAGATAAAATTAACGGACTTGGAATAACTTGGAGACGATATGGGACACGATAAATTAAGGCGTTTTGCTGAAAATGAGACCTTTTCCTGCCTTCTTCAGCCTTCAAGTAAGGAGGTCCTGTCGGAAGGTTTTTTTAATCTCACGGACCATCCTATAAAGGGGCATTGGGCAGAAAAGATGTTTTCAAGACCCGGTGCCCAGATAATTCTGGAACTTGGATGCGGAAAGGGTGAGTACACTATAGATTTGGCCCGCAGGTATCCGGAGAAGTGCTTCATAGGAGTGGATATTAAAGGCGCCAGGCTCTGGAAAGGGGCTAAGACAGCTACCGAGCAGAAGATACCTAATGTGGCCTTTCTTCGCACTCGTATAGAATTTATAACAGCCTTTTTCGCCCCGGGGGAAGTTTCCGAGATTTGGCTCACGTTTTCAGACCCTCAGATGAAAAGCGAGAATTCGCGTCTTACTTCACCGCTTTTCCTGGAAAGATACCGTAAGATGCTGGTGCCTGGCGGCATAGTGCACCTTAAGACAGATTCTGCCTTTCTCTGTGAATATACACATAAAGTGGTGCAGGCTAATTCTTTACGCTCTCTGGCTTATACCACAGATCTTTATATGGAGAAAGACTCCTCTTTAGATCCGTCCTTGTATGAGGTTCAGACTTTTTATGAGAAAATGTTCCTTTCGCAGGGGCTTCCTATCACATATCAGAGTTTTGTGATAGATAAGGATGGCCTGTATGTTCATCCGGAGGATTTCGACGAAAAGGCTTGGCGCGAGAAGGAGAAATCTCGTCTTGGCTAATTCTGCCCCAACATTTCGAGTGCTTCATTCATAGTTACGGCTTCTTCTATGCTGAATCCGCCGTTTCGTGTTCTGCGTAGGGACGAAAGAAATGCTCCGCACCCAAGCGCTTCTCCCAGGTCTCTGGCTAATGAGCGAATGTAAGTGCCTTTTGAACAGTCTATTGAAAGAATGGCGGTGGGTAGAGTTTCCCCACTCAGTTCGGCCACGTGTATCTTCCCGCGCGCATCCATTTCTCCCTCTTTTTCGGGTTCGGGAAGCCAATCTTCGAGATGAAGGTCATAGATGTTAATCTTCGAAGACTGTATAATGCCTGTATCTTCCACAGGAAGACCGGCTTTGAGGCGTTTTCGCGCAAGCTCATATACTCTTACTCCATCTACGGATTTGGCACTGAAAAGCGGTGCTATCTGTTCCTGCTCTCCTATGAATCGTGGAAGAAGAGCTTCGAGCGCTTCTCTGGATATGCCGTCAAGAGAAAATCTTCGGTCTATCTCCTTTTCTCTGTCGTAAGAGGGAGTTGTGGCCCCGAAACTCACCCCCGCGCGGTAGCTTTTGGCCGAGCGCTGAAGTTCCTCTGCCTTGCGTGTTGCAGGGCCAATGCAGACCAGAAGAATGCCCGTGGCAAGCGGGTCAAGCGTTCCTGCATGACCCACTTTAAGGTTTTTCTTACCGAAATGACGGCACGCGGCCCATTTGATTTTTCTTATAACATCGGCCGACGTCCAGCGGTAAGGCTTGTCTATGGGAAGAATTATCCCTTCAGGATAATCTTCTATATTATTTGACAACGGGGATTTTCTCAATTCTTCTAAGGTGTCTTCCGCCTTCAAAGGCGCTGTCAAGCCAAGCGTCTGTTATGGCGGAGGCTTTTCTATATGAAATGAAACGGGCAGGGAGGACAAGCACATTAGCATTGTTGTGCTGTTTTACGAGTTTTCCTATCTCTACATCCCAAGCGAGGCCGGCACGTATGCTCTGGTGGTGGTTGAGTGTCATAGCCATTCCGTTTCCTGTGCCGCAGAGGGCTATTCCTTTCTCAACTTCTCCATTTTCTATTCCGCGTGCAAGTGCGTGCGCAAAGTCGCAGTAATCACAGCTTTCGGTGCTGTCGGTTCCATAATTGACGACTTCGAACCCACGCTTTTCGAGCTTTTTAATGAGTTTGCCTTTATATTCCACGCCGGCGTGGTCGCTGCATATTCCGATTTTAGCCATATAATTCTATGCTATGTGTTTGCCAAGTTCTTCTAAGCGGCGCACCGCCTCTTTGTGTCCTATGCAGGAGAGTATGTCTGCGATCCCCAGTCCTGAGCCGCTTCCGGTGAGCCCCAGGCGTATGCAGTTCATAACCTTTCCCATAGGCCATTCTTTCTTTCTGATATACTCTTCCGGGTCGCCTCCCTCTTTAATGGTTCCCAGTGCCATAGCGTAATTCTCCGGTGTACCGAACTTTTTCAGATCTTTTTCTACATATTCTGTAGGTGCTACGAAGAGGTAAGGTGCTATGGTCCAGAAGTCTGACACGAATGTAGCCCTTTCCTTAATCAGCCCTGTGACTTTTTTCACGTATTCAAAGTCTGCCTCGATGCCTTTTTCTTTAAGAATTGGCATATAAAGATTTGCCAATTCCTCATCGCTCTTGGCGCGAAGATATTCTTTGTTATACCATTTGGCCTTGTCCGGGTTAAATTTGGCGCCGCTCTTGCTCACTTTATCGAGTGAGAAGTTCTTAATAAGCTCATCCATGGTGAAGAGCTCCTGCTCCGTGCCCGGATTCCAGCCGAGCATGGCCAGCATATTGACAAAGGCCTCAGGGAAGTAACCGTCTTCGCGGTAGCCGTGATATTGTTCTCCTTCGGAATTGGTCCATACGAGAGGAAATACAGGGAATCCCATCTTGTCTCCGTCTCGTTTCGAGAGTTTTCCGTTACCCACAGGCTTGAGAAGAAGTGGCAGATGGGCGAAGCGAGGCTGCGTGTCTGTCCAGCCAAATGCCTCATATAGAAGGTAATGCAGAGGGAGGGAAGGGAGCCATTCCTCGCCGCGGATGACTTCAGTGATCTCCATCAGGTGGTCATCTACTATATTGGCCAAGTGATAGGTAGGAAGCAGGTCCGCGCGTTTCCACAGCACTTTGTCGTCAAGCGTGGAAGAGTTGACTTCCACGTGTCCGCGTATAAGATCGTCCATCTTCACTATCCTGTCTTCAGGCATCTTGAATCGTATGGTCCAGTCTGTGGTCTCTTCCAGCAGCCTTTCCACTTCTTCTTTCGGGAGAGTGAGCGAGTTACGCAGATGCCCCCTTGTCTGGTGATTATAGATGAAAGTCTCGCCTTTGCTTTCGGCTTCGCTTCTAAGGCGTGAAAGTTCTTCGGAAGAGTCGAAAGCGTAGTAGGCCCAGCCTGCGGAGATGAGCTGCTCGGCGTATTTACGGTAGATGTCTCTTCTCTGGCTTTGTCTATAAGGCGCGTGTGGATGACGCTCTGAAGGCGTTTCTACTACATTGCCTTTTTCATCCACTCCTTCGTCCGGGATTATACCGCACCACGAAAGCGCCTCTATGATATATTTTTCTGCGCCTGGGACGAATCGTGCCGAATCGGTGTCCTCGATGCGGATGATAAAGTCTCCGCCTTTCTGCTTGGCATATAGATAATTATAAAGTGCTGTGCGAACGCCTCCCATGTGCAGTGGGCCTGTAGGTGATGGCGCAAATCTTACTCTTGTCCTTCTCATTTCTGTATTCTTCTAATGGCTGGTGTTGATTCTATTTCCTTTAAGACCTCGTCGTCCGTGTCTAACATTGCAGGTCTGTTTTCGGAATCGAATTTTATTTTTGATTTGGTTTCTGTATTGAATCCTATGTGTCCGGAACCGAAAGTGTTGGTCGTGTCTTTGAATTGGACCGTATTCTCTTCTGGATTATAGGTGTAGTTCTGATCTATGAGGATTACGTCGCTTTTGCTTATCTCAGGGGCCAAGATAGTTCCTGATTCAAAGCCTGTCGCTATGGCCGTAATCTTTATCTTGTCCTTGAATTCAGGGTCTTTGCTGAAGATTATGCCGTATTTGAAGTTATTGGCACCGCCGGTGTGAGTTGCTATCATCTCATTCAGGGTGTCCAATTCCTCCATGGTGATGCTGTCTTTATTCGCCCCTATGGTGATGTTGAGCAGAATGTTTCTGGCGGTTTTGAGGTCGAAATCGTTAAGGAGAGGGGACGTGAATGCATTTTCCACTGCCTGCTCAAGCCTCTTTTCCCCTTGCCCCACGCCGCTTCCCATAAGGGCCATTCCGCTGTTTTTCATCATATTCTTTATGTCTTTGAAATCGACATTGATGTAGCCCTTTATCTTGATGATTTCAAGTATGCTTTTAACGGCGGTGCAGAGTATTTCGTCCGTCATAGGGAAGGCCTCGTGGACGAGTGTCTTTCCGTAGAATTTGTAGAGATTGTCGTTCTTGATAATGATGAGGCTGTCCACGTTCTTTTCGAGCTCGTGAATGCCGTCTATGGCTTTTGAAAGCTTTTGTCTGCCTTCAAAACTGAATGGGAGCGTAACTATCCCTACGGTAAGTATGCCAGCGTCCTTGGACATCTTGGCGATGACCGGTATGGCTCCCGTGCCTGTTCCTCCGCCCATTCCTGCCGTAATGAAAAGCATCTGGGTCGCATTGTCCAGAATTTTTTCTTTTATGGCGTCTTGGCTTTCTATGGCGGCATTACGTCCTGCGACAGGGTCTGTTCCTGCTCCGAGACCTTCTCCAAGCTGTATTTTGGTAGGTACATCACACGCTTTAAGGGCTTGTGCATCGGTGTTGCATACGATGAAACTGCACCCTTCTATGTTCTGCCTGTACATGTAGTTGACGGCATTGCATCCTCCACCGCCGACTCCCAATACCTTGATAATGGAGTCCGATGTGCTCCAATTAAGAGGCATTATCACATCTAAACTGTTATCTGTTTCGCTCATTTCTTCTTGTTTTGGTTATTGCTCCTCTCGGCAGTCTCGTCATTATCCGCTCCTTCGCCTACGGTATTATAAATATTGTCAAATAATTGGCCCGAAGTGTTAAGAAACTGTCCGAACCAGCTGGACTTCTTCTGGTGCTTTTTCTCTTGTTTTTTCTCCTCTACCTTAGGCTTCGGCTCTTCTTTTGGTGGAACAGGAGCCTCTTCTTCTTTAGGCAGAGAATCAAAAATCTCCGGACTTAGTGGGACTTCTTCTTTAAGCGCGCAGTTGATATGGCTGTTCCGGTAGGCTTTTTCGAGCATACTTTCCGTCGTGTTGTCTTTCGGAGAAGAAAAATGCTCGGGGTAGGCTATCCTGCATGGAAGTCCTGTCATGTCCGAAACAAGCGCGCTACAGCAGTGGATAAGCGCTCCTCCGCCGCTCAACACTATTCCTGCACGCAGTTTGTCTTCAAATCCGCTTTCTCCTATAAGGTACATTACGGATGAAATTATCTCTTTCATGCGGCAGCTGACTATTTCCGAAAGATACTTGACAGGCAGTTGTTGACATTCTCCTGTCGTGGAGTTGTCTATTTTCAGTGTTTTGTCCGAGAGCGTCTGAAGCCTTTCAGGAGAGCAGTATCCGAAGCCTAATTTGATGTTTTCAGCCAGATTTTCGGAGATGTTGCATTCGGTATGTATGTCTTCGCTTATGACTTTCCCTCCGAAAGGAAAGCTCTGACAATACCGCATCGCCCCTTTATGGCAGACAGATACGGTGGTACTCTCCGAGCCTATCTCCACAAGTGCTGCTCCTCTGTCCCTTTCTTCACCGGAAAGAAGGCACTCCACATCGCAGACAGGGGTAAATTCATAGCTGAAGGCCGTTATCCCTATCTGATCGAACACTCTGTCTATGTTATCTTTATATTTTTTAGCCCCGGTGAAAACCAGGAAATGTCCTTCAAGAAAACTGCTTGTCGAACCTATTATTTCTCCCTCGCCGACGTGCATGAAGTCATCGGTGGAATATGACTGGGCCAATATGCTATAGATAGTCTCAGTGTTCTTGTCAAGGGAGGATTCTAATTGGCCTGAAGCCAACTCCTGCAGATTACGAATCTCATCCTGGGTGATGTAGCTGTTACTGTCATTTCTCACTACGCGGTGCGTGATGTTCTCCGCTTTGACATTCCACCTTGGAAGGTTGACCACCGCCTTGGTAATCATAAGTCCTGTTTTTTCACGGGCATGCTCCATAAGCTCTTTCAGCGGAGCCGCCGCCTTCTGGGGATTGAGTATGTTCCCGCGGGATATTCCGTCCGAGGGCAGGTCTTCCTTAAAGAGGACTTCTTCAACCTCAAGATTCTTAATCTGGCATACGCAGAGACTGACTTTAGAGGAGCCGAAATCCACTATGGCTACATATCTTTCTTCCTGCATATTATTTGTCCTTTATATTTTAAGTTTACTATCTTGTATTCATCTCCACGCGGCTGTATCCGGGAGAAATATTTGTCGAGACGGGATAATTTCTTATCCCTGTCATTAAAATCTCCAAAGATAATTCTCTCTTTTTCGGAAAACAAGATAAAATCGTCATTTTCTGCAACTCCGTATCCTTTTATCGTATCCGCCCACTTGGGGTTGTGCGACAGGTGATGCACCAAAGCTATGGCGTCCGTGAGCCATCGGATGGACAGTCCCTTGTTCGTCGGGCACAGGATGACAGGAACATCGGCATCGTAATGCTCGCTTAGCGGAAAGATTATCCCCTCGGCATCGGCATAATACCCCTTGCCTTTGTCGTTAAGGACTTTCAGTACCGGAGTTCTTTGATAGACAGTTATATGCAGCGTTCCGTCCTTTGTTACCCAGGCTTCGCTCTTCTCTATGGAAGGACGTATGTTCAGAATCTCCTCCACGTGCTGCAGATCTATATCTTGTATCCTCTTGCCAATGACCACGCCATAGCCTCCTTCCAGATATTCCAATACATCTGCTTGAGTTATAAAGCATTGTTCTCCAGGAAGCTGTACATCTACACTATTGCAGTCTATCACGGCATTCTCTCTTCCGGTCAAGACAAGCAAAACCCCCGTTCCGGCAAGGGCTGTCAGAATCAGGAGGCTGTAGAGCCAGTTCTTAAGAGAGGTTTTCATCGGCTTAAAAGTTCTGTTATAGGCTCCACAAGTCTATCTATGTTTCCTGCTCCGAAAGTAACGAGCACGTCAGGAGAGGCTGTCTTAAGCCAAGGCAAAAGAGCGTCATAGGAGAGAAGCCATTTTCTCGCGCAAGTTACATCTTTAAAAATGATTTCGGAAGTGATTCCCGGAATCGGTTCTTCTCGTGCCGGATAGATGTCCAGCAGCACCACTTCGTCTGCAAGACTTAAAGCCTGTGCGAATTCCCCGGCGAAGTCTCTGGTCCTGGTGTACAGGTGAGGCTGGAACACTGCGGTGATTTTTCTTCCCGGGAAAATCTCTCTTATGGTCTTTAGGCTGGCTTCAAGTTCTGCCGGATGGTGGGCATAGTCGTCTATGTATGTGAGAGATGTGGTGTTGATATGCTCTTCCAGTCTTCTTTTTGCTCCGAGAAAACCCCCTATCCCCTCGCGTATGTACTCCGGCGCTGTTCCGTGAAGAAGGCAAATGGCCGCTGCCGCTATGCTGTTTTCTACATTAAGAAGCCCAAGCGTCCCTACTCTGATGTCTTCTATGACGCCCTGTGGATGTACAAGGTCGTAGGTGTAATGCCCGTCAGAAGAGAGCCTTAGGTTCTCTGCGTGGTAGTCAGCTTCCGGGAGAGATGTGTGATAAGAGGAAATCTTCGCGCTGAATGCCGAAGGGTCAAGCGGGAGACCCCATTTGGCTACGATAGTCCCGCTCACCTGTGAGGCGAATTCACGGTAGGCCTGCTGTACGTGTTTAAGGTCTCCGTAGATGTCCAGATGGTCGGCGTCCATCGCTGTTATGGCGGCTATCTGGGGATGAAGCTGTAGAAAAGAACGGTCAAATTCATCGGCTTCCACTACTACCACGTCGTTGTCCTTGAAAAGGAAGTTCGTCCCATAATTTTTAGATATTCCGCCTAAGAAAGCGCTGCATCCTTCGGGTGAAGTCTGAAGAATATGCGCCACCAAGGTGGAGGTGGTGGTCTTCCCGTGTGTTCCGGCTACCGCCAGTGTCCGTTGACCTTTGGTGAGTTCCCCCAGGATGCGGGAGCGTTTCACTACTCGGTAGCCCTCGTCGAAGGCTTTTCTAAGTTCTTTAAGGTCAGAGGGAATGGCGGGAGTATAGACTACAAGTGTTTCATCCTTATCCTCCGGAACAAAGTTCGGCCTGTCTTCGTAATGCACCTTTATCCCTTCCGCTTCAAGCGCGTGGGTAAGGTCGCTCGGTGTCCTGTCATAGCCGCTCACGTTGAGCCCTTTATACTTATAGTATCTGGCTATGGCGCTCATTCCTATTCCGCCTATACCTATGAAATATACGTTTTTCATTTTCCTATGCCTTGTTATTCAGATTCTTTCGCTACCAGCTTGTAAGCCTCGTCCACTATAGTCTGGGCTGCATCTTTTAGAGCGAGTTTCAGGGCGTTCTTTTCTATTTCTGCCAATTCATCCTCTCTATGTACAAGGGACAGGGCTTCTTTCATAAGATGTTCCGGAGCGTCGCTGTCTTTAACTATCCTGCCTGCGCCTTTGTTTACAAGAGCCATGGCGTTGTGCGTCTGATGGTCTTCAGCTACATTTGGAGACGGCACGAAGATGCAGGCTTTCCCGGCTACGCATATCTCCGAAATGGAACTTGCCCCGGAGCGCGAGATTACAAGGTCGGCGCTTGCATAGGCCAGGTCCATTCTGTCTATGAATGCGCTGTAGTGAATGTTAGGGAAGACCCTGCCATCCATAAATGCGTTTACTTCGCTTTCATAGAATTTACCGCACTGCCAGAGCACTTCTACATCTTCTCCTCCCGGGCATCTTTCGTCTATCCAGCGTTCCATGGTGCGGTTAAGCGTTCCGCAGCCCAGGCTTCCGCCTATTATGAGAAGATGTTTTTTCTTCGGATTAAGACCGAAATGAGCGAAAGCCTCTTCTCGAAGAGAGGGAGTTATCTTTACTATGGAAGGCCGTATGGGATTACCGCTGAGGATGAGCTTTTCTTTCGGGAAAAATTTTTCCATGCCTTCGTAGGCCACGCAGATTTTGTCTACATCTTTAGCGAGCATCTTGTTTGTGAGCCCTGCAAATCCGTTCTGCTCCTGTATGAGGGTAGGGATGTGGCACTTTACCGCTGCGCTCAGAAGAGGGGCGCTTGCATAGCCTCCGACCCCTATGGCTATGTCGGGACGAAATCCTTTTATGATTTTTTTGGCCTGGGCACGACTATAGAGAACCTTGAAAGGAACTCCTATGTTGTGCACTATGCCTGAAGGCGACAGCTTCCTCTGAAGTCCGCATATCGGAAGACCTATTATGTCGAAGCCCGCCGTCGGGACCTTTTCCATCTCCATCTTGCCTTTGGCTCCTACGAAAAGTATCTGTGTGTCGGGATTGAGTTCCCTGAATTTGCTCGCTATGGAGACTGCAGGGAAGATATGTCCTCCAGTGCCGCCTCCGCTGATAATCACTCTAATCGGTTTGTAGTTCATCTGATTCAAAATCATCTAAGTCTGAAAGTCCTTCAGATACGGTATCATTATTCTCCGACACCAAGATCGGTTCCGCATTCTTGCTGGCTTTTTCCATTCCCTTATTGGCCATACGGCTGATAGACAGTATTATGCCGAAGGCTATACTAAAGCAGAGGAAGGCAAATGAGCCGTGGCTCAGCAGAGGAAGCGTCTGTCCGGTAAGGATACCGAAATCCATATTCACAAAGATATGTATGAAGGCTTGGCCCGAAATCAAAAGGACCAAGGAGAAAATGGCGCTTTTAGCGAAAAGGTCATTGGCACAGTTCTTAATTATGAGGGTTCCGCGGGCCAAAAGCGACAGGTAGAGGGTTATGACGAAGAAGCTCAGCCACCCGTATTCCTCCACTATGAAGCTGAACATATAGTCTTCCGGCATATCAGGCACTACGTATCGCTGTGTGCTCTGCCCCGGACCTTTTCCGAGTACCTTTCCCTGATGTATGGCAAGTCTCGCGCTATACGGCTGGCGCAGTTTGTCCATAACGTCCTGTTTTTCGCTCGAAGGCGCTTCGTGGTATTTTTTGACCAGATCTCCGGTGACGATTCTTCCTATGGCCGTTCCCACACGTTCGCATTTAGGTGGTTTGTCCCCACGCGCTTTGGAGATGTTATATATGCTGAATAGCCCCAGTGCCAGTCCCAGACATATAAGTGTAAGAATGAGGGCGTGCTTGACCTCTCCTGCCCCTACGGCTACGGTTATAATCATGAGTAGGGCCATCAGCAGAGCGGTGGTGTTCGAGCTTCGCTGCACCAGAACGACTGTAACTATGAACGGCACATAGAGATAGACTATCCTTTTAGTTTCTTTCGAGCGCAGTTTTTCCCGCAGTTTCGGGATTTTTTCAAGAAGGGTCGGCGCACCTGTCTCTATCATGTCTATGGCCCATGCGAAGTACATCATTATGGCGATTTTCACCACTTCGAGGACGTGAACCTGGTATCCGCCCACCATAAAGTAGCGTATGGCTCCGTTCGTGCGTACTCCTTTGAACATAAGAACGACCAGAAGCACGACGGAGATTGCGAAGCCCCAGTGGGAGAGTTTCTTGAAGAAACTGATGTCCTTAATGTTGTATATCACGATGATAGCCACGAGTGAAAGGCCCACTATCTTGAGGTGGTCTATCATTATGTCCACTCTGGTCGTGGATGAAGATGTGAGTTTCGATGAAGAGGAAAATATGAACAATATCGAAAGAAGCATGAGCATGAGCAAGATGATCCAGACCACCTTGTCGCCGACCATGTGATCCAGAAAATAAAGCATCTTGTTTTTCGAACTTGACGTCATATTATAATCTCCTTACGGCTTCCTTGAATTTGTCCCCTCTGTCCTCGTAGTTCTTGAAAAGGTCGAAACTTGCGCAGCACGGGCTCAGGAGCACCACGTCCCCTTCAGTGGCGACCTCAGCGGCGGCTTTTACGGCTTCATTGGCGGAGAATGTGTCCCTGATATGTTCGCTTCCCACTATCTTCTCGAAGGCCTCGTGTATGCGTTCGTTATGCAGTCCCATGCACACGATCTCTTTTACTTTGTTCTTTACCAAATCGTTAAGCACAGAGTAGTCGTTACCTTTATCCTTGCCGCCGACTATCCAGATGACGGGTTTCGTCTGACAGTCGAGAGCGTACCACGCGGAATCGACGTTAGTGGCCTTGGAATCGTTAATGTAGAGCACTCCCCTTACGGTCAGCACCGGCTCGAGCCTGTGTTCTATAGGCTGGAATGAACTCAGCGCCTCACGGATGACGGCATTGCTTATCCCCGAAGCTTTGGCGGCAAGAGCGGCGGCCATGGAGTTATAGACATTGTGTCTTCCTCCGAGGGCCAATTCTTTAAGATATATCTCCGTCTTGTCCTTTTCGTAGTCGAGGACGATTTTGTTTCTATCCAGATATGCTCCCTGTTCGACTTTATGTTCCTGAGTGAAAGGAAGTTTACGTGCCTGAATGAGAATCTGGTCCAAGTGTCCTATGGTAATCTGGTCATCGGAATCAAATATAAAGCAGTCTTCGGGACGCAAGTTTCTGGTGATGCGGAACTTGGCTTTCACGTAATTCTCCATATTGAAGTCGTAACGGTCCAGATGGTCGGGCGTTATGTTCGTTATTATGGCTATGTCGGGACGGAAGTCGTAGCATCCGTCAAGCTGGAAACTACTGATTTCCAGTACGTAGTAGTCGTGGTGCGTGGTGGCCACCTGAAAGGCGTAGCTTTTTCCTATGTTTCCTCCAAGCCCTACGTCCAGTCCGGCCTGCTTAAAAAGATAGTAGATGAGCGAAGTGGTGGTAGTCTTGCCGTTGGACCCGGTGATGCATATTTTGTGTGCGGTGTCATATCTGCCGGCAAATTCAATCTCGGAGATGATATGTATCCCTTTATCCTCCGCCTTGCGCACGATAGGAACGCTCGAAGGAATGCCCGGACTTTTTATTATCTCTTCGGCGGACAGGATTTTATCTTCGCTGTGCCCGCTTTCTTCGAAGTCTATCTTCCACTCTTTCAGAGTGTTCTTGTATTCTTCCTTAATGGTGCCGTTATCGGACAGAAAGACATCGAAGCCTTTCACCTTGGCGAGAACGGCCGCACCTACGCCGCTTTCCGCTCCTCCCAAAACTACAATCCTGGACATTTCTATCTGATTTTAAGTAATGCCAATGTACTTACGGCCAGCAGAACCCCCACCATCCAGAAACGTATCACTATACGGGGTTCCGGATGACCTTTTTTCTGAAAATGATGATGCAGAGGTGCCATCAGAAACAGTCTCCTTGCCTGTCCGTACCTTTTTCTCGTGTATTTGAAATAGCCTCTTTGCAGTATTACAGACAGACTTTCCACCAGAAACACTCCGCAGAGTACGGGCAGAAGCAGCTCCTTACGCAGAAGTACGGCTCCCACACCTATTATTCCTCCTATGGTAAGACTTCCGGTATCGCCCATAAATACTTGTGCCGGGTAGGTGTTGTACCACAGGAAGCCTCCGAGCGCCCCCACGAACGCGGCCATGAACACGGCTATCTCTCCTGTGCCGGGAATGTACATTATGTTCAGGTAGTGCGAGTCTATGGAGTTGCCTCCAAGCCAGGCCAATATACCCAGAACCATTCCCACTATGGCCGATGTTCCCGCGGACAGTCCGTCCAGTCCGTCGGTGAGATTGGCCCCGTTACTGCAAGCTAAAATGATGAAAATGATGACTATGGCGTAGATGGCCCATTTGCAGTACCATCCCCAAGTCCCTTTGAACGGAGACAGGTTCTTATAGTCGAATTCGTGGTCTTTGACGAAAGGAATGGTGGTCGTGGTGGTCTTTACTATGTTTTCGCTGACCGTTTCTTCCTGAAAGGTCTGTTCGTTGACGGTAACCGTAGTTTCACGCACCACTATCTTCGGGGAGAAGCAGACGAACAGAGCCACTGTAAGTCCGAGGGCGAATTGGCCTATAAGTTTGCCTTTTTCGCTCATTCCCTCCTTTTTATGCTTGAACACCTTTATGTAGTCGTCGCAAAAGCCGAGTGCGCCGCACCAAAGTGTAGTTATGATGAGTATCTGCACATAGACGTTGGACAAGTCGCAGACGAGAAGAACCGCCGCGAGCAGAGAGATGATGATTATCACGCCGCCCATAGTAGGGGTGCCTTTCTTGCTCATCTGTCCTTCGAGTCCGAGGTCGCGTATGGTTTCTCCTATCTGTTTTCTCTGAAGAAAGGAGATCATCTGTTTTCCGAATATGATGGATATCATTATGGCTATGACACAGGCGAGCATGGCTTTGAAGGAAAGGTAGTTCATAAGTCCTTTTCCTGGAAAGTCGAATCTGTCGAGAAAATCGAAAAGATAGTTCAGCATGGCGTTCTACTCTTGATTAATGATTTGATTAACTATTTCTCTTTCATCGAAATGTGCTTTTTTCGAGCCTATTATCTGATAGGTTTCGTGTCCCTTTCCTGCGAGAAGAATGGTCGCTCCCGGCACGGAAAAGTTTATGGCTGTGCGTATGGCGTCCTTACGGTTTGCAATGCACATGGATTTCGAGCGGCCGGACATGTCGAATCCGCTGCATATCTCGTTCATTATGGCTTCCGTGCTTTCCGAACGGCTATTGTCCGAAGTTACGATAATCTTGTCGGCATATTTTTGTGCCACGCGGGCCATTTCGGGGCGCTTGGTGCGGTCTCTGTCTCCTCCGCAGCCGAAAAGGCATACGAGCTGCGCCTTGGGGTTTACCGTTTTGAGTGCTTTCAGTACGTTCTCCAGCGCATCCGGTGTGTGTGCATAGTCTATGACCACTGTCTTGCCTTCCGAGATTCTTATGGTTTCAAGCCTTCCCGGAGCTCCTGAAAGCGAACTCAGTGCGACGAGAGCCTTTTCTTTGTCTATGCCCATCTCCACGGCGGTCGAATAGATGGCCAGCAGGTTATATGCATTGTGTTCTCCTATGAGTTTGGTCCACACCGGCGTGCCGTCTATGACGAGCTCTGACCCGTCAATGCATTGCTCAAGAATTCGGCATGTATGGTCCGCAAGTCCGCGACAGGAATAAGTTATTTTCCGGGCTTTCGTGTTCTGCAGCATTACAGCACCGTTCTTGTCGTCAATGTTAGTTATCGCTATGGATTTCTTTCCGAGGGCGTCGAAAAATGCTTTTTTGCATCTCAGATACTCTGCAAATGTCCCGTGGTAGTCCAGATGGTCATGTGTGAGATTTGAGAAAATTCCTACCTTGAAATCAAGCGCATCTGTCCGGTGCTGGTCTATGCCAATGGAACTCACTTCCATAAAGCAGTATTGGCATCCGAGACAGACCATCTGATAGAGAAGGGAATTTATGGTTATAGGGTCGGAGGTGGTGTTGTCCGTTTCCAGCCTTTGGTCATCCACATAATTGGCAATAGTGGAGAGCAGCCCGCACTTGTAGCCAAGCTGTCTGAAGAGTCGGTAGAGAAGCGTTACGGTGGTCGTCTTGCCGTTAGTGCCCGTGATGCCCACGAGAGTGAGCTTTCCTGAAGGGTGGGCGTAAAATCTGTCCGCTATTAAAGCAAGTCCTTGTCTATCAGTATGTACGGCGGCTATGGCGCCTTTATTTATGGCTTGCTGCAGAAAGTCTGCGCCGTCTGCGGATGTCCCTTTGAGAGCTATGAAGAGGTCCCCGGGATGCACCTTGCGCGAATCGCAGCAGATGGCCTCCACCTGCGCATCTTCCTCTCCGAATATAAGGGAACTTGAAGTATTGGATATTAAATCAGATATTTTCATTCCAATAAGGGTCTATCTTGTAAAGTTCTTTGATGATTTCGAGAACTGTATCTACCGGCAGTACACCGCCATAGTAATCTTTACGTGTAAGTTCAGTAAATATACTGCAAACTATCGTGTATTGTGGATCTTCCGCAGGAAAAAATCCAGCAAATGTTCCCTGCTGCCTATGTTCTCCTCTGGCGTTCTCGTAGGCGCCGTTTTCCAAGGCGATATTCGATGTTCCCGTTTTACCGGCTACGGTGCAGGGTGCTTTTTTCAGTCTCCATGCCGTACCTGTCTGTTCTGTTACAGAGGATAGAGCATCGGTAAGCATAAGCGCCGTAGTTGGGCTGCAGATGGATGCGCTCTGAACTGAAGGTCCGAAATACTGTTCTACTTGCCCATCTTTTTCTATGGCTTCCACCAAGTACGGCTTCATCATCCGGCCTTGATTGGCTATGGCATTATAGAACATAAGAAGGTGCATAGGGGTAACGCTTATGGAGTATCCTATGGCCATCTGCGTAAGGTCCATTTTTGACCAGCTTTTCATGTCCGGCGTTCTGAAATCGGGACTTGTAATCTTTTCCATTACATCGAAATCGAAAGGCGTAGTCAACTGATATTTGACCAATTTGTCTATAAAGGCTTGTGGCTGCGACTTGTAGTAGGTCTGGGCGAGGTAACGGAAGGCATAGTTGCTGGACACCTGTGTGCAATAGCGAAGCGGTATCCGGGTGGTCTTATATTTTTTCTCGTAGTCGGTTATATGTTTGTCCACTTGTTTTTCATACCAAGGCAATATGCCGTGGTTGCCGGGTATAGTTTCGTCTATACTTTTGACATTTCCGTCCTCTATGGCGGTCATAAGAGTGGAGATTTTGAACACCGACCCGGGTTCCCCTCGCCACGAGACTGCTATGTTTTCGTTTTCTCCTATCACCCCGTCAGAGCCACGAGTAAGATTTACCATTGCTTTTATGGCCCCGGTCTTCACGTCCATTATCACGCAGCATCCGGCTTTTATGTCTGGATTTCCGCTTATGCGGTTTCGAAGAGCCTTGTCCGCTATGTCTTGAATGTCAACGTTGAGCGTAGTTCGTATGTCTTTACCGTCCACTGCTGCGATATACAGACTGTCCGTATCGAGTGCGAACCCTCCGTCCGTCATCTTGGTATAATAATATCCTTCAGAGCCTTTGAGTACGTCATCGAATTTTCCTTCAATGCCGCTGTAATAGACTTCACCTTCTATCTCTCGCACGCTTCCTAAAGTTCTTCTGGCCAGGCCTCCGTATGGATACCTCCTGGCAGGTACGGGCTTTGTCCATACGCCGCCTTTGTAGCGGCCGTCTTGTATTAGAGGATAAGTCTTAAGGGCTTCAACCTGGTCTTTTTCTATAGGTTTGCCAATCTTATAATATCTACTGCCGCTCTCTTGCAGGCGATAGAGAGTATTCTGGTAGTATTCAGCGCTTTTTCCTTCGTTTTTAAAAGTCATAGCCAGGCCCTCGGAGAATTTGGCCGCTTTTTTTCTCCAAATCGCTATGGTGTCCGCTCTCTTGGCGGCACTTAGTTTCTCGTAGCCGCTTTTGGCGAAGTTACAGTCTATTATCAGCTGATAACGCGGAAACGATAGAGCCAGAGGCCGTCCGTCATCGGAGAGTATGCTTCCGCGTCTTTGTGGAAGGGTCTCTTTCTGGACAGGAAGGTCAAGAAGTGGAGTAATCTTCTCGTCAGGAGACCAGATGAACTGGATATAGATGATGCGCCCGATAAAAAATATCGTGCATGCCAGCATAATAAGGTAAATGGCATAAAGCGAACGCCCAAGCCTATCTCCAGTTTCTTTTTTACTCATTGCACTTTATAGGCAGGTTTTTCAGGAGCGCATACTTTTGAGCCTTGCTGCTTGAGAAGCTCTTCCGTTTTGCTTCGTCGGTTGATTTCACTGACTTGAAAGGTACGGATGGCTATGATTTCCTGTTGTTCCTTTATAATGTCATTATTCCTTTTTACTTTAGTCAAGGTGTTGTCTATTAGTAGGCTTGTCCATATTGCGAGCAATGCTGCCGCCATACAGATGACCGCCTTCACGAAGTATTTATCCAAGTGAAGCTGAAGGACCAGAGAACCGTTTTTGACTGCTTTGAGGATCCTGCCGGTGGCTGACAAAAATCTGTTCATCTTTTTACTGCAATTCTAAGTTTAGCGCTTCTCGCCCGCGTGTTTCCGCTGATTTCATCTTCCCCGGGGAGTATAGGTTTACGGTTTACGGCTTTAAGCGGAGTGTCGCAGCGACCGTAAATGTCTTTTTCGGTTATGCCCTCTATGTTTCCGGCTTTGATGAAGTTTTTTACCATCCTGTCCTCCAGAGAGTGATAGGTGATGACGGACAGACGTCCTCCTCTTTTTAGGGACTTGGCTGCACCTTCGAGGAACTTTTCCAGGGAGCGCATTTCCTGGTTGACCTCTATTCTGAGTGCCTGATAGACTTTCGCGAGATATTTGTGCTCGGCGAACTTGGGAGTGGCCTCTTCTATGGCCTTGTCCAGTTCGAATGTGGTGTGTATAGGGCCAGAGTTTCGCTTGCAGCTTATAAGAGAAGCCAATCTATGTGCGTTCTCCACTTCTCCGTATATGCGGAAAATCTTTTCCAACTCTTTCTCCTCATAGGTGTTGACCACGTCTTCTGCGGTAAGTGAGGCTTGTGTGTTCATCCTCATGTCAAGCGGGGCATCGTAGCGGAAAGAAAATCCTCTTTCTGCCGTGTCGAACTGATGTGAGGATACTCCCAGGTCTGCCAATATGCCGTCGAATCCTTCTGGGCAGAGCGTTAGGCAGTAATTGTGAATAAAGCGGAAGTTATTATGTATGAGGGTGAAACGCTCGTCTTCTATGGCCCCCTTCATAGCATCGGCGTCCCTGTCGAATGCCACAAGTTTTCCTTTAGGGGAGAGTCTTCGAAATATCTCACGGGAATGCCCTCCGCCTCCGAACGTGGCATCGGCATAGATGCCGTCCGGGCTACCCATGAGTGCGTCAACACTTTCCTTTAGAAGAACTGGTTTATGGTATTCGTACATATCCTATTGCGCGAGAAGAGATTTGGCATTGGCCAGGGCTTCAGCCGTAATGCTTTCTCCACTTAGGAGTCTTGCTATTTCTTTTACACGTTCATCCGGACTCAGAAGAGAAATACTTGAAGTGCTCTTGCCGTCTTTTTCGATTTTCTGAACTATGTAGTGAGCATTGCCTTTGGCCGCTACCTGAGGCAGGTGCGTGATGGCGAACACTTGCATGTTTTCTCCCATGCGGCATATCATCCGGCCTATCTTGTGTGCCACGCTTCCGGAAACTCCCGTATCTATCTCATCGAAAATCATGGTCGGCATGTGAGTGTAACGTGCCGTCATCTCTTTTATGCACAGCATTATACGCGACATTTCTCCGCCGGATGCGCTTTTCGCCAGTTCACCGGGCTTGTGTCCGTTGGCATCGAAAAGGAAAGTGCACGAATCGCTTCCGTAGGCTCCGGGCGTTCCTTTCGATATGCTCACCTCGAAGACGGCCTTGTCGAGTTCGAGTGAACGTATGCTTTTCTGTATCTCGTCTGACAGTTCGGGGGCCTTCTCAGCTCTCTTGTCGTGAAGCTCTTTTGACAGTGCATCGTATTCTGCTTCAGCCTTTTGAACTTCTTTTTCGAGGTCTTCCTTTTTAGAAAGCAAGTCTTCTTTTGAGCAGAAGCTCCCTGCAAGCGAGTCTCTGAGCGCTATTAACTCTTCCACGCTTTTTACTTCATGCCTACGCATAAGAGAAAGCAGGGTGGAGATTCTGTCCTCCACATCTGAAAGTCTGTCTTCGGAGAACGAAAGAGAAGAATTTTTCTTGTCAAGTTCGTAAAAGATGTCTTCGAGTTCTATCCTCGCGCTTTCCATACGTTTGGAAAGTTCGTCCGCGACGGGAAGAAACTTCGACAGTTTTTCAAGATTTTTTTCCGCATCTTTAATGGATGCAGTGCATTGTCCTGCCTGCAGAGCCTGCGCGAGCAGCTCTTTTATCTCTTCCGCACTTGCCAATTCCTTCTGTTTCGCTTCCAGACTTTCATATTCTCCGGCTACGAGTTTGGCTTTGTCCAGCTGTTCCCATTGGGCCTTTTTATATTCTTCGTCCGCAGCTCCCTCCTTTATCTTTTCACAGATGTCTTTAAGTTCGGCCCTAACTTTACAGAGCGAAGACCAGCTTTCAGCGCATTTTTCTTTTAACTCTTCACATCCGGCATAATAGTCCAGAAGGGACAGTTGAAAAGCAGGCTTGCAGAGAAGCAGATTCTGGTGCTGTGAATGGATGTCTATGATATATGATGCCAATTCTCCCAGTACTCCGGCCCCTACCGGCTCATCGTTTACAAAACAGCGGGAGCGCCCGTTTCGGCTGACCACTCGTCTTATAAGAAGCGCTTCGTCATCAGAGTCAAGGTCGTTATCGTGAAGAAAACCGCGAAGCCCGTCCGCTGAATTTTCCACGTCGAATTCAGCCTCCACCACCAGGGTGTCCGCCCCCTCGGAAATCAGGGAGGCTTCAGCCTTTACGCCCGTAAGCAGAGACAATGCCCCCAGCAAGATGGACTTGCCGGCTCCTGTCTGCCCGGTAATGATGACAAGACCCTCAGGAAAAGAAATGTCCAGAGAGTCTATCAACACGTAATTCTCGACGTGTAAATTCTTGAGCATAAATTATTTAATTTTTTTCGCCAGAGTGAGCCTTGCGGAAAACAAGCTCTCCGTTCTCGAATTCTGAGATGGCTATGAGATCCGGCTTCGGCTGACGTTCGTAGTATTTGGAGATCTCTATCTGCTCCTTGTTCTCGAACACTTCATCCATGCTGTCGCGTTCCTTTTTGAACTCTTCGAGCTTATGGGATATTTCCTTTTTCTCTGCCATGGAGATCTGATTGGCCCTCTTGGAGAGGATGACCACAGTCTCGTAAAGGTTTCCGGTTTCTTTTACCAAATCGCGCGTGTCACGTGTAATGGTGTTTACAGGTACTTTTTTTATGTCCATTTGACTAAATGTTTTTATTCTATCTATTCGTTGTACGGAGCGTCGCTGTGGGAAAGTTTCAAAAAATTAATTCTGTCTAACTTTCTTATACAGACTGTCCAATTCCTTGCGATGTTCAGATTCGGGGTATTCCTCTATGAAGTTAAGATAATCGTCCACGAAGACCAAGTATCTTTCCTTTTGTTTAGACTGCACGCTCAATCGTGCGTAATTATAGGAGGACATGGTGGTGTAGTAGAGAATCTCCTCGCGGTAGCAGTTGTCTGCATCGTCCTTGAGCACATTTTTCAGAGCCACTCTGGCCGCCTTGTAGTCTTCCATCGTATAGTAAAGTTTAGCGTTTTCGTAGGCTTTTCTGTCAAGTCTTTCAGACAGGTCGTCAAGCATACGGTTACAGATGGCCACGTTCGGGGAATTGATATGGGCTATTTTATATTCACTTATGGCTTTTATGGCCTTATATGTAGGCGCCTGGTCAAGTTCGTAACGAAGTGTTCCTCTGTAGAGGCAGTCTATCATTAAAAACTCAGCGCTTTCTGCAAAAGGACTTGAAGGATAGTTATCTATGAAGTGCTCAAGGTTAGACTCGGCGGTATAGAAATCCTTCTGGTTATAGTTACTGAGGGCCCAATAGAAATTAACCGTGTCGTCTTGTGGAGTGCCCTGTGTGAGCATGGACAGCGACTCGAAGAGCTGTGCGGCCTTGCCGTATTTGCCTTTATTAAAATAGTCGAACGCCGCGCTGTATTTAGCCTTCGTGTCGTTGCTTGTCAACAATTCTTCGTACTGCGATTTGCATCCCATAATCAGGGCCAATGCCGCAAGAGATGCCAATAATGCTTTCTTATAGTTCATTTTTAATATATTTTTCCGCTTCAAGTGCGGCCCTGCATCCGTCTGCGGCCGCTGTGATGGCTTGTCTGTAATCTGTATCTCTTACATCTCCCGCGACAAATACTCCTTTTGCCGAGGTCTTTACTCCGTCGCAGAGAATGTATCCTTCTTTATTTAGCGGCAGTGCACCCTCAAGCCATTCTGTATTAGGATGTCGTCCTATGGCCAGGAAAAAGCCGTCGATTTGTATTTCAAAAACCTCGCCATCCCGCTCAAGCCTTGCTCCGCTTACTCCCATAGGGCTTCCGAGTATTTCTTTCGTAACACTTCCGAACAAGATCTCTATGTTGGACTGTTTTTCCACTCTCTTTTTCATCTCTTCGGAGGCTCTTAAAAATGGCTTTCGGACTATCATATATACCTTTCTGGCTATGCCGCTAAGGTATAGTGCCTCTTCACAGGCGGTATCTCCTCCTCCCACGACAGCCACGGTAAGTCCTCTGTAGAAAAATCCGTCGCAGGTGGCGCATGCCGACACTCCCATGCCACTGTATTTTTTCTCACTTTCCAGGCCAAGGTATTTCGCACTTGCCCCGGTAGCTATTATAAGACTTCGGTATGCAAGACTTTGCCCGTTATCGAGGGTAACTGTCTTTTCTGTAAGGTTGCATTGTTTTACTGTTCCGCTCAGAATGGTGGTGCCCAGATGTGAGGCCTGTTTCCGCATATTCTCCATAAGAGTCTGTGCGTTAATTCCTTCCGCAAATCCCGGATAGTTTTCTATAAGGGAAGTGGTCATAAGTTGACCTCCCGGTTCCGGACCTTCCACGAGGGTAGGGGAGAGCGCCGCACGGCACGCGTAGATGGCCGCAGTGTATCCTGCAGGTCCTCCTCCTATTATAAGACATTTGATTTTTTCCATATTCTACGGGACTTGTCTTTCCTTGTTATTTGTCCAATTCGCACAGCAGAGTAGCTTGAGTGCAGTCTTTCACCTTTACTTTAACATAGTCTCCGGCCTTGTGAACGGAGTCTTCCCAGACGCACACCTTGTTAGTACCTGTCCGCCCGGACAGCTGATTTCCACCTTTTTTCGACGCCCCTTCCACTAGCACTTCGAAAGTCTTATCTATGTCTTTTCGGTTGCTTTCAAGAGAAAGGGTGTTTTGCAGAGCGATTATCTCGTTGAGCCTTCTCGTCTTCTCTTCGAGTGAGACATCGTCGGGATATTTTTTTGCCGCCAGAGTCCCAGGTCTTTCAGAATAATAGAACATATAGGCCGCATCGAAGCCTACCTGACGGAAAAGCGAGAGCGTATCTTCGTGGTCCTGAAGTGTTTCCGAGCAGAACCCGGCTATTACATCCGTAGTGATGGCGCAGTCGGGGATGACCTCGCGTATCTTGGCCACTCTGTTAAGGTACCACTCTCTGGAGTAACGTCTTCTCATCTTTTCCAATATGCGGTCCGAGCCTGATTGTACCGGAAGATGTATATGGTGGCAGATGTTAGGATATTCCGCTATGGTTTCTATCACTTCGTCCGATATGTCCTGGGGGTTGGATGTGGAGAACCTTACTCTTAGCGACGGGTCTATCTGTGCGACCATCTTCAAAAGGGCGGCGAAAGTGGTATCTTCATATTTATAGGAATCCACGTTCTGCCCCAGCAGTGTGACTTCCTTATATCCTTTATGCAGGCATTCGCAGGCTTCGCACACTATGCTGTGAGGGTCGCGGCTTCTCTCCACTCCGCGCGTATAAGGCACTACGCAGTAGGAACATACATTATTACACCCTCTCATTATGGAGATAAAGGCGCTGACTCCGTTCTTATCTATACGCACGGGCGCTATGTCTGCATAAGTCTCTTCGCGTGAGAGAATTACGTCTATCTGCGGATGTCCGTCGCTCACTGCTTCCAGAAGTTCCGGGAGCCTACGGTAAGCGTCTGGCCCCGCCACTATGTCCACTTTCCCGCTGCTGAGAAGCTGCTCCTTCATCCTCTCGGCCATGCAGCCGAGAATGCCTATTATCACAGGACGGTTCTTCCTTTGGAGGACGAACTGGTCTATGCGCCCAAGTATGCGCTGCTCGGCGTTATCCCTGACAGAACAGGTATTGGCCATTATAATATCGGCCGTTTCTATGCTTTCGCATCGGGAGTAGCCTTTGGCTGTAAGTATGGAAAAGATTACTTCGGTGTCGGCCACGTTCATCTGACAACCGTAAGTCTCGATATATACATTTTTCATTTGGCCTCAAAGATACGATAAAATTTGTATCTTTGGGGTGATGAAAAAATATATTACTCTGCTTTTGGCGCTTTTGACATTGGCATCGTGCGCCAGCCATAAGGACATAAAGATTAATTCGCTACAGTTGGAAAAAATATCTTTTGTGGATACGCCACTCAAGGCTTTGGTGTCCGCAGAGATAGAGAATCCCACCGTTACACTTCGCATAGAAGACGCGCTGGGGGTCGTGAAGATGTCGGGCGAAGAGGTCCTTGAATTTACTTGCGCTCCGTTTACCCTCAATGGGAAAAGCACGGAATCGTATCACTTGGACGTATTCGCTTCGCTGAAGAGCGGTTTCGGACTGCAAAACATCATGAAGATTCTTCAGGCACAGGATTTGTCTGACATAACGCTCGATTTTACACTTACGGCTCGCGATCCGCTGGGCATAAAGCATAAGGTGGAGAGAAAAGATTTGCCTGTATTACAGTGATGAGAAGATTGTTTATAACGTTGGTTTGCCTTGCGGTGAACTTCATCCCGCTCTGTGCACAGACGGATTCCCTGCAGAGAGACTCCCTTCTTGTGGACTCGCTTGTATATATTCCCACTTCACGATATACGGATTCGCTTAAGGGCAGGAACATCTTTGAGATTATGCCGCAGGGAGTCAGCATAAATCAGAGCGATGAATTGCTTTCCGCAGCGAATCTGCAGGTGGAGGCCAATTTCGCTGATACTCTTGAAAGCAACGGTTACCGCATACGCATATTCTTCGATAACAGGCAGGATGCCAGAGAGGCTTCGCGAGCTGCGCAGGAACGTTCGCGGAAGCTGTTTCCGGGATACAGAACGTACAGAACCTATATTTATCCTAATTTTAAGGTGACGGTAGGGGACTTCCGTACGAGAGCGGAGGCTCAGATGGCGCTTCGTGAGGTCTTGAGATATTTTCCGAGCGCTTTCGTGGTTAAGGAGCGGATGAAATTCCCTTCCATCGCATTGAGCGACCTTTACACCGTCGATACGCTCAAAGTCCTTGTGCCTTTGGAACAGCAGGATGATAAGCAGCCTCAGAATACGAAATAAGTTATGGTAAAACAGGGATTATCCATAGGGCAGATACAGACCCAGAAGCTTTCTCCTCTTCAGATACAGACCATAAAGCTGATAGAGCTTCCTATTCAGGATCTTGAACAGCGGGTCCGTAGAGAACTGGAGGATAATCCTGTGCTTGACGACACTCCGTCTTCCGATTCGGAAGATTCGAAGGAGGTGTCTTTGGATGACATTCAGGCGCAGGATGACTATATCCCTGAATATAAGACGAAAGTCTCCAACTGGGGGAAGGATGCTCGTCCGGAGTATAATACTTTTTCCGTGAAGGAGAGTTCGTTCCAGAATCTGTATGACCAGTTGTCTTTCCGTAATCTGAGTTCTAAGGACATGGACATAGCCGTGTTCATAGTCGGTTCTCTTGATGAGGACGGTTATCTTCGCCGCGACCTTGACTCTCTGGTAGATGATTTGGCTTTCCGCGCCGGCATAGAGTGCGAGAGAGAAGATGTGGAGAGGATGCTGAAGGTCGTGCAGTCCCTTGACCCTCCGGGGATAGGCGCCCGCGATCTTAGGGAGTGTCTGCTTCTTCAGTTGCGTGCCGCTCCGCAGACCGATAAGGTAAAGATGGCTATTGACATACTCGACAGGGATTTTGACGCTTTTGCCAGCAAGCATTACGCTAAGATAATGCAGTCCCGCGGCATGGACGAGAATGCGTTGAAGGCCGTGCTCAAAGTGATAGTGCGTCTTAACCCTTCACCGGGAGGCTCAATAGGCGATTCTTATGAGGACGTGGCTGAACAGATAGTTCCTGATTTCATCCTTAAAGAAGAGGATGGAAAGATATCCTTTACAATGCCGCGTTTCAATATCCCGGAGATTCGGATTAATAAAAAATATGCAGGCATGCTCGAACAGGCCCGTGGTGGCACTGACCGGCAGAAGAGGGAGGCCGCGAACTTCGTAAAGGAGAAGATGGATTCGGCCAAATGGTTCATCGAAGCTCTCAAACAGCGTCAGAACACTTTGAGCAGGACCATGCAGGCCATCATAGATTTTCAGTATCCGTTCTTCGAAAGCGGGGACGAGGCCAAGTTGAAACCTATGATACTTGAAGATATAGCCAAGGTTACTGGCTTCGACATCTCCACCATATCCAGAGTGGTGAATAGCAAATACATAGAGACTCCATATAAGATATATCCTCTTAAATACTTTTTCTCCGAGGGTCTTGTAAACCAGAGCGGTGAAGAGGTGTCCACACGCGAACTTAAGACTGTGCTGAAACAGATAGTGGACGCTGAAAACAAACACAAGCCGCTCACGGATGAGCAGCTTGTGGCCGAACTTTCTAAAAAGGGATATAATGTAGCCAGAAGAACTATAGCCAAATACCGCGATCAGCTGGGTATTCCTCTGGCACGTCTTCGTAAAGAACTTTAAAGTTTAGGGCCGTAGCAGAGGTCGCCTGCATCTCCCAGGCCAGGGACGATGTATGAGTGGCTTGTGAGTTCAGGGTCTATGGCGGCTACCCAAAGGGTAGTGTTCTCAGGAAGTACTTTCTTAAGATTTTCTATAGCTTGTACGCTTGCGAACGGGCACACAAGGTGCAGTTTCTCCGGGACTCCGCCTTCGCGGCACAGAACTTCGTATGCTACCTGTATGGATGAGCCTGTAGCGAGCATCGTGTCTGCGATGATGAGTATTTTCCCGCCAAGTTCAGGACAAGTACAGTACTCCGTATGAATATGGAAGGTCCCTTCGTTGTCGTATTTTCTATATGCTGCCACGAAAGCATTTTCCGCTGAGTCAAAGCAGCTTAACACTCCGCTGTGGAGAGGAAGTCCGGCTCTGAGTATGGTAGATACCACCACTTTTTCGCACGGAACTTGAAGGTGCGCTATTCCCAGAGGCGTTACCACCTCACGATCTTCCCCCTTAAGGGTCTTGCTGATCTCGTAACCGAAGATTTGTCCTAACCTTTCAAGGTTGGTTCTGAATCTGAGGCTGTCTTTCTGAATGTTCCTGTCTCTGAGTTGAGCGACGAAAGAGTTTAGGATGGAACTCTTTTCTCCAAGGTTGATTACTTCCATATTTAGATCTTTTTTTGAATTGGCGAGCTGTTAAGCAACGGTAAAAGCCTACTTTCACCTGGTGCTATGTCAAATCAAAGCGCAAAGATACTAAAAGTATTATATTTTGAAAGCCTCTTTTATCTTGTCTGTCATATCAAGACGTTCCCAACCGAAGAATTGAAGCCCGTCCTTGACGTATGGCTCTCTTCCCATGTGCCCATAAGCAGCGGTAGGTTCGTATATAGGAGATTTGAGCGAAAATCTTTTTATTATGGCGGCAGGCCTGAGGTCGAACAGTTCTCCTACCTTGTCGGCTATGTAGGCGTCGGTCTGTTCCTGGCTACCTTTATTTATATGTGCAGTTCCGTAGCTGTCGATATAGATGCTTACGGGCTTGGCCACTCCTATGGCGTATGCCAATTGGACTTGAACTTCATCTACGATTCCGGCGGCTACGAGATTTTTAGCTATGTGTCTGGCTGCATAGGCGGCGGAACGGTCCACTTTAGAAGGGTCTTTACCCGAGAACGCTCCTCCTCCGTGAGCTCCGCGCCCTCCGTATGTGTCCACGATGATTTTTCTGCCCGTAAGACCCGTGTCTCCGGCAGGACCTCCTATGACAAATTTCCCTGTAGGGTTGACCAGAAGATTATAGTTCCCGTCGAAAAGCGCTGCCGTCTCCCTTGGAAGACTTGCAATGAGTCGCGGGATGATGATGTTCTTCACATCCGAGGTGATTCTTTCGTGCATCGCTTCGTCCGCATCGAACTCGTCGTGCTGGGTGGAGAGAACTATGGTGTGCACTCTCAGCGGTTTATGTTTGGCCGAGAACTGCACGGTGAATTGGCTTTTAGCATCCGGCCTAAGGTACGGCATAGGGCTGTCCTTCTCTTTTCTCACTTCTGAGAGAATGCGAAGAATGGCGTGCGATAGGGATAAGGCCAATGGCATATATTCCTTGGTGTCCTTGCAGGCGTATCCGAACATCATCCCTTGGTCTCCGGCCCCTTGATTTTCAGGGTCTTCGCGGACCACACCGCGGTTAATGTCGGCGCTCTGTTCGTGTATGGTGGAGATGATGCCGCACGAATCGGCGTCGAAGCGGTAGTCGGACTTGGTGTATCCTATACGGCGTATGACTTCGCGTACGGTTTTCTGTATATCCACATGGGCTGTGCTTAATACTTCTCCTCCTATCACGACAAGCCCTGAGGTGCAGAAAGTCTCGCAAGCGACTTTAGCCTCGCTGTCCTGACGTAGATATTCGTCGAGTATGGCATCTGAAATCTGGTCGGCAACCTTATCCGGGTGCCCCTCGGAGACGGACTCCGATGTGAAAAGGTAGTTCATCTTTTTAGCATTTTTTGTACGAGGTTGCAAGCAGGCAAATCTGTCCTCGTATGTCGAAAGGGAAACAAAGGTATAGTAAAAAAACAAATAAACCTAAAATAAATGAATTGGCATTAAATTATTTTTATGTATATCTTTGCCGGCGAATAAAATTTAACTTCATTCTTATTTATGAATCAATTAATTAAAAGGATTGTTACTGCCTTTGCAGCATCACTCTTGAGTGTTGTGACCTTTGCGCAGGTTACGACGTCGTCTATCAGTGGTAAGGTGTCCGATGCTAACGGCGCTCTGCCAGGTGTTACTGTTCTGGCTCTTCATGAGCCTACAGGTACTCAGTACTACGCCATTACTGATGAAAAGGGATTCTATCGACTGAATAATATCACAGCCGGTGGCCCTTACAAGATGACTGTAAGTTGTCTTGGTTATACCGAGATGATTTACACCGACATCAATGTCGCTCTTTCTGATAACGCCGTAATCGATGTTGTCCTTCAGGAGGAGTCTCTCGCATTGGATGCAGTTACTGTATCTGCCGAAAGCAAGGTTTCTAACATGCGTACAGACCGTGCCGGAGCCCTTACTTCTTTGGATTCAAAGAAGATAATGAGCGTTCCTACCACAAGCCGTAGCATGAATGACCTTCTCAAACAGACTCCTCAGGCATACGTCTCAGGGACTAAGACCTTCATCGGTGGCGGTTCTTACAGAGACTCTTATGTTACTGTCGATGGTGCTGCGATGAACAATGCATTCGGTATCGGGTCCAACCTTCCTGCCGGCGGTTCTCCTATTTCTCTCGATGCTCTTGATCAGGTAGCTATCTCCATCACGCCTTTCGATGTACGTCAGTCAGGCTTCACCGGAGGCGGCATTAACGCCACCACCAAGTCTGGTACTAACGAGATACATGGAACCGCTTATGGATATTTCCAGAATCAAGACATGAAAGGTTATCAGGTAGCTGATTATGAGCCTCTTACTAAGACAGACAGCCGTTACCTCATGTATGGTGCGTCAGTGGGCGGTCCTATTATAAAAGATAAACTCTTCCTATTCCTTAACGTGGAGGCAGACAAGACCATCTCTCCGGGCCCTACCAGAAAGCTTTCAGAGCGTTCGGTCGTTGATGGAAAACTCGTTGACGGAGATCATGTATTCACTGACGGTAACGATGGCTATTGCTATCCTTCCGCAGTGGTTTTGGATGCTGTCTCAGCTTTACTTAAGTCTAAGTATGGTTACGACACAGGTCGCTATACTAACTATAATTATTCTACTCCTTCTCTTAAGCTTCTTGCCCGTATCGACTGGAACATTAATAAAGACCATAAACTCAATGTGCGTTATAATATGGTCAACAGTAAGGAAGGTTCAGCTCCTTCAACATCGCGTACAGGTCTTCCTAACAGCTCTTTCTCAGGAACAAAGAATACATCTATGTATGCTCTTTACTATGAGAATGCAAGATACTATCAGGAGCAGAACTTCTCTTCTGTAGCTGCCGAACTTAACAGCCGCTTCCTTGACGGCGCACTTAATAACACGTTGCGTGTTTCATATTCTCACCAGTACGAGCCACGTTCCGTTGACGGCGGTTATTTCCCTGGAGTTGACCTCGCGGTAAAGGATGTAAATGGCGATGGTAAGACCCATATTTACACCACATTCGGTACAGAGGCTTTCTCTTATGGTAACCTTCGTGATGTTTCTACAGCTATAGCTACAGACGAACTTACATATAATGTCGGCATTCACTCGCTTCTCGCCGGTATTCAGTTCGAGTACGATAAGACTCAGAACGGTTTCCAGAGAATGGGCGCAGGCCAATACGTGTTCGAATTTGCTGATGAGCAAGCTCTTTACGATGCTGCCATTAACGGGACACTTCTTGATAATCCAAGCCAGTTCGCCATTACACATGGTAATAACTCTACTTTCGCTCAGGAATATCCTCGTTTCGAGTTTGAACAGCTTTCATTCTACCTTCAGGATAACGTCAACATCAGCGATAACTTCAAACTTACAGCAGGTCTTCGCTTCGAGGTCCCTTTCTATCCTTCACTTGATTTCAACAGGAATACTCGTGTAGAGGAAGCTACATTCGCTCCTACAACGAATAACCCTTCAGGAAAATATAATACCGTAGATCTTCCGGCTACAAATCTTTCAGTTTCTCCTCGTATAGGCTTTAACTGGGATATTTTCGGAAATCGTAAACTCGTGCTTCGTGGAGGTACAGGTGTATTCGTAGGCCGTATCCCATTTGTATGGATAGTAGGTCAGGCAGGAGATGCCGGTGTGCTTCAGACTACAGTTACACGTACTGCCGATCAGGGTATCCCTACCATCAGTGCTGACCGTAATGCCATACTTAATCAGCTCTATCCTGACGGATTTACGGCAGTGGCTGCAGGACAGAATCTTACAAGCATCACCCTTATGGATCCGAAGCTTAAGAACCCTACTACTTGGAAGTCTTCATTGGCACTCGATACCACTCTTCCGGGAGACATCAAGGCTTCTGTTGAAGGTGTTTATAAGAAGGATATAGAGAGCGTGACTATATCTAACATCGCACTTCAGTCTCCTACATGGCTTGCTTCTGTTCCGGATATCGAGGCTCGTCCTTACTATAATAACGGATACTACGACAGTCAGATCACAAGTGCTTACCTTATTAATAACGTAAGCGGTCTTAAGAACAATGGTTACTACTACGCTATAACCACTAAACTCGAAAAGAATTTCAATTGGGGTCTTTCTGCCAATGTTTCTTACACTTACGCAGACAGTAAGGTTATCATCGACGGTGTAGGCGATCAGCCAGGTTCAGCTTGGAAAGCCCTTATCAGTAAGTATGGCACTAACAACCGCGAACTCGGTTATGCAAGTTATGTAATGCCTCATCGTGTAGTGGCTAACATCTCTTACTCTAAGGACTATGCCAAGTATTTCGGAACCACCGTTTCACTTTCTTACTACGGAAGCGCTAATGGTCGTGCCAATGCCGACTACTACTCTAATGTATTCGGCGACGGTGCTTACAACTACTCTCTTATAGACATTCCTACACTTGATGATCTTAAGAGTGGAGAAGAATGGGGTAAAGGTAATTGGCAGTTCAAAGATTATACAGATAGTCAGAGGAATGTAACTTATTCTGCAGCTGAGCAGTGCCAGGATTTCTGGACGCTTATCCAGAGCGATAAGTATCTGCGTTCTCACACTGGTAAGATTGCGGATCGTTACGGAATCGTAGCTCCTTGGAGACATACATTTGACCTTAAGGTTAATCAGAATTTCTACTTCTATACAGGAGCTAATCACAGAAAACACACCATCCAGTTGGGTGTGGATGTAGAGAATTTCGCTAATATGCTTAACCCATATTGGGGAAATGCATGGACAATTAATGCAAGTGACGGATATGGTAACATCCTTCCTTTGAACCTCACGAACGCAAAGGCTGTTTACACGACAGGTGCTAAGCCGGTGTTCCAGTATCAGAAGAATGGTACAGAGAAACTCACTTCTACATATTCTCGTTATAACAGTTCATCTTCTACTTGGAGTGTTATTCTTAGTGCACGTTACATTTTCTAATAACAAACGAATATGAAATTCAATAAAATAATTTCAGTATTCTTACTTCCTCTTCTTGCTCTGTTCACATCTTGTGAACAGGGTCCGGAGGAATTGGCCAGAATCTCTACGGAGAAGGCCACTTATGAAGTAGGTAAAGAGGGCGGCGATGTGGTTGTTAAATTGCTCGCAACTCAGGATTGGACTGCTACAGTCTCTCCGGCTTCAAGTCTTGATGACATTGAAGGCATTACAGTAGAGCCTTCTGAGGGAAGTGCCTCTTCCGACTTGGTCGATGTCACTCTTAAGGTCGCTGCTAACAAGAGTTATAATAGAGCCGCTATCATTTCTTTCGCTGGCTCTACAGTATCAGGTGCTATCACTCTTTCTCAAGAGGGAGAAGAGGGCGAGAGACTTTTGACCTGCACGGTAAAGGAGTTTCTTGCTAAACCTGTGGACGCCAGTGTTTACTATGTTCTCGAGGGAGAAGTAACTAATAGTACTAATCCAGACACTTATTCTAACTTCACTCTTCTTGATCCTAAGTCAGGCGCTTCTGTTCTGATTTATGGTTTGGGCTATAAGGAAGATCCTACAAATCAGAATGTCGGAGTTTTGAAGGCAAAAGGTGTTGAGGAGGGAGACCGGATCACGATCGCTTCTACTCGTGGCGAATATAATGGTACTATTGAAGGTATAAAATCCTACTATATTTCTCATAAGAAGAGTGAGACCCCATCTATCAAGCTTGGTTCTACTGAGGTTACTGCCGCTAAGGGTACTGCTTTTGACCTTGCTGTTACATCTAATCTTGTAACTTGGACTCTTTCTTCAAATGTAGGTTGGCTTTCATTTGACCCTGCTACTTCTGATAAGAGCGAAACCGTAAAGGTTAGCGTTGGTGAGGATGGTGAAAGTAATGAGGGAGTTATCACACTTGCTGCTGAAGGTCTTGCCAACGTTACTTGTAAGGTCACCAGAACCGACATCGTAGATGCTACAGTCGAGGAATTCCTCGCTGCCGAGGTAAGCACGAAGCCATATCGTCTTACAGGTAAGATCGAATCGATTGCTAATGAGACGTATGGTAATCTTTATCTTCAGGATGCTACAGGTCGTGTATATATATACGGCATTACGGATTGGTCTAAACTCGGACTCCGTCAGGGCGACATCATCACCATTGTAGGTAATCGTGCTCGGTATGATGATGCTAAGGCTGAGGATCAGAAGGATGAGATGAAGAATGCTTCTCTTGAGAAGAGCATAAAATCTACTGATGTCTCTGTAACTGAATTTCTTGCTAAGGACGTGGCCAGCACATATTTGACCTCTCCTTATTATCGCCTTACCGGTGTGGTTAAGGAAGTTGTTAACGCCACTTATGGTAATTTGTATCTTAAGGAAGAGAGTTCCGACACTTACGTATATGTTTATGGATTGACAGCGTCACCAGTTGTTAAGAATGACAAATCATTCGGGAAACTTGAAGTAACTGCCGGGGACAAGGTTACTCTTGTAGGTCAGAGAGGACAGTTTTCTTCCGCTGAAGTCGAGGATCAGAAAGAAGAAGTTGTAAATGCATATTTTGTAAGTGTAGAGAAGGGAGAGGCTCCGGAAAATGTGCTTGAGGTTGAACCTGAAGCTGCTTCTTCTACTGCTACGGATACGAAGGCTGAAATTACTGTTACTTGTACCGGCGATTGGACAGTAACTAAGGAAAAGGGAGACTGGATTACATCATTTACTGAAAGTGGTTCCGGAAACGGTAAAATCGAAGTTGCATTCCCAGCCAACACTACTACCGAAAATCGTAGTGCTGAATTTACCGTCACAAGCGGAGATTTAACTGCTTCATTTACAGTTGAGCAGAAGGGTGTCCCTGAGACGGTTTATAATAATTTGTCTGAACTTAACGAAGCTATCATCGCTGCCGGAAAGGATGGCATGGATTTTAAACTTAACCTTACTTCCGCTGCAGAGGTAACGAAGGTATGTTCAGATGACAAAACCACTTACATTCAGGATGCTACTGGTGCTATAATGCTTTATGGCGCGACTCTACTTGAAAATGGTGCAGAAAAGACCACCATTAAAGGTATTGTAACAGGAACGGGGGCTGTATTTAATGGACTTCCTGAGGTTACAGCCATCGATTTTTCAAAGGCTACTATCGCTCAAGACGGAACAGGCATCTATACGGAGGCTACCATCGCAGAGGTTCTTTCTGACTTTAACAAGTATCTTAACTGCAAGGTTAAACTTACCGATGTAACTGTAGATGATGCTTTCTCACAGTCTGATAGGAATGGTAAATTCTCTCAGGGCGACAGCGAAATAGCAATTTATGTTAAAAACACAAGCGAAAAATTTTCATTTACAGCCCTCACGACAGGAGACGTCGTATGTTATCCTGCTTTGTACAACACTACTAAACAGGTTTACTTCTGGGGGAAGGATGATTTCACGGTAAAAGCTATCGGAACAGAGATTTCTTTAAAGTCAAGCTACACGGTGAATGTAGGTGAGACCGTTAGTCTCGCTGCTACCAGTACATCTACTGCCACTCTCAAATATGTTTCAGCGGACGAGACTATCGCTACTGTTTCTGAAGACGGTACGGTAACAGGCGTTAAGGAGGGGACCGTTAAGATAACAGCCAGTGTAGAAGCCGTTGAGGGCTACACCGCAGCTTCTGCCACTACCACCATCACCGTTAATCCTGCAGGAAGTACAGACCCAGTTGTCGTTTATACTCTTCAAGCGGAAAAAGGCACGAATAGTGCTTATGCAGGTAGTGCTAATTTTGAAATAGATGGTATTACATGGAACGTAACAGGTAATACCCAATTTGAAGGATATTGGCGCATAGGAGGGAAAAAACTTACGGATATTGATAGAGCGATTTATAGTAAAGGAGCTATTTCGGAAAAAATCGTTAAAGTTGTAGTAACTCATGGAAGCGGTTCTGCGAAAGCTATTACCGTAAATTCGATGTCTCTTATGGTTTTTGATACGGCAGATGATGCAGCAAGCGGGGATAATGCTATAGCTACTCTTCCTGGAACTTATGCGGCTAATGGAACTACGACTTTCACCGCAGAGGAAACGGATGATTGGACTGGTAAATATTACCGAATAGTTTACAATTTAACAAATACGACAAATGATAATAAAGGTATTGACTTTGTCAAAGCCGAATTCTATAAGTAATTTATTCTAAGCCCTTAACGGTAGGGCATAACAGAGAGAGGATGACATTAACGTGTCATCCTCTCTCTGTTTATTTTACTTCATCAGCTTCGCACCACTCTCACCGATTGACCAATGATAATCTGTTCTTTTCTCTTGATAAAACCCGTAATCTTTCGCTCTGCGCTCTGTGATTTCAGCAAAAATCGCTGCATCAGGGTGGATAATCGTGAGGTTAGTAATTTTCGCACTTTCGAACAATTTTTTGAAACATTTTTCGGAAAATCAGAACCGTGGCAGTTCTATAATTGATGATGCTGCGCGTCGAAAACTCCAGGAGAAAAAATTGGCCTATATCGGTAAGTCGCTGAATTAAATAGAGTTTACCTCTATAATTCTGTGTCGAAAATCTTTAAAAATATTTTGCATATTAGGATAATTGTGTTAAATTTGCAGCCCTTTTAAGGGAGAAGTGTCTCTTGGAAGGACTAAAAAGAATACAAATTATTAAAGTAATATAGCAATGTTACAACCAAAAAGAACCAAATTTAGAAGGGAACAGAAGAACCGTATGAAAGGTATGGCCCAGAGAGGTAATCAGCTCTCTTTCGGCTCATTCGGTATCAAGACCCTTGAGAATTGTTGGCTGACAGCCCAGCAGATTGAGGCTGCACGTCAGGCTATGTCGCGTTTTATGAACCGTGAGGGCCAGGTTTGGATTAGGGTATTCCCTGTTAAGCCTGTAACCAAGAAGCCTCTCGATACCCGTATGGGTAAAGGTAAAGGTGATCCTTACGGATTCGTGGCACCTATCACACCGGGCCGTATCCTTTTCGAAGCCGAGGGCGTTTCACTCGCTGTGGCTAAGGAAGCTATGCGTCTCGCAGCGAACAAGCTCCCTGTAGCTACCAAGTTCGTTGTTCGTAGAGATTATGTTGAATAATTAACAGAGGAGAAGAAAATGAAAGCATCAGAAGCACGGGAAATGTCTATTGCAGACCTTCGCGACCGTATTGAGGTCGAGAAATCTAACCTCGACACCATGAAGATCAATCACGCTATTTCTCCGCTGGAGGATACGTCGAAATTTCAGAAGACCAGAAGGGATATCGCTCTTATGATCACTATCCTTGCTGAAAAAGAAAAACAAAACTAAAGTAGCGCAGACTTATGGAAAGAAATCTTCGTAAGGAAAGAACAGGAGTTGTGGTCAGCAATAAGATGGATAAGACCATCGTAGTTGCCGTTGAACGTAAAGAGAAACATCCTTTGTACGGTAAATTCGTCAAGAAGACCACCAAATTTGTCGCTCAGGACGAGAAGAACGAGTGCGGTATCGGAGATACTGTCCTCATCATGGAGACTCGCCACCTCAGCAAGACAAAGAACTGGAGATTAGTTGAAATCGTAGAAAAAGCTAAGTAGTAATATGATACAGCAGGAATCACGTTTACAGGTGGCTGACAACAGCGGAGCAAAGGAAGTACTTTGCATCCGTGTGCTTGGCGGTACTAACCACCGTTACGCGACAGTCGGTGATAAGATTGTCGTATCTATAAAAAGTGCTATCCCTGGCGGCGACGCTAAGAAGGGTACAGTTTCTAAGGCTGTAGTTGTGCGCACTAAGAAAGAAATCCGCAGAGCGGACGGTTCATATATCCGTTTCGACGAGAATGCCTGTGTTCTTCTTAATAACGCAGGTGAACTTCGTGGAACCCGTATCTTTGGCCCGGTTGCCAGAGAGCTCCGCGAGAACTATATGAAGATTGTTTCATTGGCACCGGAGGTCCTTTAACATTTGACAGTATGAGTAAGTTACACATTAAGAAAGGCGATAATGTAATCGTCATCGCGGGGAACGATAAAGGAAAGACCGGAAAGGTACTTTCAGTCGCTCCTGCCGAAAATCGTGCAATTGTTGAAGGCGTCAACATGGTCAGCAAGCACACGAAACCTAACACGAAGGCTCCTCAGGGTGGTATCATCAGGAAGGAAGCTCCTATTAATGTTTCAAACATTTCTCTCGTAGATCCTAAATCAGGTAAGGCTACACGCGTAGGTTACAAGTTTGAGGACGGTAAGAAAGTTCGTTACGCTAAGAAATCTGGGGAGGAGATTAAGTAATTATGGCAAAGACAAATAAACCATCAGAGGGACAGCTCGCAGCTCCTGCTGGATATGTTCCTACGCTTAAGAAGATGTACAGAGAGCAGATAGTTGACGCTCTCATGAAGCAGTTCGGCTATTCGACTGTCATGCAGGTTCCGAAGCTCGTCAAGATTACCATTAACGAAGGACTTGGCGAAGGTACTCAAGACCGTAAAATCGTGGAGGAGGCAGCCGCTGAGCTTTCTCTTATCACAGGTCAGAAGGCACTTGTAACTGTTTCAAAGAAGGATATATCTAACTTCAAACTCCGTAAGGGTATGCCTGTAGGTTGTAAGGTAACTCTTCGTGACGTGAAGATGTACGAATTCCTTGAGAAACTAATCCGTGTTTCTCTTCCGCGTATCCGCGATTTTAACGGTGTCGCAGAGAATATGGACGGACAGGGTAACTACACTCTCGGTATCAAGGAGCAGCTTATCTTCCCTGAAGTCGATATAGATAAGAACCCTAGAATCCATGGCCTTGAAATCACATTTGTGACAAGCGCTCAGTCTGACGAAGAGTGCCACGCACTTCTCGCAGCATTCGGTATTCCTTTCAAAAAACATAATAAGTAAAGAATATGGCAAAAGAATCAATGAAAGCTCGCGAAGTTAAGCGCGCGAAATTAGTTGCTAAGTACGCCGAGAAAAGAAAGGAGCTCAAGGAAGCCGGAGATTGGGCAGCACTTGATAAACTCCCTAAAAACTCTTCACCTGTACGTATGCACAATCGTTGCTCTCTTACAGGTCGTCCTAAGGGATACATGAGAGCGTTCGGCATAAGCCGTATCCAGTTCCGTGAGATGGCTTCTAACGGCCTCATTCCGGGAGTAAAGAAAGCAAGCTGGTAGAAAATTAAAAAAGTAAAAGATATGACAGATCCAATTGCAGATTATCTCACAAGGATTCGCAATGCCTATTTGGCAGGAAAGAAAGTGGTGGAGGTTCCTTCTTCCAAGATGAAGGTGGCTCTTACCCAGATCCTCTGCGAGAAAGGTTACATCCTCAGCTACAAGGTAGTGGAGGCTCAGCCACAGAATACCATCAAAATCGCTCTGAAGTATCATCCTCAGACCAAGGTGCCGGCCATCAAGAAGATTGAGCGCGTCTCTACTCCGGGTCTTAGGCAGTATGCTGATGTGGAAAATATGCCCCGTGTCCTCAATGGGCTCGGAATAGCCATCCTTTCTACATCTAAGGGTGTCATCACAGACAAGGAGGCTAAAGAACTCGGCGTAGGTGGTGAGGTTATATGCTATGTATATTAATCATTAAAAACAGAACAATAAATGTCAAGAATTGGTAAATTGCCTGTAAGCCTTCCGACCGGGGTGAGCGCTGAGCTTCTCCCAGGCAACGTTGTGAAGGTTAAAGGACCTCATGGCGAATTGTCCCAGAAAGTTGATCCGGACATCACCGTAACCATTGAGGACAATCAGATCAAGTTTGCCCGTCCTACAGACCAGCCACGTCATCGCTCAATGCACGGACTTTATCGTGCACTTGTGCATAACATGGTAGTGGGTGTGAGCGAGCAGTTCACCATCAAGCAGGAACTTGTCGGTGTAGGTTATCGTGTAGCCCTTCAGGGTAAGAACCTTCTCATTTTCTCGCTTGGTTACTCTCACGATATTTATCTTCTCCTTCCGGATGAGATAGTCGCAGAAGTTCCTGATGTCAAGAAAGGTGAGAATCCTGTACTCGTGCTCAAGAGTTGTGATAAACAGCTTGTAGGCCAAGTCGCAGCCAAGGTTCGTTCACTTCGTAAGCCGGAGCCTTATAAGGGTAAGGGTATCAAGTTTGTCGGTGAGCAGCTTCGTCGTAAGGCTGGTAAGACTGCAGCAGCTAAATAATAGGAGATTAGATTATGGCATTGAATAGAATAGAAAGAAGACAAAGAATTCATTACCGTATTCGTAAGCATGTTAGCGGCACAGCAGAAAGACCTCGTCTTGCTGTTTTCAGAAGCAACAAAGCTATTTACGCTCAGGTAATCGACGACGAGCAGGGCAAGACACTTGTCGCTGCATCTTCAATAGACAAGACTCTTGCTGCAGAATGCAAGGGTAAGAACGGTATCGATGCTGCCGCCATTGTAGGCAAAGCTGTCGCGGAGCGTGCACTTGCAGCCGGTATCACTACTGTAAGTTTTGACCGTGGAGGATACCTCTATCACGGAAGAGTTAAAAGTTTGGCAGACGCTGCACGTGAAGGCGGCCTCGTATTCTAAAAAGACAGACTATGGCAAATACAAATGTAAAAAGAGTAAAGACATCTGATCTTGAACTTAAAGACAGACTTGTCGCCATCCAGAGGGTTACCAAGGTAACTAAGGGTGGTCGCCATTTCCGCTTTGCCGCTATCGTAGTGGTAGGCGACGAGAATGGTGTCGTAGGTTATGGTCTGGGAAAGGCGAACGAAGTTACCGTGGCTATTTCTAAAGCAGTGGAGGACGCTAAGAAGAACCTCGTGAAGGTTCCTGTCATCAACACTACCATCCCTCACGAGGGAGAGGCTCATTTCGGTGGCGCCAAGGTGTTCATGAAGCCAGCGGCTCCCGGTACCGGTGTAAAGGCCGGCGGTGCTATGCGTGCGGTGTTCGAATCGGCCGGCATACAGAACGTGCTTGCTAAATCTAAAGGCTCGTCTAACCCTCATAACCTCGTAAAGGCTACCGTTTATGCCCTTACAGAGATGAGAGACGCCTACACGGTTGCAGGGCTTCGCGGTATTCCTATGTCCAAAGTGTTTAACGGTTAAGATGGGAGGATATAGAAATGTCAAAGCTTAAAGTAACACAGGTAATCAGCAAGAACGGAGAGACTAAGCGTCAGATCGCGAATCTTCGTTGTCTCGGAATCCGCAAGCTCAACCAAAGCGTGGAACTTGAGGACACTCTGGTAGCGAGAGGACAGATAGCTAAAGTCGCTCATCTTGTTAAAGTAGAAGAAGTTAAATAAGGAGGACCGTATATATGAAACTTGAAAATCTCGCACCTGCAAAGGGTGCTACCAAAGCAAGGAAAAGAATCGGTCGTGGTGAAGGTTCAGGACACGGCGGCACATCTACACGTGGTATGAACGGTGCCGGACAGCGTTCCGGTTATTCACACAAGATTGGTTTCGAAGGAGGCCAGATGCCTATTCAGAGGCGTATGCCTAAATTCGGTTTCAAAAACCCTACCCGCGTAGAATACAAGGCAGTTAACGTGGCCGTCATCGAGGCTATCGCTGCTAAGGCCAATCTTACCGCAGTAGGCGTGGATGACATCAAGACCGCAGGCTTCGCATCCAAGAATGACCTTATTAAAGTTCTTGGTAACGGAGAGATTAAAACCGCTCTTACCGTTACAGCAGATGCATTCTCTGCTTCAGCCATTACTAAAATCGAGGCTGCCGGAGGAAAGGCGGTCGTAATAGAATAATCTCCATGAAGAAGTTTATAGAGACCATTCAAAACATCTTCAGGATCGAGGAATTACGCAAGAGGATAGTTTATACCATCCTCTTGATATTGGTGTATCGACTCGGGTGCTTTATCGTGCTCCCGGGTATCGATGCATCGATGCTCGCTAACCTGCAGAGCAAATCCAACGAAGGTCTTGTCGGCCTGTTGAATATGTTCTCCGGAGGTGCGTTCGGTAATGCCTCTATCTTTGCGCTGGGTGTGATGCCATACATCTCGGCATCTATCGTCATCCAGCTGCTTGGAGTGTTTGTCCCTTATTTCCGCAAGCTCCAGATGGAAGGAGAGAGCGGACGTAAGAAGATGAACCAGATGACCAGAGTCCTTACGATTCTCATCATCTGCATCCAAGGTCCGGCTTATGTAGCTTCTATCCATGGTCAGATCCCTGCAGAGGCGTTCGTGGCCATGCGTAATCTCGGATGGAGTTCATTCGCATTCAATCTTGTTTCAGTCATCATCCTCATGGCAGGTTCCATGTTCGTCATGTGGCTCGGTGAGCGTATCACGGATCGCGGTATAGGTAACGGTATTTCCCTCATCATTATGATAGGTATCGTAGCCCGTCTGCCTCACGCTATCGTCGCTGAGTTCTCTGAGAAGATGGCTACGACTAACGGAGGTCCTATCCTTCTGACTATAGAGCTGGTTCTCTGGTTCTTGGTCATCGTGGCTGCCATCGCTCTTGTACAGGCTGTCCGCAAGGTCCCTGTACAGTATGCTAAGAGGGTTATAGGTAATCGTCAGTACGGCGGAGTGCGTCAGTACCTTCCGCTTAAGATTAATGCTGCCGGCGTTATGCCTATCATCTTTGCACAGGCTCTGATGCTGTTCCCTATTCTCTTCTCACGTTGGGACGCTACTCGTGGACTCGCTGCCACGCTCGGTAATTACACAGGATTCTGGTATAATTTCATATTTGCCATTCTCGTGGTTGCCTTCACGTTCTTCTACACGGCCGTAACTGTCAATCCTCAGATGATGGCCGAGGAGATGAAGAGAAACGGAGGATTTATCCCTGGCGTCAAGCCTGGCAAGAGCACAGTGGAATACCTTGACAGTATCCTTTCGAAGGTAACACTTCCTGGCTCTATCGCTTTGGCCATTATCGCCATCCTTCCTGCCATAGCTATGAAACTTGGCGTTTCCAACGCATTCGCAAGTTTCTTCGGAGGCACTTCGCTTCTAATCTTGGTAGGTGTGGTTCTGGATACTCTCCAACAGGTTGAAAGTTATTTGCTTATGCGTCACTACGACGGTCTCATGAAGACAGGTCGCATCAGTGGACGTTCAGGTATGTAGTTCTTTGAAAATTTTTAGGAAGATGGTTAAACCTAAGACCGAGGAAGAGATAGAGCTTCTTAGAGCGAATGCCATAATAGTGTCCAAGACACTGGCAGAAGTCGGTAAGATAGTCGCTCCTGGTGTGACAACCTTAGAGTTGAATAGAGTGGCTGAGACTTTTATTCGCGATAACGGGGCTGTTCCTTCTTTTCTCGGATATGAGGGTTTTCCTGCAGCGCTTTGTCTTTCGGTCAACGACGTGGTCGTACACGGGTTTCCGTCAGATTACGTCTTGAAAGAAGGGGATATAGTCTCCGTGGACTGCGGCACTTTTTACAAAGGATATAACGGCGACTCCGCATACACTTTCCCGGTAGGGGAGGTGGATGCGAAGACCCGTAAACTTCTCGACGTAACGAAGGCTTCTCTCTACAAGGGAATAGAAGCGGCTGTAGCAGGCAACAGAACCGGCGACATCGGATACGCGGTGCAGTCGTATGCAGAATCATTCGGTTTCTCTGTAGTTCGTGAACTTGAAGGACACGGACTCGGAAAAGAGATGCACGAGCAGCCTGGAGTCCCTAATTACGGACGTCCGGGTCGCGGGACACATCTCGTGGACGGAATGGTGATATGTATTGAGCCTATGATTAATGCCGGAGGCCGTGGCGTTTACCTGGACAGAAATGGCTGGGCTGTACACACGGCAGACAGAGCTAAATCGGCACATTACGAGCTTACGGTTGTTGTCCGTCGCGGAAAAGCTGAGCAGCTGTCAACCTATGATTTTATCGAGAAAGATCCTTCGATCAATTTTTAAAGTGAAGATTTAATGTCTAAACAAGTAGCGATAGAGCAGGATGGCAGGGTGATAGAGACCCTCCCTAATGCCATGTTCAAAGTTGAACTGGAGAACGGGCACGTCCTCCTGTGTAACATCTCCGGAAAGATGAGAATGAACTTTATCCATATCCTTCTGGGAGACAGGGTGAAAGTTGAAATCTCTCCTTATGATTTGACCAAGGGAAGAATATCTTTCAGGTATAAATAAATACAAGTATTATGAAAGTCAAGACATCCATTAAAAAACGCAGCGAGGATTGCAAGATTGTACGCCGTAAAGGTCGTCTTTATGTAATCTGCAAGAAGAACCCTAAGTTCAAGATGCGTCAAGGATAACAGTTTAATTTAGAAATTAAAATCAAAGTATAATTATGGCACGTATAGCCGGTGTTGATTTACCAAACAACAAACAGGGAGAGATAGGACTTACCTATATCTTCGGAATCGGTCGCTCTTCTGCCAAGAAGATTCTTGACAAGTGCGGCATAGACGCTTCCATCAAGGTTGGCGATTGGGACGATGCTCAGGTGGCCGCAATTCGTGCGGAAATCGCAGCAGAGTACAAGATCGAAGGTGAACTCCGTTCATCTGTCCAGATGGATATCAAGCGTCTTATGGATATCGGTTGCTACCGTGGAATCCGTCATCGTAGTGGACTTCCGGTACGCGGACAGAGCACCAAGAATAACGCCCGTACAAGAAAGGGTAAGAAGAAGACTGTTGCTAATAAGAAGAAGGCAACCAAGTAAAATTGATGAAGTATGGCAAAGAAAACTACAACATCCAAACGAGTTGTCAAGGTTGAAGCTTATGGCGAGGCCCATGTTTCATCAACCTTCAACAATGTTATCGTTTCGCTTACAAATGCCCAGGGTCAGGTGATCAGCTGGGGATCTGCAGGCAAATGTGGCTTCAGGGGAAGCAAAAAGAACACTCCGTATGCAGCTCAGATGGCAGCGGAGGATGCAGCCAAGACAGCATTTGATGCTGGACTCCGTAAGGTGAAAGTATATGTTAAAGGACCGGGAGCAGGACGTGAGTCAGCTATCCGCACCATCAACAATGCCGGCATAACCGTTACAGAGATTATCGACGTAACACCTATGCCTCATAACGGATGTCGTCCTAAAGGCCGTCGTAAAGTTTAACTTTTAAAACTTAAGAATTATGGCAAGATATACTGGTCCAAGCACCAAAATCGCACGTAAGTTCGGTGAAGCTATCTTCGGTGGAGACAAATATTTCGAGAAGAGAAATTTTCCTCCAGGACAGCACGGACTCGCCGCTAAACGTAAAAAGTCAAAAGAATACGGCAATCAGCTTAAAGAAAAACAGAAGGTTAAGTATATGTACGGCGTTCTCGAACGTCAGTTCCATAACACCTACGCTAAGGCTTGTCGTCTCAGCGGACAGAAGGGTGAGAACCTTATCCTCCTTCTTGAAAGCCGTCTCGATAACGTAGTTTATCGTCTCGGAATAGCTCCTACAAGGGCAGCCGCACGTCAGCTCGTAAGCCACCAGCACATCACCCTTAATGGTGTGGTATGCAACATCCCTTCAGCTCAGGTTAAACCTGGCGATGTAGTGGCTGTTCGCGAGAGGTCAAAGAGCCTTGAGGTTATTCAGGCTTCAGTGGCAAGCACTACCAAGTACTCTTGGCTTGACTTTGACGCTAAAGCGCTTTCAGGCAAATTCCTTAATGTCCCAGTCCGCGCAGAAGTGCCGGAGAACATTAACGAGCAGCTCATAGTTGACCTGTACTCTAAGTAGAACATTTAACACCTAATAGAATTATGGCAATCTTAGCATTTCAAAAACCTGACAGAGTGATCATGCTCGAAAGCACTGATACTGTAGGCCGTTTCGAATTCCGCCCTCTTGAGCCGGGATACGGGCAGACTATAGGCAATGCTCTCCGTCGCATTCTGCTCGCTTCTTTGGAGGGTTTTGCTATCAGTCAGATTAAGATCTCCGGCGTGTCGGAGGAGTTCCAGACTATTCCTGGCGTTATCGAAGGTATGCAGGATATTATCCTGAACCTTAAGCAGGTACGCTTTAAGAGAATGGTTGAGGGAGTCGAGACTGAGACAGCAAATATCGTCATCAGCAGTAAGCATGAGTTTACGGCAGAGGATATCTCCAAGGGATTGTCTTCTTTCGTGGTGTTGAATCCTGAACAGCATATCTGCTCTCTGGAGCCGTCAGTTAAGCTCGAAATCTCGATCGTCATCACGAAAGGTCGCGGTTTCGTGCCAGCAGATGAACTCAGAGACGAAGATACTCCTATCGGAACCATCCCTGTGGATGCCATCTATACTCCTATACGTAAAGTCAACTGGACTGTTGAGAACTGGCGTGTGGAGCAGAAGACGGACTACGAGAAACTTAATCTCGAGGTAGTTACCGACGGATCCATATCTCCGGACGAGGCTCTTCAGGACGCAGCTAACATCCTTATCTATCACTTCCGTCTTTTTACCGACGACAAGAAGTCTTCTTCTGACAGCATAGTAGAGACGGACAGTAAGGAGCTTGACGAAGAAAGTCTTCGCATTCGTCATCTGCTTCTGACCAAGCTCTCAGACGTGGGCCTCTCCGTTAGGGCATTCAACTGCCTTAAGGCCGCAGACATAGACACGTTTGCAGATCTTGTGTCATATAGCCGTAACGAACTTATGAAGTTCCGTAACTTCGGACGCAAGTCTCTTAACGAGATAGACATGCTCGTAGAGCAGAACAGGCTCTCGTTCGGAATGGATGTTACCATGTATAATATAGAACCAAAGAAAAAGAACATTTAAAAGATGAGACACAATAAATCCATTAATCATCTCGGACGTCAGAGCGGCCATCGCAAGGCTCTTCTTTCTAACCTTGCCTGCTCTTTGATTCTCAATAAGAGGATTACTACTACGGTGGCTAAGGCGAAAGCCCTGCAGAGCTACGTAGAACCTCTTATTACCAAATCAAAAGAGGATACCACTCATTCGCGTCGTATAGTTTTCAGCTACCTTAAGAATAAGGAAGCCGTTACGGAGCTTTTCCGCACGGTGGCTCCTAAGGTTGCCGAGCGTCCAGGAGGATATACCCGTGTTCTTCACATAGGTTTCCGTCCGGGAGATGCAGCGGAGATGGCTCTTATCGAATTGGTTGACTTTAACGAAGCCGCACTTGCTGCTTCCGTTAAGAAGACGGCCAAGAAGACCACCCGTCGTAGCACTAAGAAAGCGGAGGCTCCTATAGCTGAAGCTCCGGCTCAGACCACTGAAGCCGCTCCTGCTGAAAATACTTCTGAAGAAAAAGCAGAGTAGTTAGTAAAAATATTAAAAAACTTTCCTGAAAAAGGTAAAGTTTTTATAGTCTTTTTAAGGGGAAACGCACTTTATATATTTGAAGTGCGTTTTTTTGTGTTATATTTGTAAAGAAAATTTTAACATTAGAACTATGCGTTTTTTATACGCCTTCGCGGCACTATTGGTGAACGTAACGTTTGCTTTTGCGCAGACTACGCTTACGGGCACCGTTTCTGATGCGATGGGGCAGCCTCTTCCAGGGGTTACTGTAGCAGTTCTTGATGGGGGGGGGTCGCCTAAAACTGGTGATATAACATCTCCGGAAGGAACATACAGAGTCTCTGTAGCTCCGGGCGAAACTATCGAATTCTATTTTTTAGGTTACATTAAGGTAACTAAAGTTTACAACGGACAAAAAACCCTTGACGTGGTGCTTGAGGAAGATAACCTCTTCCTTGATGATGCTGTGGTTGTGGGTTATGGTCAGCAGAAAAAGTCATCCATCACCAGTGCCGTTTCGGCCATTAAAGGTGATGAGTTGCTCAAAGCCCCGGCTACGAACGTCAGCCAGGTGCTTGCCGGCCGTCTTCCAGGTATCTCTTCTGTGCAGGAGTCCGGCGAGCCGGGTCTTGACCAAGCTTCTCTTCGTATCCGTGGTTCTGTCTATGGCGTAAGTTATATCGTGGACGGTTTCCCTGTGGATAACATTAACGACATAAACTCTGCGGATATCGAGAGCATATCGGTCCTTAAGGACGGTGCTTCTGCCGCTGTTTATGGTCTTTCCGCTGCCGGCGGTGTCATCATCATCACCACTAAGAAAGGTGAAAAAGGCGACGCTAAGATTACCTATAACGGCTCTTACGGTGTTTCCATGAATGCCAATTTCCCTGAATTCATGGACGGTGCACAGTTTGTGTCATATTATAACATCGCCGAGATGATGGATAAGCTCGCCAATAAGGAGATTTCTTCTCCGGACGAGTACACTCCATATTTCTCAAAAGAGGTCCTTAATCTCATTCAAAACGGTGATCCTAATGGTAACTGGGCCAATACTAACTATATAGATCTTGTCTTCGGGACAGGTTCCACCCAGAAGCATAACGTAACCGTTCAGGGCGGAACTGACAAGCACCGTTATTTCGCGTCTTTCGGTTTCCTTGACCAGAAAGGTAATATCGATAACTTTACCTATAAGCGTTATAACGTACGTGCTAATCTCGAAAGTCAGATTACGAAGAACGTTGATTTCACTTTAGGTCTTAGCGGCGTGCTCTCTGACAGACAGAGTCCTGCATTCCTTTCCGGAGGTTCAGATTCAGACTCCGGTTACGAAGTGGGCTGGTTCTCAATCGGACGACAGACCGTGCAGATGCACCCATATCTTCCTGTAACTAAGGACGGATATTACACTGGTGCTAAGCAGAATAACCAGTCTTTCCTGGTAAGTCCTCTTGCTGCCATCTATGAGTCAGGATATAAGAAGGCTCGTGGTGCCGGCATGTCGGCTAACGCAGCTCTTAACTATAAGGTGCCTTTCATTAAGGGCCTGAGTTTTAAGGCTACTGGTTCATTTGACTATTCGCAGAGCTATAATAAGAACCTCAGCACTCCTTATACCATTATGTGGTTATCTAAAGATGATACCGACGGGAGTTGGGGATGGTCTAAACGTACGGATAATCCGCATATCAGCGATAACGTAACTAATCTCGGTGAAGGAGTAACTTTCTCCCAGCAGATGGTGGGTCAGGTGAGCGCTTCTTACATCAGAAGTTTCGGAAAGCATAATCTGGATGCTATGCTTTTGGCCGAAGCTCGTGAATATAAGGGAAATGGTCTTGCTGCTTATGTAAAGAACCTTCCTTTCGCTGAACTTCCTGAACTTTCTAACGGTATTCCTACTAACAGTCCTGTATCGGGCTGGAGCAGCGCTTCACGCAGCGCAGGTTATGTGGGACGTCTCCGCTATGACTATGACGAGAAATACCTTGCCGAGTTCACCGGACGTTATGACGGTTCATATAAATTCGCAGGTATGTCTAAGAACCGCTGGGGATTTTTCCCTTCAGCGTCGGTTGGTTGGCGGCTTTCAAAGGAAGAGTTCATGCAGAATCAGGATGTGGTGGACGATTTGAAGCTTCGCGCATCTGTAGGTCTTCTGGGTAATGACTCAGTAAGCGAGTACATGTTCCTCAGTACCTATAGTAAGTCGCTGAATGTGATATATCCTAACGGTATGTTCCCTTCATATACCACCTCCGGCATTGCAAATACCGACCTTACGTGGGAGAAGACTCTTAGCTATAACGTCGGTTTCGACCTTACTATGTGGGACGGTCTTCTCGGTGCGGAGATCGACGGGTTCTATAATTATACCTACGATATGCTGACTTACCAGAGTTCCGGTTATCCGCCTTCAATGGGAGGTTACTATCCTACATGGGCCAATTATAACTCTATAGATTCCAAGGGTATAGATGTGCTCATTACTCATCGTAACCATTTCGATCTTCTCGGTAAGCCGTTCTATTACGACGTGTCTGCTTCTGTAACTTATTCACACACACGTTGGCTCAAATATAAGGATGAACCTAATATCGTGGACTATCGTAAGAGGGTAGGTACACAGTACGGAAGTCTTCTCTGTTGGAAGGCAGATGGGCTGTTTACGAGTGAAGAGGAGATAGATAACGCCGCGTGGTATGGCACAAGACCTAACATAGGGGATATCAAGTATGTAGATATTAACGGAGACGGTGTCATCGACGAAGATGATAAGGGCTATTTCGGGCTCAGTAACCGTCCGCGCCTTACCTATGGTCTTAATTTGAACTTTAATTGGAACGGATTCGATTTCAATGCCCAGTTCACCGGCGGTGCTCTCTTTAATGTATCCCTTACCGGTAACTACTATAACGGATACGACGATAACACCATCTGGACACAGACATTTAAGGAAGGAGGTAACTCGCCTCTGTATCTCGTAGAGGGCGCATACTCCATCTATAACACGAACGCTACATATCCTCGTCTGACTCTGTCCACTACTACAAGCGGCGGTGATAACGGCCTATGTTCTACATTCTGGGTAAGAGATGGTAAATACATCCGCCTTAAGACCGCACAGCTCGGTTACACTTTCCCTAAGAAGGTGACTGACTTTGTAGGTATAGGTTCTTTCAGAGTGTTTGTGGAGGGACAGAACCTCTTTACTATAGATGGACTTCCTGACGGAATTGACCCTGAGTCTCCAGGCGTCAACAATGGTTATTACCCACAGCAGAGACTTGTGATGGGAGGTATCACTTTAACATTCTAGGTCTATGAAAAAGTTAATGATATTTGTTGCCAGTGCGCTGCTGTTGTCGTCTTGCGATGCTTTCCTCGATATGACACCTACCGACAGGACTTCTCCTCAGGTAATGTGGGGCAAGACCGAATATGCGGAATATGCAGTAAACTATTTGTATTCATATATATGGGATTTCGCATCGGCCCCTACCGTGGCTGGTCTTACAGAGGCTCTCACCGATGAGATGAAATATACCTCATATAACTATAATGCTCTTTGTTACATTCCTTCTGAGATTGCTTATGGCGGAAACACCATTACTGCCACTTATGCAGATGGTTATCTCGGATATTGGGGCACTATGATGACAGCCGTAAGAAAGGTCAATGAGGCCATTTCCAATCTTCATACTTATGGCTCGCTGAATGAGTCGGACACTAAGCGCATAGAAGCGGAACTTCGTTTCCTCAGGGCTTATTTCTATTTCGAACTTGTGAAACGCTATAAGGAAGTCATTCTTTATGATGAAAACCTCACTGCCATCAGCAGTTCTAAGGCTCTGAATACAGAGGAGGAAGCTTGGGATTTCATTCAAAAGGATTTGGCATACGCAGTTGAAAATCTTCCTTTACCTAACGCGGCTTCCGGACGTCTTAATCAAGGTACCGCTTATGCTTTCACTTCGAGAGCTATGCTTTATGCTAAGCGTTACGATGCAGTAATCGAGGCTGCGGATAAGGTGGCAGAACTTGGATATGCTCTTGAGACCAATTATGCCGATGTCTTTACCAAGACTACAGGTAATAAGGAGGCTATCTTACAGTATCTGTTCAGCCAGAGTGATGGTGTTACACATAGTTTCAACTTCTATTATACTCCTGGTGGAGATTATTCATCCATTGGCCAGAAGGGAGGTGCGTATGGTGTGCCTACTCAGGAAATAGTGGAGAGCTATGAACTTGCCACCGGAGGGTATCCGGATTGGTCTAAATGGCATGGTACTACTACTTCTAATCCTCCTTATGAGCAGCTCGAACCTCGTTTCCAAGCTACTATCCTTTACAATGGAGCTAAGTGGAAGTCTCGTACCATAGAGCCTTTTGTAGGAGGAACTGACGGCTGGGCTACGTGGAAAACGGATAAAGAGCCTAAGGGAAAGACAGTTACAGGGTATTATCTGCGTAAACTTGTAGATGAGTCCTATGACGTAAATATTTCTGGAAGCAGTCAGCCGTTCACTCTTCTTCGCTACGCTGAGGTTCTTCTTAATAAAGCTGAAGCATGCGTTAAGGGAAGCGCAAATGATGAGGCCACGGCCAATGCCATTCTTAAACAGATACGCGAGCGTGTAGGTCTTCCTTATACTAACAGGTATGGCACGGAGCTTTGGAATGCCATCTGCCAGGAGAGAAAAGTCGAACTTGCTTTCGAAGGACAGAGGTATTGGGATCTTCGTCGCTGGGAAGTGGCTGCGGAAGCTTATCCTACCGGACTTTCTGAATATCAGCAACACGGACTCAAGATTGAGGCTAATGAAGACGGCACATTCAAGTACACCTACGTCTCTGTAGATGAAAAAGACAGGACTTTCGAGAAGAAACTCTACCGTTTCCCTCTTCCAAAGTCAGAACTTGATAATAATCCTGCACTCAATCATACTCAGCCGGATTCTGCATGGAATTAATTCTGCTCACTAACAGATAATACATAAATGAAAAAAATACTTAATACAATATTGGTTTTGTCATCGGCACTGCTGCTCGGCGCTTGTCATGAGCCCGAGTATGTGCAGCCCGACGAGAACGCCACGAAGGGAATTATAGCCATCAAGGCTATTTTCCCTACAGGCACCCCTTATGCCGATAAAGTCCTGGGGACGCTCACGGTTACAGATCCTGAGACCGAGCGCTATGTCATCCCTATTCCGTGGTATTATCCTATCACCTCGGATGATTTGACTTTTACATACATGACTAATCTTAAGATTAATGCTACTCTTGCTCCTAACTACAGCATTTCTCCTAAGCTTACAAGTCTTGATCTTACTGAGGAGAACGAGTTTACTCTTTCAGGACCTGACGGTTATTCGAAGAAGATAATAATCACGGGAGAGAGAGTGCATCCTGATATGTGTGAGCTTGTTACATTCAACATTAAGGAAGTGATGGTGGATGGTATCATCAATAGCGAAAAGAAGACTATCCTTATTCCGTATCTTGAAGATCTTTCTTCTGTTCATGTAAGCGGACAGGTTTCACCTCACGCTACTCTTTCTAAAATAGGAAGAAAGACATATAGTGAGAAGACGGCATATAATCTTAATAGTGGACAGACAGTTACCGTTCTTGCGGAAGATGGAACGGAAGGAGTATATACGGTAAGTCAAGGTAATCCTGAACTTATCGATATGGGCCTTAACACTTCTTCTTTCAAGGAGCTTTTCAACATAGATCCGGTATCTAATCTTGGATTGCCAGACGCTTCTGTTTTGACTTATGTGTCTCTTGCCGGAGTAGGCAGCAATATCGTAGTATGTACGGGCGAGGGAGAGCCTATGCTTGTAAATCGTTTCGATGGTTCTAAGGCCGGTTCTATGAAAGTGGGCGCTTCCGAGGCTGTCTGCATAGCAGGTGATGAAGCCGAGCATATCCTTTTATGTAATTCTGCCTTATCTGGCGGAACCATTAATCTCTATCGCAGTGATGATCCTACAGCTGACCCTGTGCTTTTCCATAGTTTTGTCAATCCTTTGGATGCCACTTCCGGTACGGAGATAGGGCATAGAATGAAGATCATTGGTAATCTGGACACAGAGGCAGTTATCACGTTTACTTCCGAGGGTGTTCCTGACGTCACATCCGCTAATCGTGCGGTTTATCTGAAAGTAGAAAACGGCGCTGTGGTGGGTGACCCTAAGGTAGTGTCATTTACGTTCACGACGGTAGCGGGGGTTGCTGGTTGGGGCTCTGCTCCTATAAAAGAGGCTACGGTTGTTCCTGCAAGTCTTTCTCCTGAGCAGGATGGTTGGTTCCTTGACTTCTATGATAGTAATGCTATAGAGGACCTTTATGTCCTTCATTATTTTGATAAGGACGGTAAGGATAATAATGCGGCAGGTTACGGTAACTGGGCTAATAATGTCAACTGTCTTGATACTAAGCAGTTTAATCATTCTACCTTTATGGTTCTCTTCTCTGTAAGTCACTTCCCTAATTGGGGAATAGGTCCTATGTTCAGACTTTATGAGATAACGGATCCATCTTCCCCTTCACTTCTTGCCGATGTCAATCCTGAGTGGTTCCAGAAGGGAACGTATTATGATGGCATAGGTGCTTCAGGAGATGTCTGCCTCTGTCCTTCATCTGACGGGTTCCGTTTGTTCCTTTATTACTATGATCATCATAGTCAGAGTCTTGCAGCTTATGTTGCAGATTGCATAAAGAAATAGGATGATGAAAAGATTGAAAATAATATCCATTATATCTCTTTGCGCTTTTCTCGCACTTTCGTGCGAGAAAAAGTCGCAGAGTAAGGTACCTGATTGGCCATGGGAAGATCCGGAGACTCCAGTAGAGGAAGAGTGGACAGATGTAAGTTCCTCTTATGAGTCGCTCCCTGACTATGTTAAGATTTTTAAAGCTTCCAAGACACTCCTTGGCACAAACGCCATCGCATATATAGCGCAGGTGGATCTCTCTAAGAAAGGTTTCGAAGTTTGGGGAATAAACGCCCCTACTCTTGAAGGAAGTGATGAGCCTCTCCAGACTCCTTCTGAGGTTTACGAAGCTCAAGGGAAACCTGTGGTAGTGATTAATGCCGGTTATTTTTATACAGATGAAGGTAAATCGTATTCTTCAAGTCTGGAGGTAAGTAACGGGACTCTTCTCAGTCCTAACATTAACTACGCTTCACAGGATTGGAAGACAGTGTATTATCCTACTCGCGGTGCATTCCTTGAGCATACAGACGGCACTTACGAGGTTTGCTGGACTTATTGGAAAGACGCTTCTACTCATTATATCTACGATACTGTAGCAGAAAACTCTTGGGACACTACGCCTTGTCAAGCTCCAAATGCCACATTTCCGAGCACGGCTCGCTCTTTTGAAGCAAAGAACGGCATAGGCGGTGCCCCGGTTCTTATTAAGGACGGAAAGATTAAAGATACTTTCAGAGAGGAACTTATAGAGATTGGTGCCGATGGCGCGGCTCCTCGTACGGCGATAGGTATCACGGCAGATAAGCAGCTTGTGCTCTTCGTATGCGAAGGCCGTAATATGACGGAGGGGGTGCCTGGTTATACCACTGGTGAAGTGGCTCAGATACTTAAGAATTATGGCTGTACCGATGCTCTTAATCTTGATGGTGGCGGGTCTTCTCTTATGCTTGTAAATGGTAAGGAACTCATCAAGCCTTCTGACGGAAATCAAAGAAGTGTAGCAAGTTGCGTATATATCAAGTAGTGATGAGACATTTGCTTACTAAAATATTTTCTGTTTTGCTTCTTGCCTGTTCGTTGATTGCTTGCGAAAAGAAGAATAGTGGCGCTTTGCCTCCATTTCCGGGCCCTGACACTGATCCGGAGCCGACCCCTGACCCTGTGGTTGCGGGGAAAGCCAGGTACATTTGGATAGACGCCGGTGGTAATTTTTCCGATTACGCTAACGATAAGGACAAGATTTTCTCGGATGTCAAGAGGCTTAAGGAAACCGGCTTTACCGACCTTATCGTCGATGTGCGACCGACTAATGGAACGGTGCTTTTCAAAAGTCGTCAGGGTACTTCGTTAAGTAGGATAGATGCTTGGGTGAAAGGTAGTTATAAGTGGCTTTATCGCACGGCAGACTTCGATTATCTTCAGGCTTTTATAGATGCCGCCAGAGAGAATGGACTTCGAGTTAATGCCAGTATCAACACTCTCGTGGGTGGATACCTTTGTCCTTATGAGCTTGGGGAGGATGGTCCTATATTTACGGATTCCAAGATGAAGTCGTGGGCGTCTGTTGTTAACACTACGGATGGGCTTGTGAGTACTTTGGATTTGTCTTCTCATTCAGGTTATGAGGATGATTATGGTGCTAAATTCTTCAGCCCTTCGAATCCTGATGCTCAGTCTTATGTTCTGAGTCTTCTTGAAGATTTGGCAGGATACGATCTCGACGGAATCATCCTTGACAGGTGTCGTTACGACGATTTCAGTCTTCAAAGCGATTTTTCCGAAGAGTCTCGCAGTCAGTTTGAGGAGTATATAGGAAAAAAGGTGGAGAATTGGCCTACGGATATAATGAGTAAGGGACAGAGCAGTCTGCCTTCTTACGTGACTTCTACACAGAAGCAGTGGCTTTCGTTCCGTGCCAAGACCATTCACGATTTTGTAGAGAAGGCTGAGGCTAAGGTGCATGCGGTGAATAAGGATATCCGTTTCGGTGTCTATGTGGGCGGCTGGTATTCAAGCTATTACTATAGCGGAGTGAATTGGGCAAGCCCTAAGTACGACCCTAAGGCGGATGGATATAGGTGGGCTGACAGTGATTATAAGAACTATGGGTTTGCCGACCACCTGGATTTCATGTTCATAGGGGCTTATGCTGGAGCAGACAGCATCTATGGGTCTGGAGAGTGGACTATGCAGGGTTTCTGTAAGCAGGCCGGTGAACTTATCAAGGGCGATGCCCCTTATAGCGGAGGTCCGGATATAGGTAATGCTACAGGCTTTACGGATGGAGGCAAGGGCTCGCTTATGCCTAAGATAGTGGATGCCTGCATTAATAACAGCACAGGGGGGATGTTCATCTTTGACCTGTGTCATATCAAGATGTATGACTATTGGGATGATGTGAAGGCCGCTTTTGACGAATATCTTGAAAACGAAGAATAGATAATATCAACAATCACACTAAATCAATAATTGTTTTATTTATGAAAAAATCGATTTTAGCGCTTTGCGCTGGCGTGTTGGCTTTTGCCGCTTGTGATAAAGAAGAGGTTAAAGTTACACCTGAATTAAAACTCACTTCTGAGGCAACAGTTACGGTACCTCAGGCTGGAGACATTTTTACCGTGACATTCGAATCTAATGTGGCGTGGACAGCTGCGATTGACGTGGACAAGACTGTCGCTACCCTCAGCCCTACTTCGGGAACGGCTGATGACAAGAAGGTTAAACTTACAGTTCAGCCTCTTACAGAAGACAATGCTGCTCGTACCATTAACCTTTCTCTTACTCCTGAAGGAGGAGAGCCAGTTAAGGTCGTATTTACCCAGAACGGACCGTTCAAGGCTTATTTTACTGTTTCTGAAACTGAACTTTCATTCGGAACCGAGGGCGGTACTAAGACATTTACCATCGACACGAACGTTGAATATACGGTAGGTGATCCTACGATTGGAAAGTGCACTATTGCTGATGGTACTGCTACTTTCAATATGCCTAAGGCTACTTCTTGGTCTGCAGTTTCCGACATAGTTAAGTTCACGGTTCCTGCTATCCAGGTTCCTGTAAAGGATGACGATGGTAATGATACCGAAGAAACGGAAGATTATGTCGTAAGGGTAAGAGTTTACCAGGAAGGACACGGTAGCATAGTTTATACTAAGGAGTTCTCGAAAGAGGCCTTCTCAAGTACGACATATAACACTGCTTTCGCAGGTAATCTCTTCCTTGTGGCTAACGGATCAGATAAGATTTACGCATACGACAAGGCTACAGGAGAGCTTAAAAATGAGATTAAGGCGGCAGCTGCCGTAACAGGTATATGTAATGATGATGCTGGAAATATCGTTCTTATGACAGGTGGCGATTACGGCGAAGAGGCAGCACCAATGGTAACATACTTTATTCCTGCAGAGACTCCATTTGACCAGTCTACATACAAGGAGGGATTCTCTTGTTATAACCAGTTCTACGGTTCTGGATATAATAACATCTCCGCAAACGGTAATGTATTAAAGGGAGATGCTCTTGTTGAGGTGTTCTCAGGAGCGGGATCATATAACGTATGTTTCGCATTGAAAGACGGAAAGAGAGCTGATGACAAACAATATACAGATTATGTGGGCATTATCACCACATCGACTATTTGGGGATCAAAATGGGGCGTTGCAAGACACCTTTCTGCAGATATTAACGGAGGATTGTATTTTGCCGCTTATGCAGACAATTACGAACTTTTCTATAATCCGTCTATGACAGGTACGAATTGGGTGGTAGGATGTGAAAGTGGCGGATCATGGATTGACGGTATCGTGTCTATGGAATATGCTCAGTTTAATGGACATAAATATTTGGTAGCATACAGTTATAGCTTCTTCGCCGGTTATCCTTCATATGTTGTTCTCTTCAATATAGATACTCCGGCTGAGCCTGTTCTTGTTGACAGATTCCCTGTATTGGGATTGGAAGGCACTGGAAGTACATCTGCAGACATCAGCGTAGAGGTGGTTGACGGAAGTCTTAATGTTTATATCGCTGACGGAACACAGAAGGCAGTATTCAAATGCGTTCTTTCTGAGATTAAATAATAAAGATATAATATAATCATTGGTGGGAGACCGAATTTATTTTCGGCCTCCCATTATTTTTCCTATGCGATAGACGTTTATCCTGTTTTTCGCACTTTCAAACAATTACAAGTCTCGCACCTCTGGCTTCACTTTGTTCCACAGCGTACTCCAAAACATTTTCGTAATCGTATTTCATTCTTTCCTGATCTAAGAAGCTGTTTTAAAATAATTGCTCTCTTTTCTTACACCGTCTTTCCGGCCATTTTCATCTTTGTCATCGTAGCCACTGCTAAGTGCCCTCTTCCAAAATCGAAACTGCCTCGAAAATTCAATATAATAAAATTCGGCAACTATTTCAAAACAACTTCTAAATATGTTTCCATTTCACCGGTGGTGAAGTTAGCAATTATCTTAATAGAGATAACTCTTTAATAGACAGACTGGTAACTTTGGACACGAAATTAATATCCATACCCTCTGCGAATAACTTCTTCGCTATTTCAAGTCCCTTTTTAGCCTCGCCTTTCGCTTCTCCTTCAGCTCGACCTCTTGCTTCGCCTTGCTCCACGGCGTATTCCAGAACATTTTCGTAATCGTATTTCATCCTTTCCTGATCTAAATATGTTTCTATTTCACCGGTGGTGAAGTTAGCAATTTTCGCACTTTCGAACAATTTTTTGAAACATTTTTCGGAAAATTCATCCGGCTCCTCTCTCATAT
>CAVJMH010000009.1:0-70641 GCA_963650755.1 Firmicutes bacterium TM09-10 | reverse complement strand
AATATAAGATTATTTTCTTAAACTGCAAGCATGGTCCCTCAAAATTCGGTTCATTCGGGTTGTTCAAGACTTATGGATGAGAAGAACAATGAGTGCTTGATAGGTATTAGTATTTTAGTTCTGTTCATCGCGACCTCATATAGTCACGGCGGAGGTTTTTCGAAGCATTTGCCCGTATAGGGTCGCGAAGCGACTGCGCAGAAAAATTTCCGCTGTGGCTGATTAATAACAGCGGTACTTTAAAAAACTTGATTAAGCGTTTGCAGAGGCAGTTCTTTTCGGGACCCGTGCTGCCCTCGGCATCGTAAGAGGGGGGGACCACGAACTTGTGAATGGTGGGGTCGAGCGGAGCGACGGTGCAGAAAACCGTATCAAAAGGAAGTGAACGAAGACAGAAAGGAAAGATTTTTGTAGTATATTTGCCGCCTACAAAATAAACGATGTACTACAAACCAGACTGAATTATGCAACGATTCGACACATTATCTCAATTATACAACCATTCCACATCCGCATTTTCATCCCTTAGAGCAAGTATGACCTCTGACGGTACAGGCGGATACTCTTATAGGGAATTCAAAAACAAATGCTCGGAAGTGAGCGAACTTCTCAGCAGTTACGGCATATCATCAGAAGACAAAGTAGCCATATACTCCGGAAGCACGCCGAACTGGGCGGTGGCATTCTTCTCCATCACGGCATTCGGGCGTGTAGCAGTGCCTATCCTGCCGGATTTCTCCGAAAACGAAGTTACCAACGTCCTCACGCATTCCCAGACCAAGGCACTTTTCGTATCAGAAAGACTTCTTGCCCGCGTCAGCGAAGAATGCCGACGTTCCGTGCACGTCATAATAGACATCACTACCCTTAAGCCAATTATGGTGGACGGAACAGCGCTTGAGACTCCCGGCAAAGGAGAAGAAAGCGCCACGCTTACAGAACCCGATGCAGATTCATTGGCAGCACTCATCTACACCTCAGGCACTACAGGAAAAGCCAAAGGCGTTATGCTAAGCCACCGTAATTTCACGAGCAACGTATTCGGCGCGTACCACTTCTACCCTATCAAAAGCAGCGATGTATTCTTGTCCGTACTGCCATTGGCCCACACTTATGAGCTGTCCATTGGCCTGCTATATCCTTTTGCAGCAGGAGCCTGTGTGGCGTATATGACCAAAAAACCCACGCCGAGCGCACTCAAGGAGGCGATGCCGATAGTCAGACCTACCACCATGCTCACTGTTCCCCTTATAATAGAGAAGATATATAAAGGAATAGTCATTCCTAAAATAAAGAAAAGTAAGACACTTTCGTGGATGAGCCGCCACATGAGCCGGATATTTGCACGAATGGCATGTAAGGAAATTAAACGATACTTCGGCGGAAGGCTCAAGTTCTTCGGCATAGGCGGTGCTCCGCTTAATAAAGATGTGGAAGAATTCCTCTACAAAGGACGTTTCCCGTACTACATAGGCTACGGACTTACAGAAAGCGCTCCTATGCTTGCCGGATGCTCCTTCAAGAACACCAAGCCGGGATGCATAGGCTTTCCTTTTTACGATATGGAGCTCAGACTCAACGATGTAAACCCACAGACTGGTGAAGGCGAGATCGTGGCCAAAGGACCTAACATCATGCTCGGCTACTATAAAGATCCGGAGAGAACGAAAGAGGCTTTCACAGAGGACGGATGGTTCAGAACTAACGACTTGGCATGTATAGACAAGAAAGGACGTTTCATGATAAAAGGACGTCTTAATAACATGATACTCGGCTCATCTGGCGAAAACATCTATCCCGAAGAGATAGAACAAGTTATTAAGAACGAGGAAGGTGTAGCGGAAGCCATTGTAATCCAGCGTAATAAGACACTCATCGCCCTCATCGAACTGAGCGATGGACTTGTGAACGACATATCACAGTTTAAAAATAATCTTCTGGCCAAAGTCAACTCCAAAGTGTCGAACAACGCGAAGATAGGCGAAGTGCAAGTGATGAAAGAGCCGTTCATAAAGACAGCGACACAGAAAATCCGCCGCTTCCTATATAAAGATTCAGCGCCTACCATGGAGGAGGACACAAAGAAAGATGAAAACGGAAAAAACTAACGTAGCACGGCTTCTGGATGCCGCCGGAATAAGTTATTCGCTTATCCCATACGAATATACAGAAGATGACCTGAGCGCGGGACACGTAGCCGAGAGCCTCGGGGAAGACATAAGCCAAGTATTCAAGACACTCGTCCTAAAGGGAGACAGGACTGGCGAATTTGTGTGTGTTATCCCCGGCGATATGGAAGTGGACCTTAAAGTGGCGGCCAAAATCTCCGGAAACAAGAACTGCGAGATGCTCCACATGAAAGACCTGCTCCCCACTACGGGCTATATCCGCGGAGGATGCAGTCCCATTGGCATGAAAAAACCTTTTCCTACTTATATACACGAGTCCGCTCTACTCTACGACTACATCTACATAAGTGCAGGAAAAAGAGGTCTGCAAGTCAAAATCAACCCGCAAGACCTCATAGACTACGTTAAAATGGAGATTTACCCGCTATAACGGGACTTATTCTACATAAAGGACAAGACCTTTAAGGTACTCCCCTTCCGGATGGAAGATATTGACCGCGTGATCGGCTCCCTGATTAAGTCTGTCCATTATTCTTACTCTTCTTCCACATTGAGCCGCCGCACTGAATACGGCCAAAGCAAATGCTTCTTTGTCAACCACTTGCGAGCAGGAGAAAGTAAAGATGATGCCACCCTTGGCGACCTTGGATATGGCCATAGCGTTAAGTCTCTGATATGCCCTCAGCGCATTTTTCAGAGCCCCGCGATGCTTGGCGAAAGCTGGCGGATCAACTATCATAAGGTCAAATTTTCCTTCGGGCACCGCAGCGAGAAAATCCATAGCATCGACCGTATGAGAGATGTGGTTAGTGTAGCCATTCAAAGCTACGTTTCTGTCCACAAGCGAGATAGCCTTGGCCGAAGAATCCACACTCTCTACGCTTTCGGCCCCGCCTTTTAGAGCATAAACAGAAAATCCTCCGGTGTAGCAGAACAGATTAAGCACACGACGACCTGAAGAATATTTGCCTACAAGAGCGCGATTATCCCTCTGGTCCAGAAAGAACCCAGTCTTCTGTCCTTCCTGCCAATTCACCCAAAACTTGTTACCGTTCTCAAGGACAATAGCCTCCGATGCATCGAAGCCCGGAACGCTATAAACATATCCGTCCACAAGGTCAAGTCCTGCCTTAAACGGTGCCGTAGAAGAGCTCTTATCATAAACGGCTTTAAGGGCATCACCGTAAACTTTCTGTAAAGCACTGCAAATCTGCTTTTTAGAACGAAACATACCCACGCTGTGAGCCTGAAGCACGCAGACGCCGTCATAGTAGTCGATAATAAGTCCCGGAAGGGAATCGCCTTCACCGTGGACAAGACGATAGCAAGTGGTTAAAGGGTTATCCGTAAGCAGAAAAGCGCGTCTGGCGTCATAGGCCCGTTGAATGGCATCGACCCAGAAATCAGCGTCCAATTGCTCCGAGCAGAACGAAAGCATACGCACCGCTATGGAGCCTATCTGATAATGTCCGCAGCCGAGAAGGGCGCCTTCCGCCGACCACACGGACACCACATCTCCCTCACTGACATCACCCTCAATGCGAGCTATGGCTCCGGAAAACACCCACGGATGAAAACGTAGGATAGAAGACTCTCTACCTTTCTTTAATATTACTTTGCTCATCTTTTGCCAATGGATTTTTAGAAGTATCCAACAACTTTAAATACATCTGCCGGCATACCCACGCATCGGTAGCAGCATAATCCTGCTGCGCCTTAGTAAGCGTGTCATTTTCCCAATTAGAAAGCTGCTGACTCTTAGATATTCTGAAATTCAAGATGATAGCCGTCATCTTTTTAACGCTCTTATCCCTTATGCCCCACTCCCACACTATTTTTTGCAGGTCCACAAAGCCCGCCGGCTTAAAAGGACACAGGCGCTGAAGGCTCTTCACATCATCCGCGGAGGCAGCCCCTACCTTGATAATGTGCGGGTTCGACAGAATGGAAGACAGTGTTTTTCGAAGTCCCATCTTATTGAGCCTAAACAGATAAGCCTTTTCCGGGCCGGAAAGCTGAAGAAGAGCCACGTCGTGGTGATAGTGATGAGCCTCGAAAGAAGGACGCGTCTCCGTGTCAAAACCTATCACTTTCTGCCTTCTCAGATATGCCAATGCCCTCGTATAATGAAACCCTACGTGATCTATCACTTCTATCCTTCCGGGAAAAGAGGTCAATGGAAGTCTCTCAAGTTCACCGCTTTCTATACTTTCACTAAATGAGTTAGGATTCATCCCCTACTATTTCTTATGCGCACCAAGCGCAAATCCCATATTCTTAATAACATATAGCAGAACCATCAGCATCACTGCCAATGTCCAATGCTCTCCGAGAAGTAAAACTCCTGCCAATATCACCGCGCAGTCTGCAACGAAAAAAATCCTGTTCATTTTAATGGCGCGACCGTCTTCCATTGAAAATTTGAATGACATCATAGGAAGATCGCAGAGCATCAATGCTACAAAAAACACACTTACCGCCGGTAAAAACCACCAGAATGTACATAATCCCCCGAGCAGAGAGTTAGGTTTCGCATCCGCATAGCAGCAGAGCGATGCGACCGCTATAGCTGCGGCAGGAGCTGCAAGCCCTCGAAAAGAACTGTGCTGCCTTTCATCCACATTAAATTTGGCAAGCCTAAGAGCCGCTCCTATGCTGAACATCAATGGTAAAAAGGCCACATACGTGGCAGAAGTCCACACGTACGTCCGCACAATGTCATACATCATGATCGAAGGCAGGACTCCGAAACTGACCATATCGCAGAGGCTGTCAAGTTCCTTTCCCATAGGAGAATAGGATTTAAGAGCACGCGCTGCCAGACCATCGCAGAAGTCAAACAGGAGTGCCGCGAGCATCATATAGAATGCGGAAAGCGTCTTACCTTCGAACGCGAAAACCACACCCACGATGCCGAAGACAAGGTTGAGTGTGGTGATGCAATTAGGAATATGCTTTACTAATGACATTATTTGCTCAATGCGTTAGGATGTTTCTCAACGAAATCCTTAGGAAGAGCACTCTTATGAATGCAGATGTCAAGTGTTTGATTCTTAACGAAAGCCTCGCTTGCATACCAGATGCCGTTATATTTGCCGGTAACGCCCCACGAGTTCTTTACCAAATAATATTTACCGCCCCACTGATCCTTAGCGATGCCGAAAATCTGCATGCCGTGGTCATCAGTTATATTCTTATTAAGGAATCCTTCCTGACGTGTCTCCTGCGTAGGAACAAGTTCCACGATAGGATTGGTCTTGAGTTTGGCATTTTTCTTAGCTTTAGCCTTAGCAGGCTTGTCATCTGCCTTACCGACCCAATGCTCCTGATCTGAACCTGTGGTAGCTTTGGCATTAACATCCACCAATATGGCAAGTCCGTCGCGGGTAAAGCCCGGTTCACTTACATCGCTTCCCCAAGAGATGGTATAGCCGTTCTCAAGAGCATAGTCGAGGATGGACATCATCTCGTCTATAGGAACATTATAGAATTCGTCCCATCTCCAGTTATCTGCCACTTCGAAAGGGAAAAATGTGTAGAAAGGATGGTGAGTGTAAGATGTAAGAGTTATGTAATCGTCTGGATTAAAGTTCAATGCGTCGCGATAAGACTCTGGCGTGTACTCTACTCCATTTACGGTGAAGGTCTTAGGATATGCACCGAAATATTCGTTAAGGACAGCCTGATAGCCTCTCTTCCATGCTGTGGTAAGAGTGCGGTTAGGATTTTTAACTACTGCATCTACATAGGCGCGAAGAACGGCGTCAAGTTCGGCCTGGGCAGGGAGCTCCGTTCCATAATTCATACCCGTCATCTCAGCCTGAGGAACGATACCATAGAGACGGATGACATCCAGCACGTCTTCACCCTGCGAACCGGCAGAGAAAGTGAGGTTACCGTCAAGCATGACATATTTGTCTGCCCTATCTGAATATGAATGGCTTACAACGAAGAATTCTGAAAGGTCAGGATACTGCTCAGGGTCAGTGATGTTATTTATCCTTATAATCTCGCTCTCCACGAAACTGATGGCTGAAAAAGCCCAGCAAGTTCCGCTGCGATACTGGTTCTTAACGGAAGTGATAGGATTTTCAAGCACAGTAGTAAACTGATACTCAGGGAAATCCACTTTCGCCTTTTGTGCATTAAGGGCGCAAGTAAATGCTACCAATGCAGTCAATGTCAATACAATTTTCTTCATATCATATATAATTTGATGTTCAAAATAATATCTCTGCGTTCCAATTCTCCTCCCGGGAGTTCACCTCCCCAAGTCGAAAACCGCAAAACGTTCAAATTTACAAAAATTTACTTATTTTTGAAAAAATTTTAAACTTCATTATTTATGATAAAACGACACATTTTCGTGTTACTGTCTTCGCTGCTGCTGCTATCGGCATGCGACAGATCTTCTAAAAACACTACGGAAGAAGACCAGAAATCCGAATACAACACTGCATTTATTGAACAGACGCAATGCGGGATTTATTCCCTGAAAGACGATTTCAGTAAGAAAACATTTCTTTTCGATGAAGATGAATGCCAATTCATCTGTTCCGGAAAATCCTCTAAGGTATTCTATAAAATCCTTGATTTCAAGAATTTCGCCTATCTTCACTTAGATTTCGCCTCCGGAGTTACGGCTCTGAAAGAAAACAGTACCGTACGCGCGAACTTAGAAAGCAATGGTATCGAAGCCCTGAGCGATTACAATGGTCAGACTACGCTTGAAGTGGTGAAAGTTAGCGGAAACCTCTGCTATCTTCGCGACAACGTAAACAACATCGGATACATAATCTTCGAATAATACAGCTATGAAAAGAATAATACGACTTACCGCAGTGCTCCTGCTTTTAGGAGAATTTCTATGCAAAGCCGACTTCGTTAGTGAAGAAAAGGTCAGCGAAATAGCCAGCGAATGGTTTTCGGGCGACGATTTCACGATAACGCTCGACGAAAGTTCCACTTTTTATTATGTTAATGCCGCAAGCGGAGGCTGGATACTCGTATCTGCCGAAGATGCCACTCTGCCCATATTGGCATATAACGATAAGGGTGCATTCAAGACACAGTCAATGCCTTCCAATGTGCGAAGGTTCCTGGGAGGCTACTCCAAGAGTATAGATGCCGCCAGAAGAGCACAACTTAAGGGCACAAAGGAAGTGGCAAGGCTTTGGAAAACGGCCGGAGTGAGAACTAAGACAAGCACCGGCAAGCTTCTGCAGACCGCCGAATGGGACCAGGATGCGCCATATAACATCTACTGCCCTACCGTAACGGAAGGAAAAAAGAAAAATACCGCACTTACAGGCTGCGTAGCGACCTCCATAGCCATAATTCTTCGTTACCATCAGTGGCCGGAAAAAGGCAAAGGCACCATTGGCGGATATTCCTATACTTCCGATTACGATAAGACGGTGAATATCCCGTCATACAGCATTGACGATCACGTATATGATTATTCGAATATGCCAATGACGTATTCATCCTCTTCCACTACAGCGCAGAAAAATGCAGTTGCAACACTTGTACACGACCTCGGAGTTATGTTCAAGTCTGAATACAACTATGAAACCGGGACAGGTGCCTACGCGGAAGACATCCAGATCGCCCTATTCGAGCACATGGGATATAGCGGCAAAGCCTACCACCTCTACCGCGATGCATGTTCATCAGACGCAGAGTTCCTACGCATAATAAAGGAAGAGATAGACGCTAACCGTCCCGTACCGTACGGAGGAAGCGATGAGGATGGAGGACACCAGTTTCTCTGCGACGGGTACGATAAGAAAGACTACGTGCACATCAACTGGGGATGGAGCGGTGATGATAACGGATATTTCAGTCTGACACTTTCGATACCAAACAGTTACACATTCTCAAAGGGGCAGTCCATAATAGTGGGGCTTGAACCTGACCGCGACGGCAGTACCGTCAACAACGGCGGACCGCTGTGCTTTGTGGAAGATGAAAGCATCCCTGACTACAATGGGATTAGCCTGAAAAGCGGCTCCATTGAAAGCAAACAGTTCACGGTGAAAGTGGGTGGAATATGGAACTCTGACTATAATGTAGGCTATAGTGGGGCCATAAGAATGGCCATAGTGGACTATCGCGGTGATTTGAAAGAGATTATCTCCGATGCTGAGGACGTAAGCCTCGAAGGGTCAGAGTTTATGACTGAGTCTTCCATCTCATGCTCCTTCAGTAAGACCCCTGTCCTGGGCGACAGAATAGTGATGCAATATCTCGCTAAAAACGGTGTCTGGGAGACTATCACTTCGTACAGCACTTATGCTTCATTTGTCAACGCCATATCCGTAATAGACACGCCTTATCTTCTCGTGGAAGATTCTTATAAGACGGGAGACAGTTTCATATTGGATATAGTTCCGGGAAACAGCCTTGTTAAGGAGTACACGTGGACTTTCGACGGACTAAAACAAAGCCACGTATCCGTAAGCCCTCTTACTAAGGGAGAACACACGGTTAAAGCTAAACTTACTCTCGAAAACGGAAGAATAGAAGTTATAACTCAGAAGATTAACGTCGAGTAAGGCGCTCTATCATATCTTCGGCACAAGCCCTGGACGCACCACCATGCCCCAGGGCTTTTCTTATCTGCTCATAGCCCTGCAGCATATTCTCGCGATAAGCGTCGTCCTCCAGAATTCTCAAGGTTTCATCCCAGAGATTGCCTATATTGAAATCCTCCTGAACAAACTCCTTGAAAACAAGCGAGTCCACTATCAGATTTCCTAAACTTATGTACCTTATCTTATCCATTACGTGCAGGACGTTGCGCGCGAACCAGGCCGTAAGCGGCGAAGTGGACCAGCATACCATCTGCGGGGTTCCGATAAGGGCGGTTTCCAGAGAAGCCGTTCCGGAATTAACTATGGCAAGTTTAGCTCCTTTAACGACGGAATACGTCTTCCCGAAAACTACATTTACATAATCCTGCCGACCTTCAAGAAAAGACTGGTAATCCTTTTCACCTCGCGACGGGGCACCTGCCACCACGAATTTATAGCTTTCGTAGCGAGGGTCGGCGTGCATCATGTCCGCGAGCTGCATGCAAATCGGCATAGTTCTGCTGATTTCGCCCTTCCGTGAGCCTGGAAGGATAGCAATATAAGGACTTTCAGGACAGATTGGCTTAAATTCATACTTCTCTACCGCTTCCACCAGAGGATTACCCTTATAAACGAAAGGAATTCCGCATTTGGTAAAATAAGGGATCTCAAATGGAAAGACTATGTAGAGCATGTCCACATAGCGTTTGAGTGATTTGTTTCTGTATGAACGGGATGCCCAAGTCTTAGGTGCGATATAATAGAAGACCTTTATCCCTTTCTTATGGGCAAATTCGGCCATCTTCATATTGAACCCCGGGTAATCGATGAGAATCAGAGCATCCGGAGCAAAGTCCAATATGTCCTTTTTACACTGCTCTATGTTTTTCAGGAGCGTTCCCGACTTCGCGAGTACGTCTCCAAGCCCCATTACAGCCCCTTCCTTATAGTCGTGTAACAGAGTGCCACCCACACTGCGCATCATATCTCCTCCCCAGAAACGCATCTTCGCATCCGGATCTGCCTCGAAAAGGCCTTTCATAAGATTGGAGGCGTGAAGGTCTCCCGACGCCTCACCTGCTATAAGAAAATATTTCATCAAAAACCTAATTTTTTAAGTCTCGCCACTTCAGCATAATCGGTGTTGTCCAAAAGATGCGGAGTTATGGCTATATAATTATGCTCATTGGCCCAATTATCCGTCTCTGTATCGTTCGATGGCGAAGGAACCACGTCACCGGCCATAAAATAAACCGTCTCGCCCTCTTCCGTTTCAAACTGATCATCACAGCCCACCTGGGAAGGCCACACGAATTCGTTCACCCACATCTCTTCTCCCTGCGTGCACGCCTTTACGCCTTTTATTTCACAGGCCGGTACATCGGGAAAGTTTATATTATATAGTATGCGTGAGCCTTGCGGAAGAAGAGGAAGCAGCCGGTCAAGAATCCCCGGAAGCAGCTCTTCCACCACGGAAAAATCAGCATCGTGATGCATATTGTCCAATGACACCCCTATGGCCGGGACTCCTGCAAATGCAGCCTCACGAGCCGCGCCTATCGTTCCGCTATACCACATGGCCGTCGAAGCATTGGAACCGTGATTAATTCCACTCAGAACAATGTCCGGTTTCTCATCTGCGAAAAGAACATCCATGGCGTATTTGGCTGCGCTTGCCGGCGTTCCATCTACATAATGCCAATGCACTCCGTCCACTACACCCATATCTTTTATAGCTATAGGTTTATATCCTAAAGACACAGCCATGGACATACCTGACTGATGTTTTTTAGGCGCCACCACCGTAACTTCTCCATAGTTTTTCATAATTCTGACCAATGCGGCAATGCCCTTGGCCTGATATCCGTCATCGTTCGTAATCAAAATTTTTCGCATCTCGTCAAATTTTTCGCAAAGATATTGATTTTCGAAGAGTTTTAATTAAATTTGCACGCGAAAAATCGACAGGGTTCGATATAACTTTATTTAATATACTATTAAGAAAATGATTAGACTTGGTATTAACGGATTTGGCCGTATCGGACGTATGGTCTTCCGTGCAGCAGTTGAAAACTTCGGTAAAGACATCCAGGTAGTTGGTATCAACGACCTTCTTGACGCAGATTACCTTGCTTACATGCTCAAATATGACTCAGTTCATGGCGAGTTCAAGCACGACATCAAAGTTGAAGGAAACTATCTTATCGTTGACGGAAACAAGATTCAGGTTTTCGCAGAGAAAGATCCTTCACAGATTACTTGGGGTGCCCTCAATGTAGATGTTGTAGTTGAGTCTACAGGTTTCTTCCTTACAGAGGAGCTCGCATCTGCACACATCAAGGCCGGCGCTAAGAAAGTTATCATGAGCGCACCTTCAAAGGACGCTACTCCTATGTTCGTTTACGGTGTGAATGATAAGACCTATGCTGGTCAGACCATCATCTCTAACGCATCTTGCACCACTAACTGTCTTGCACCTATCTCTAAGGTACTTAACGACAAATTCGGTATCGTACGTGGTCTTATGACTACCGTTCATGCTGCTACAGCTACCCAGAAGACTGTTGACGGTCCTTCTAAGAAAGACTGGAGAGGTGGACGTGGTATCCTTGAGAACATCATCCCTTCATCAACAGGTGCAGCTAAGGCTGTAGGTAAAGTTCTTCCTGAACTTAACGGTAAGCTTACCGGTATGTCACTTCGTGTGCCTACATCAGACGTTTCATTCGTTGACCTTACCTGCGAGCTTGCAAAACCTACAGAGTATGCAGAGATCTGCAAGGCTATGAAGGAGGCTTCAGAGGGTGAGCTCAAGGGCGTTCTCGGATACACTGACGAGGCTGTTGTCTCTACAGACTTCCGTAACGACTCTCACACTTCTATCTTCGATGAGAAGGCAGGTATCCAGCTCGATCCTACATTCGTAAAGGTTTGCGCTTGGTACGATAACGAGTGGGGTTACTCTAACAAAGTTTGTGAAATGGCTAAGGTCATCACAAAATAATTTGTCAGGACCATTTAAAAGCGGCTGGAAGATTCACTCTTTCGGCCGTTTTTTGTATCTCTGCAGTGACTAAATTTTCGAAGAATTTATTAAATTTGTAGGATGCTCTGCTCCGGCAGTTACGATTGACAAACAATAAAACTGTATATTATGTTCAAAGGACAACCTAAAGGCCTTTTCGCTCTCGCCCTGGCCAACACCGGAGAGCGTTTCGGTTACTACACGATGCTGGCCATATTGGCCCTTCTCATGCAAGCCAAATTCGGCTGGGATGAAGCTACTGCGGGAAACGTTTATGCCATTTTCCTCGCAGGAGTTTATTTTATGCCTTTCTTCGGAGGTATATTGGCAGACAAGATAGGTTACGGTAAATGCGTAACACTGGGAATAGCCGTAATGTTCCTGGGATACTTGTCCCTGACGCTTCCGACAAGCGGGCCGTCAGCACAATACGTAATGTTTGCCGGATTGGCATTGATAGCAGTCGGCACAGGCCTTTTCAAGGGTAATCTTCAAGTGCTGGTGGGCAATCTCTACGATGACCCTAAATACGCCGACAAACGCGACGCTGCATTCAGCCTTTTCTATATGGCCATCAACATAGGCGCCATGTTCGCACCGGCAATGGCCAAAAAAATCACAAACATCTACCTTAACGGGCACGGATTCGTATATGACGCGGCCAATACCGACCCGGCATACCTCGAAGCCCTTTCAGGAGCCTACGGACTGTGTTTTGGAGTAGCCTGCATATCACTCATACTTTCAGTAGCCATATATTTCAGCTGCCGCAAGTGGTTCAAGCACGCTGACGTGAACACCAAACAGGCTAAAAAGCAGGAAACCAATGTCGTAGAGCTTACACCTAAACAGACTAAAGACAGACTTGTGGCACTTCTTCTCGTGTTCGCAGTGGTGATATTCTTCTGGATGGCTTTCCACCAGAACGGAAGCGCACTCACGTTCTTTGCGAAGAAATACACGAACCTCTCTATCGAAGGACCTATGAGACTGTGCTTTAACATAGGAAGCCTTGCACTCATCGCCATATCAGTATATACGCTTTTCGGAGCATTTCAGGCAGAAACCAAGAAGAACAAAGGAATACTTGCGGCCGTTACACTCGCACTGTGGGGTGGCGCTTATGCGCTTTACGCCGGAATGAGCCCTGTCATCGCTGCACAGCCTTCTGATTTCCAGCAGTTCAATCCGTTCTTCGTGGTAGCACTCACGCCTGTCTCTATGGCCATCTTCTCTGCGCTGGCAAGTAAGGGGAAAGAGCCGAGCGCCCCTAAAAAGATAGCCCTCGGAATGCTCGTTGCCGCACTCGGATTCGTAATCATCACCATCGCTTCAGTAGGTCTGACTTCACCTATGGACCTTGGAGACAAGACACAGCCCGTACTCGGGCCAAGCTGGCTTATAAGCACTTATCTCACGCTTACCTTTGCCGAACTGCTGCTCTCCCCTATGGGCATCAGCTTCGTAACCAAGGTGGCTCCTCCTAAATATAAAGGAATGATGATGGGCGGATGGTTCGCCGCTACCGCCATAGGTAACTACCTGAGCAGCATACCTTCCAAACTCTGGAACAAGATTCCTCTTATGGCCAACTGGGGCATACTTATCGCCCTGTGTCTCGTATCAGCCATAATCATGTTCGCCATGCTTAAAAAGATAGAGGCCGCCACTAAAGAATAACGATGTTCAAGAAAAAGGTCATTACTGCATTGATGCATGCTTTCGCGGCACTTCCGCTGGGCGTGCAACACTTTAACGCACATATCGTAGGCTTTATAGCCAGATACATAGTGCGTTACAGGTACTCTACAGTAAAAGACAACATCGAAAGAGCTTTCCCTGAATGCTCCCACGCACAGCATAAAAAGATTATACGCGATTTTTACCTGCATTTCGGGCAGATAGTCTGCGAGACGATATGGTTCGGGGGGAGTAACGGCAAGAGGGTACACCGCTCACACATAGTGGAGATTATTAACCCCGAAGAGGCTAACAGACTTTATGACAGCACTAAAGGGGTCATCGTGCTCTGCTCTCACGCCGGTAACTGGGAACTCTACGGAGGCATACCGTACTTCGATTATTCCGGAAAGCCATTCAGCATAGGCTACGATAACGCCGGAGTGGTCTATCGAAAGCTGCGCAACCCCATGTGGGATGAGATTTTCAAGGAGAACCGCATAGCTTGCGAAAAATCCTTCAAGAACATTGTGGAGTCGTCCAACATAATTCGACACATACTCACGCACATGGATAAGAAGATGTTCTACTTTATGGTAACGGACCAATGGCCTTATTTTACGGCGCCATCCTACATTATGGTGGACTTTATGGGTCGCCGGACCAGGACCATGAGCGGAGGTGCAGCTGTGGCCCAGAAATACCATCTGGCCGTAAGTTATCTGTCCATTACCAGAAGGGAAGGGAAGAAAAATTACAATTTCGAATTCAAGACCATCTGCGACGATGCATCGAGTATGAGTGTTCAAGATATTATGGACCAATATTATAGACTGCTTGAAGACGACATCAGAAAAGACCCTGGTAATTACCTGTGGTCCCATAGAAGATGGAAAAATATAGACTGAATATGAAAACATACATCGCATCATTAGTATTTTTGACATTTGTCTTCTCCGGAACAGCCTTCGGAAAGGCTCCGGACAAGTTCGTTACGTATGCACTGCCTCGAACAGTGGTGAAAGTGAATGTACAGGCCAATGAAGAAAACATTAAGGCCGGTCTTTACTCTCGTTACACTTCTACCTTGCTTGAGATTCAGACCATAGAAAAGGACAGCACCCTCTTCTATATTACAGAGGTAAATTTAAGCGTAAAGACTGAAGCTGACCCGAACGAAAGATATAGAATTCGTCTCACCCCTAACGAGGAAAGCACTTTCAACACCCTGATAGAAAACGGATATATTATTCTGCCAAGTGAGGAGGGCGAGTCGCCAGAGTCAAAGTGCATCCTCCCTGAAAGAAAGGTCGCTGTCGAGAATACCCTTTCAGCTAAAAAGCTGTATGCCAAGGCTCAAGCGACAGCCGATGCCATAAATAAATACCGCGATGACAGATATAATATCATCATAGGGAACACCGACGCCACCTACTCAGGTGAAGCTATGGGAGCGGCTCTAAATGAAATTGACCGCCAAGAACAGGAACTTCTAAAAGATTTTCTTCCGTCGATAAGCACATTCAGCCATAATGAAGAATTTGAAATAGTGCTGCCCGATGAACTTTCGGGAAAAATAGAAGCATTCTGTTTCAGCCCTTCTCTTGGAATTCTGCCAAGCGGATCTCCAGAAGGCGAACCATATTATCTCAACGTCACTGTGGAAGAATGCTCGCCATCTGAAGACATCAATATAAAGGAAAACAAAAAGATAGAGGGTCTGAAATACAGAGTACCTGCCGTATGCGTTATAAAGCTCTGCTACTTTGACCACACTCTATGCCATCTGCGTGTTCCTGTATATCAGGCCGGAATAGAAGAAAGAATTAACTTATAAACACATATTATTATGACCATCAAAGATTTACAACCTTCCATCGTATGGAACAACTTTTATAATATCACTCGCATTCCACGTCCTTCCAAGCACGAAGAGAAGATAAGAGAATATCTGCTCAAATGGGGTAAGGAACACGGACTTGAGACTTTTGCCGACAAGACAGGAAATGTCATCATTAAAGTCCCTGCAACAGAAGGATATGAACACCTGAAAGGCGTCGTACTCCAGGCCCACATGGATATGGTGCCGCAGAAAAACTCCGACAAGGTGCACGATTTTCTTACCGACCCTATAGAAACGCGTGTAGATGGAGACTGGATTAAAGCCTGCGGAACCACACTCGGTGCAGATGACGGACTGGGCATAGCGCTGGCGCTCTCCGTTGCCGAAAGCAAGAACGTGCCGCACGGACCTATAGAGATACTCATAACCTACGATGAGGAAACAGGCATGACCGGAGCACAGGCTCTCGAAAGCGGCGTACTTAAAGGCGATATACTCATTAACCTCGATTCCGAGACAGAAGGAGAACTCTATGTAGGTTGCGCCGGTGGCGTGGATGCCTCTGCCTCAGGAACATACGCCCTTAAAGCAAAACCGGAGGGATACAATGCATTCGAATTCAGCGTAAAAGGATGCCAGGGAGGACATTCCGGAATGGACATCATCCTCTATAGGGCCAATGCAAACAAAATAGCCACACGCATACTTCTTCCTCTCATCAGCGAAGGAGATGCCACGCTCGTCAGTCTCGAAGGAGGCACACTTCGTAATGCCATAGCCAGAGAGTGCTTCGCTACCCTTTATGTTAAGGACGAAAAGAAAGCCAGAAAACTCATCGAGGAGAAAGCCGCTGAAGTTCTTAATGAATACGCACTTACAGACCCTGACATGAACATTAATCTCAACGCGACAGAGTGCGACAAGCCTTATGCAGACGAAAAAGACGCTAAGAAGATACTCTGTGCTATCCTCGCTTGCCCGGACGGAGTGGAGAGGATGAGTTCCAGCATAGCAGGTCTTGTCGAGACATCCACCAATATGGCTATGGTGCGCGTAAATGACGGAACATACAGCGTAAGTTCTCTTCTTCGCAGTTCTGTGGACACAGCTAAAGTGGCTCTCTGCGAAAAGATGAAGGCCGTGTTTGACTTGGCCGGCGCCGAGTTCGAACTCAGTGGGGCATATTCAGGATGGGCTCCTAACCCTAAATCTGAGATATTGGAAGTGATGAGCACGACCTACCAGAGACTTTACGGCGAACCTGCCAAGGTGATGGCCATACACGCCGGGCTGGAATGCGGCATACTTTCAGGAGCGTATCCGCACTGGGACATGGTCTCATGCGGCCCTACACTCCTAAGTCCTCATTCACCGGATGAAAGGGCTTATATACCTTCGGTAGAAAAAGTATGGGAATTCCTTAAAGAAGTTCTCAAAAATATTCCTGAATGCAAGAAGAACTGAAAGTTCAGCTCATAGAATGGGCAGGGAAATACAATGACCCTGCCTATTTTTCAGAAGATCCCATATCCTTTCCCCGCGAATTTCTTTCTCGCGGAGCGAGTAAGCAGGACATAGAGATAGCCGCCGTGCTCGCGGCCCATTTGGCATGGGGAAGAAGAAGCATGATAGTAAGGGACTGCACCAGACTTTTCGATGAGATGAACTGGTCTCCCCTCGCCTATGTCCTTAACGGTGAATACCGTAACGACCAGACGAGCCTTCATAGGACCATAAAATGGAGCGAGATAGCACAAATCCTCACCAGACTTCGCGCTCTCTATGCTGAGAGAAAGAGTCTCGAAGGACTTTCCGTGGGACAGATGCGCGCCCTCGTTTATGGGCAGAAAGAAGACAAGAAAGCAGCGAACAAGAAAATCAACATGCTCCGGCGTTGGCTCGTTAGACGAGACGGCTTAGTGGACTTAGGGATATGGACCGCCACATCGCCGTCTGACCTTATAATTCCTCTGGACGTTCACGTATATTCTCAGGCTTTCGCCCTGGGTCTTACGGGTCGCAAAAGCCGGGACATTGTTACTGCAGAAGAGATTACGGAAGAGTTCCGTCAGATTTGGCCTAATGATCCAGTACTTGGAGATTTTGCTTTGTTCGGAGCCGGAGTTACAAAACAGCTTCTAAATGAATAGACTTTTTATTCTATCCGGGTGCAACGGCTCGGGAAAGACAACGGCTTCTTACAGTCTGCTGCCGGACCTGCTCGAATGCAGCGAGTTCGTCAATTCCGACGAATTTGCAAAGAGCCTCTCCCCTTTCAATCCATCCGCGGCTTCCGTCATAGCAAGCCGTTATATGCTGATGAAAATCAAATATCTGCTTGCACAGAAAAAAGACTTCATCATAGAGACTACCCTTGCAACCCGTTCACTCACGAACACCATTAAGGAGGCTCAAAGCCTTGGATATGAAGTAACTCTGCTTTATTTCTGGCTTAACTCAGTGGAATTGGCCATAAACAGAGTAAAGAAAAGAGTGGAAAGCGGCGGACACAACATCTCGGAAGATGTCATCAGAAGGCGCTACATTATGGGGCTCAAATACTTTTTCGAGATCTATTCTCCACTATGCAACAGATGGGTACTGGCAGACAATTCTAAAAGTCCTTTTGTCGTAGTGGCAGAAGGCACCAAAGACAAATTTCAGATAAAAGACGAAGAAAAATATGCAATCATTAGACAGATTTGCTATCCGGAAAGACCAACTCCAGCTCCTGTGCCGGAAAGCGCTCAGTAACGGAGGCGACTACTGCGACCTCTTCTTTGAGGACAGCACCATCTGGACACTTTCCCTCAGAGACAGCGAAGTAAGCAGCGGAGGCTATCATCGCGACTATGGCTGCGGCATAAGGGTTCTGGACGGAGAGCGGACAGGATACGCCTATTCGGAAGCCACGGACATGCCTTCACTTCTTAAAGCTGCTGAGGCGGCGAGTGCCATAAGCGACGGGAAAGGTTCAAAAACGGGATACGCTCTCACGAAAACCGACGCTAAAAATAACAGCTTCTACCCTATGGAAAAGGACCTTAGGGAGTCCGACATGGCGGAATTCGTACCTTTTCTTCAGTCGCTGGACAGAAAAATCCATTCCTGCGACCAAAGAGTGGACAAGGTGGTGGCTTCGCTTTCGTATTCGCTCAGTGAAATACTGATGTTCAATTCCTTAGACGAACTTACATCTGACACTCGCCCGCTATGCTCCCTTAACGTAAGCGTAGTCTTTCGACAGGGCGACAATTTTCAGACAAAAAGCGCTTCAAAAAGCCTTAGAATGGGGCGTGAATTTTATAACGACGAACTGGTGGAAGAATTGGCCCGAAAAGTTACATCCGGAGTGGATGCCATGTTCGAGGCGAAGCGTCCGAAAGGAGGTCAGATGAGCGTGGTTATGGCTGCCGGAGCATCGGGAATACTGCTTCACGAAGCCATGGGACACGCATTCGAAGCGGATTTTAATCGTAAGGGCCAGTCCATCTTCGCGGACAAAATGGGCTGTCGCGTATGCCGAAAAGGTATAAACATCGTGGACGACGCTACCTTGCCGGGCTATAGAGGCAGTCTTAATTATGATGACGAGGGCGTTCCCGGACAGAAAACATATATGGTAACGGACGGAGTGCTCACTTCGTTCCTTCACGACAGGATAAGCGCGAGATATTACGGCGTGCCGTCCACAGGAAACGGAAGACGGGAGTCCTTCAGATACAATCCCATACCACGTATGCGCTCCACCTACATGGAAAACGGAAGCGACGGCAGTGTAGAAGACCTTATCAGTCTGGCTCATAACGGAATATACGTGAAAGAATTTGCCAATGGAGAAGTAAAGATAGGAGAAGGCGATTTTACGTTCTATGTAAAAAGCGGCTTTCTCATCGAAAACGGAAGACTCACAATGCCGATAAAAGACATAAACATAATAGGCAACGGACCTCAGGCACTTGCCGGAATAGAGGCTGTGGCAGGAGACCTTAAAGTGGACACCGGCAGATGGACCTGCGGTAAGGAACAGAGCGCTCCCGTCAGCTGCGGCATACCGTCAGTACTTATCAATAACTTAACAGTAGGAGGAGGATTATGATAGAAGAAAAAGAACTCGAATTGGCCCGCAAGGTCCTGGACTGGTCCCGTAAAGAAGGTGCCGCGCAATGCCGTGTGGTTATAAGTAAGAGCACCTCTGACCTGCTGGACACGCTTAACGGCGCACTTGATAAGGTGACGCACTGTCTGGACAAGAGCCTCAGTCTCTCGCTTTTTATAGACGGCAGATTCGCCACTTTTTCCACTAACCGTCTGGAAGAAAAAGAATTGGCAGAATTTGTCAAGACAAGTGCGCATATTGCAAGGATGATGGAAAAAGATCCTCTAAGAAGCCTTCCCGACAGAGAAAGATGCTGCACTACGGCGCTCAAAGGGGACGAACTTGGCCTTTATGACAGTGAATATGGCTCACTTGACAGCGAAAAGAGGAAAAGCATGGCGCTTTCGCAATGCAAAGTGTACGGCCTTAAAGGGGAAAATTACAGAGTCATCTCTGAAGAAGGCCAATATGGAGACTCGGAATTTGACAGCATAACCTTGGATTCCGAAGGGCTATTCTGTAGGCACAGTGAGACATCATTCGAATACGCCTGCGAGGTTACGATAGAAGCCTCTGACGGAAGCAAATACAGTAATTACTATTGGACCTCAAGCCCGTTTCTTAAAGATTTCAGCCCCGAGGATGTAGGTAGAACCGCACTTAAAAGAGCCGTCGCGCAGATAGGCTCCACTCCCGTTAAAAGCGGAAAACGGACCATGGTGGTAAGCACGGACACTGCATCCAAACTGCTTACTCCTGTTCTTAACGCCCTGAACGGCTATTCCCTTCAGCAGAACAATTCCTTTCTTAACGATGCCCTGGGGAAAAAACTGTTCAGCGAAAAAGTCAATCTCGTGGACAGCCCACACAGGAAAGGCGAAAGCGGCTCAAGGCTTTTCGATAGTGAAGGCGTGGCGACCGCGGATATGGACATCATACGAAACGGCGAAGTAAAGACCTATTTTATAAACACTTACATTTCTCATAAGATGGGCATCTCCCCTACCATAGAAGACGCCACCAGAGTAAGGCTTCTTCCTACAGATAAAGGAATGAGCCAGGAGGAGCTGCTCTCAAAATGCGGAGACGGGATACTTGTAACAGGCTTTAACGGAGGGAATTGCAACAGCGCGACGGGTGATTTTTCTTACGGAGTGGAAGGCTTTGAATTTAAGGGAGGAAAAATCCTTAAGCCAATAAACGAGATGCTCATAACAGGGAATTTTCTGCGTCTCTGGTCCAATCTGTTTTACGTCGCCGATGATACGCGTCCTTGTATGAGTAAATTAATCCCGTCGGTAGCCTTCGCAGATGTGGATTTCAGCGGAGAATAAACGATAATTAACAAATTAATCTATAATATGAAAGTCGACAAGAACAAAGTAGTGGCACTCAGCTACACTCTTACAGTGGACGGCGCTGTGGCAGACAAGGCACCTGCCGAAAGCCCGCTTAAGTACATACACGGAAAAGGCATGCTACTGCCGCGCTTCGAAGAGGAAGTAAACGGCAAGGAAGCGGGCGAGCCCTTCGAATTCACTCTCTCCCCTGAAGAAGGATACGGTGAGTACAATTCGGATTATTTGATAGAACTGCCGCTAAGCGCCTTTGAGTTGGAGGGTAAACTCAGAGAAGACCTCCTCCATGTAGGGCGTGTAATCCCTATGATGAACCAGGACGGAGGTATAATGCAGGGCACCGTTAAGGAAGTTAAGGCGGAGTCTGTCGTTATGGATTTCAATCATCCTATGGCAGGTAAAACACTTCACTTCGCCGGTACGGTTGAAAGTGTAAGGGAGGCCACCGAAGAAGAACTCAAAAACGGACTGAAGCACAAGTGCGGCTGCGGAAAGAAGAAGGAGGGCGGATGCAACTGCGAAAAAGACGAATGCTCAGAGGACGCCAAGTGCGAATGTAATTCAGACTGCGGCTGTTCAGAAGGGTCAGAGTGTAACTGCAAGTAATTACAGCACCCACATTGACAGCACTCCAACGACTACGGCAAGCACGACCTTTATGGCCTTGCCGATGAGAAAACTCCTCTTGTTTTCCGCCAGAAGCGGAAGCCCGGAATGACCATCCTGAGCTATGCAGCTCGACAGCAGGACAGGCAGAGGGATGAATCCCTGCGCGAAAAGAGTAACGAATATAAGATGCGGCCCTGATTCGGGAATTATTCCTATCAGGGCTGCAAGTATGATCATAAGCAGAGTCCTGTCGCTTATCAGGGCCTGCATATCTACATATTCCTGCATTACAGCTATAAGCAGCAGCACAGGAAAGGTCCAAGCGAAAATACGCGGAATGTGCTTAATGATAATGTGTTTCAGAACATTTTCCTTTAAGAACGTCGCAATGTCTCCTCTGTGGACACCGTGATGCTCATCTTCGGATTCCGGCACGATGTCCATTTCTTCGCAGTTTTTACCGTGAATGTGCAATCTGTCGACCAAGAGACCTACCACCAGCGAAAGCACCAGCAGAAAAGCCATTATCCACAAAGCCTTTACGGGAAACATGGAGAGCATCACGAAAGCTTCGTCTCCGGTAGAGGACACCATCATGGCCATGAGAGCGCCGAAACTTATAAGTCCGTGATTATAAAGAGATGTAACTGCAAATCCTCCTGCACATCCCGGGATGAGTCCGAGAGCGGAGCCCACGGCCACCTGCCCTATCCGACTCCCCTTCAGTTTTCTGAAAATACCGCCGCTCGACTCAAGATTAAGAGCCTCTATCAGAATCATCATCCCCGCAACTATGGCGCATATCTCAAGCGATTCCGCCAAAACCTCTATTATGATACCTGCTGTCATCTCCTTGGTCTAAGGTGCAAAACAAAGAAAATTGAAAAAATCTCAAGACGGCCCATAAGCATAAGTAAAGAGTCCGTAATCTTAAGAATCCACGGGAGCTGCGCATAATTACTCATAACCCCTATCTGCCCGAATCCTGGGCCTACGTTACCCAGACACGCCACGCTCGCCGAAAATCCGCTTATGATGTCCATTCCAAAACCCGTGTTCACAAGTGCCCCGAATACTATCAGGAAAAAATAAATGGCTATAAAAGTCTTTGAATCAGATACTCTGCTCTCGCTGACTGGCCGTGAGTCCACTTTGACTATATTTATCTGATTAGGATTGGCCAATGAACGAAGTTTCGCACGCACGGATTTATAACACAGCAGGAGCCTGTCAAACTTAAGACCTCCGGAAGTGGAGCCTGAACATCCGCACACTATGGAACATCCGATAAGGATTACCACACTCATAGCCGGCCACACATTACTGTCTGCCGTATAGTAGCCTGTAGTGCTCACGAAAGAAGCCACCTGAAAAACGGCAACACGAAGACAATCCGCTACATTCTCATAAGCACCTGAAAAGAAAAGATTTATCGACACCAGAAGCATACACACACCTACTGTCGCAAGAAAACTTCTCGATACTTCAGACTGAAACATGTTCTTCTGCTTGCTACGGGTGAAAACCGAATAGATAAGACAGAAATTCACACTTGCAAGCACCATGAACACGCTCAGAACTATCTCTATCAAAGGGCTATTATAAAAAGCTATGCTCATGTTCCTGGTAGAAAAACCACAGGTAGCGGCGGTGGACATGGCGTGCGTGATGGAGTCGAACCAATTCATCCCGCAGCCCTTCAAAACGAAGATAAGTACGAAAGTCAGCACCAAATAGGTCGTAACCATCATCTTGACAAGAGACTTCTCACGCGTGGAGGCATCGTCGCGTGCTATCCCGGACACTTCCACACCTGTAAGCACCGCACCATTGCCCGAGCCGGCAGGTATGACCATAGAGAACAAAGCCACTATACCTATACCGCCCATCCAAGCCGTGGACATGCGCCAGAAAAGAAGTCCGGACGGAAGCGCTTCTATATCGTTAAGGATGGATGCCCCCGTAGTGGTAAAGCCCGACACACTCTCAAAAAAGGCGTTTACCACAGAAAATTCACCGCCATACATAACGTAAGGAATGGTTCCGAAAATACAGGCGAACACCCACGAACCCACTACTATATAGTAACCTTCGCGTATGGAGATTCTATGTGCAGACGTGGATTGGTCTCTCACGAAAATACGGGGAAATGCTCCGAAAATTCCCACTATAAGCCCGGAGAAAAGAAGAGGTACGAAACTGTTATCCTGTCCGTTATAGGCTGCCACCCCGGCCGACACCATCATCATGGCCGCCTCCAAAAGCAGCGAGATGCCTATCATCCGTATTACCAATCTCTTTCTCATAAGTTGCTACCCATTAGAACATTCTTCCCATAGAGATGAATACTCCGGCCTTATTTGTAATGTTATTCCACCCTACTTCAAACGACACAGGTCCAAAGAGAGTTTCTATCCCATATTCCGCCGCTACGCCGAAAGCATTAAAATCTTCCGCTCTGGCATAATTACATTTCAAGGTGGCAAATTTTCCAGTCTTGACTTTATATCTGGTATCCAGTCTCAGGACTACAGCATCGTCCACAGAAGCCGTGTGATAAAGTCCCACAAAAGGAATTTGCCCGTAAAAATCATAATCACGGAATACACCACCCATCTTCTGAGGATAGACGGGATTGTGCCCGAGTGCCATATCCTCCCCATAAGTAGCCGGGAACAATTCTCGATCCCATTTGCAGGCAGCATCCAGATTTACAGCCAGATAGGATTGAGGAATAAAGGCCCAGCGGTCCGAAACAGTAAAGACCTTACGGACGGAAGCGTTGAACACCGTGAAAGGTCTGAAATCGGCGCCACTTTCCCTGAAATGCCAGAAATTCTGATTAATCCTAAGCTCACTCTGAATGCCACGCATAGGGAAATAGGTGTTATCCATAGTGTCGTAATGGCCTTCGAAAAACAGCCCCAAAGTCCTTATAGGAAGCATCTTGGAATCGATCGATGTCTCCCAGTACGATGACAGGGCACGAAGGAAAGACATCCTGTCATACTGCGTCCCCACCTTATAACTGAAATTAACCCGCGAGAAATCGGAGAGGTAAAAACGCAGACGATGCGAAACATATCTGAAATTATTGGCAAGTACCCCATCTTCATAAAGATCGGTGTCGCGCTTGCCCAACTCATAAGAGACGGATACCCTCGGGAACTTCAAGGAAACATAGGAAGCCTTGGCACTTATATAAGGGTTATAGGAAAGTTTGGCCACGAGTTCCGACTGAAATCCGTGAAGAATCTGCTCGTTAACACCTATCCTCATTACGGACTGCAAAGCATCGTGGCTGTCGAAACGAAGGGAAAAATCCAGTGTATGCGGCTTCTGAGGTGTCAGACGGAATGTGATGACATATCCTCCCGACATATCTTCATCAAGCGAATAAATAACTGAGGAATAAGCCCTTGTACCATAAAGGGCGGACACTACGTCCTTAATGTTATCTAAGGTTATGGGAGTATTCAGCCTAAGTCCGCTATGACTTAGAATCCAGTCCATATCCTCATTCTTGATGCCAGTAAAATTTACCTGGGACAAACAGAAAGTCTTTCCTAAAAGATTATGCGCCTTAGGAGCCTGATATGTCTGCACGGTGTCGCCGTACTGCGCGAGAAGATTATGAATCCACCTGAATTCTCCATCGTGCTTTATGGCTTCATCATAGCCTATCGCCACCAGTTCATCCATATTCTTCTGGCTGAAATCAAGTGAGCCTCTACCCTTAAGATCCGGATAGACTAGCACATCGCAAGACTTGCTGTTCTCCTCAAGGCCATTGCCAATGAAAATCTTTATGAGCTGGCTCATCTGCGAAAGATATGGTCTGAGCTTCTCCGGATCCGACTCCTTCTCTATGGCCAGATTGACACCTATCACTATGTCGGCCCCCATCTGACGGGCTATATCCACAGGAAAATTATTCCTTATGCCTCCATCCACCAGCACCTGCTTCTCATTATAAACGGGATTAAACACCCCCGGCATGGACATGCTGGCTCTCAAGGCTAATGGAAGCACACCGCGAGTGTGAATATTGGCAGTGCCATCTACGATATTCGTGGATACACAGGCAAAAGGAATGGGAAGATCCGCGAAATTCATCTCTTCCGTATAGCCTATGCTCATATCGTTAAAGAGGTTAAGTATGTTGTTCCCCTCTATTATTCCGCTTGGCATGAATGACTTGAGCAGAGAAGATGCCTGCGAACGGTCTCGGCTGCGACCGCGAAATCTGTCAAGCGTAATCTCACCCGTTCCGAACGGAAAATCAAGATCGTAACTGTCGCTGTTGATCTTCTGCTGATACATCATCTGAGTGCGCTCTACCCCATCGCCCAAATAATACGACCAGTCAAGCGAAGATAGAATCCGCTGCATCTCATCAGGTTCATATCCAAGCGAATACATGGCCCCCACTATGGAGCCTATGCTGGTTCCCACCACGAGATCAACGGGTATCCCCACTTCCTTCAGATACTGGAGCACGCCTATGTGTACAAGCCCTTTGGCACCACCGCCGGAAAGGACAAGCGCCACCTTAGGACGATGCGGATCCTTGTATATATAAGCGTCTTCTGCCGCTTCCTCGGAAAGAGGTGCAAAAGAAAGTAAGGAAGATAAAATGATATTCAACAACATAGCCTTGAGAACTATAAAATCCTACAAATTTGGCCTTTATTTTTCACAAAAACAACATAAATATTCTTTTGCACATTTGGACAAACTTTTGAACAATTTTTAAAGCCGTATTAACATTCCTAAAAACTAAATCAAAAGAAAAAGCGGACATTTGCTGTCGTAAAACCACGTAATATGATAATGAAACTAACAAATCTATTTTTGTCGGCGGTTCTGGCAATGGTCAGCTGTTCCCCGGCATCGGGAAATGACCCCGAAGAACACAAAAGCGAAGATAAAAGCACTGTGGAACTTGGCAACACTATAAAAAGTTCCATCCTCGGGCGCGAAGTCCGCTACACTGTGTATCTTCCCTCCGGGTATAAAACCTCCAAGACCACTTATCCTGTTCTTTATCTTCTTCACGGATACGACTTTAACGGAGGCAACGAGAAAGGCGACCTGGCTTGGGTAAGCGCCGGCTCCATGGTTTCGACCACAGACGCAGCCATCAAAAAAGGAAGTGTGGGCGAGATGATAGTAGTCATGCCTTGCGGATTCAACGCTTTCTACATCAACGGTTTCCAAGACGGCATGAGGTACGAGGACTTTTTCTTCAACGAGTTGATTCCTCACATCGAGTCAGCCTATAAAGTGAAGACTGACAGAGGCTCCAGAGCCATCGCCGGACTGTCTATGGGCGGCTACGGGACCACGCTATACGCTTTTTCACATCCGGAATTGTTCTGTTTCGCGTATTCAATGAGCGGAGCCGTGGGCGGTAACGGATACGTCAAGACTCCGGAAGCCGTGATTACAGAAGCCATCTCCAAGGGCACATCTGCGGACACTTTTCCTTATTATATAATGGAAGTCGGGACGGAAGACCCTATTCCAGGATTATATGATGCCAATGTCAAATTCGACAAATTCCTCACATCACAGGGAATTGTGCACAAGTATATAGAAAGACACGGAGTGCACGACTGGGCTTTCTGGACTGAATGCTACAGAAAATGTCTTATCGATTTAGGAGAATTTTTTCACATAACAAACTAATACACAATCTATGAAACCAAAATCAAAGTTTTTTGGGGCCATACTGTCAGCCATTTTGCTAAGCAGTATGGTGGCAGCGGCTCAAGACCCTGCATTAAAAATCAACGGAGTAGTTCTTGACTCTTCGCTCTCCCCTCTTGCAGGAGCGGTAGTGGAAGTGGATGGTACACTCATATATGCCCTCACTGACGCAAAGGGTCAGTTTACACTCAACGCCTACCCAGGCAGTTCCATTAAAGTCTCTCTACTGGGATACCTCACACAAAAGCTTGCGGCTAAGGAAGATATGAAAATCATTCTATCCGACGACGTGCAGATGCTTGAAGAGACTGTAGTCATAGGATATGGCGTACAGCGCAAATCCGACATTACCGGAGCCATAGCTACCGTCAAATCCACGGACCTTGAAAACAGAACCGTGAACAATCTCGCACAGTCTCTCGCCGGAAAAACGAGCGGTGTGCAGGTTGTTACCACTTCGGGACGTCCGGGAGCATCCGGCAGCATCCGAGTTCGCGGATATTCCTCCAACTCGGGTTCCATCAGTCCGCTTTACATAGTGGACGGCATACAGGTAAGCGATATTGGCTATCTTGACCCTAACAACATCGAATCAGTGGAAGTGCTCAAAGATGCGGCTTCCGCTGCCATCTATGGAGCACAGGCGGGCAACGGAGTAATCCTGGTCAGCACCAAGAAAGGGGTTGGTTCGGCTCAAGGCAAAGTGTTCTATGACATGCAATATTCGATAGAATCCATTGGCCACGCTCCTGAAATGATGCAATCTCAAGAATACATCAATTATATGGTGGAAGGAGGTAAACTCTCTCTGGAAGATCTGCGCACGTACTATGACGGGCATACTAACACCAATTGGATTAACGAGACCTTCGAAAACGGTGTCTATCAGAAACATACCGTGGGCTTTATGGGCGGAAGCAACAAAGGCAGCATCTATGTGGCCTTCTCATATCTGGATAACGACGGTGTAGTCAAAGGCGACAAGGATTTCTATAATCGTCTCACCTCTCAAGTCAATGCGGACTACAAAGTGAAGCCTTGGCTCAAGATAGGACTCACCAATTCCATTGAAAAATACTCTTACGGCTCAGTCAGCGAAAGCAACTACTACGGTTCTGTACTTGGCTCAGCCCTTATTCTTGACCCTCTTACACCTTCATACTATACTGAAGATGAACTGCCTCTGAATATGCAGATAGCACGTTCCAACGGATATAATCTGCTTACGAACGCGGATGGAAAATACTATTCAGTGTCTCAGTTCATAGGAGGCGAATGCGCCCATCCATTGGTTAGAACCGCTACTTACGAGGCTAAAAACGGAGGCATGAACGTTCTCGGATCATTCTACGGTGATTTTACTCCGATAAAGGGGCTCATAGTTACATCCAAATTCGGTTATCGTCTTGGTTTCAGTAACTCATCCACCTATTCTTTCCCATACTACATGAACATCCAGAATTATAACACGAAGTATTCTCTGAGCGGTACCGTTTCCAACAACCTCTCATACCAGTGGGATAATTATGCCAATTACATGTTTGACATCAAGGGACATCACTTCAACATAATGGCCGGTATGTCCTATATGCACGCAGGTTCCAACTACATAAGCGGAAGCGGAGATCAGCTGAAAAGTTACGAGCCTAACTTCCGTTACCTGAGTTACCTTCTTTCGGACTGCAACGACTCAGTCAGCGGCATAGAGAGCGAAAGTGCAAACCTTTCTTACTTCTCACGTCTGGGATGGAGCTATAAGGACAGATATATGCTTCAGGCCACATTCCGCGCCGACGCATTCGATTCTTCTAAACTGTCTGCCAAGAACCGCTGGGGCTATTTCCCTTCTATCTCCGCTGGTTGGACCATAAGTAACGAGGAATTCATGAGCGGTGTATCACGCGAGACTCTCTCATTCCTTAAAGTGCGTGGAAGCTGGGGTATAAACGGTAACATAGGCGTGCTCGGCGGCTATCCTTACACCAGAAGCATAACAGTGGGCGGCTGGGCATATCAGTACGATGACACAGGAGCTTTCTCCTATGGTTCAGCACCTGCCGGACTTGCCAATCCGGACCTCAAATGGGAAACATCTCAGCAGATAGACCTGGGATTGGATGCAAGATTCTTACGCGACAGACTTTCTCTCTCTCTTGACTGGTATAACAAGAATACCAATGACCTTCTTATAAGCGTCACACCTCCTTACGAGACCGGAGCCACAAGCGTAACCATGAATGCCGGAAAAGTCCGTAACCACGGTGTGGAAGCGGAACTGTCATGGAAGGACAGCATAGGCGAACTGCATTACGGCATATCTTCAAATGTATCCGTTCTGCGTAATAAAGTTACCTATCTCGACCCTACCGTATCCCGCATCAGCGGACAGAGCTACCACACATCAACTGTAACTATGTTTGAGACAGGTCATCCAGTATGGTATATGTACGGATATAAATTCGATCACGTGGACGCCGAGACAGGTAACCCTATTTTCGAAGACATCAACGGAGACGGACAGATAACCGCTGACGACAAGACAGAGATAGGATGTGCCATACCTGACCTCACTTATGGACTTACGCTCAACTTGGCATACAAAGGATTCGATTTTACGGTTTTCGGAAGCGGAGTGGCAGGCAATGACACATGGCTTCTCCTCTATCGTTCAGACTATCAGAAATATAACAATCTGAAACTCTTCTACGACGAGCGCTGGACCGAAACACGCACAAATGCAAGCCGTCCACGTTCAGGATGTGTGGACGAAGACAAATACTACCTGTCAAGCGCCACCATATTCGACGGTTCATATTTCAAAATCAAGCAGATACAATTAGGTTACACCCTACCGAACAAGTTGACACGCAAGGCCAGCATAGAGAATCTTCGTCTCTATATGTCTATGGATAACTGGTTTACATTTACAAGCTATCCGGGATTTGACCCTGAATCAGCTTCTATGGGAGCTACAGCGGGAATGGGTATAGACTGCGGTGCCTACCCTGTTACTCGCAAACTCGTTTTCGGACTTAATCTGACATTCTAACCATTAAGAGACAATGAATATGAAACATACCTTTATACTTATCGCGGCAAGCGTTCTGTCATTGGCATCTTGTGCCAAAATGCTGGACATACAGCAGAAAGGTGTAGTGGATGAGTCCACCTACTATTCTACGGACGAAGACGCTCTATCCGCCATCACAGTGGTCTATTCCACACTAAGCGCAAGCAACTGGTTCATGGACAACAGCGTACGCAATGTCCTTTCCGACGACATCTACAGCGCCGGAGGCACCAGAGGAGATAATGCCAATTTTGAGCAGCTTAATGAATATAACTTCGAAGTCAACAACAGCTACATTCCAGGCATTTACTCGTTCTACTATAATGTCATCTATTACTCCAACGTCCTGCTGGACAAATTCAAAGACGGAGAATCCGAGCAAAAGGACAGATGCATAGCCGAAGCACGCACCTTCAGGGCTTGGGCACACATGCAGCTCGCCTCTCTATGGGGTAATCCACCTATAGTCGATCATCTTTTCGAAGGCTCCAGCGAATATCAGCAGCCTAACAGCGATCCTGACCAGTTATGGAACTTTGTAATTGATGAACTTGGCAAAGCTGCCGAAAAACTTCCTTCCAAAGGCGGGCTCAATGAACCGAGCATAAGACTCACCAAAGAAGTGGCTCTGTCATTCAAAGGAAAGGCTCAGGTTCTTCACGGGGACTACAAAGGTGCTAAGACCACTCTGAAAGGGGTTATAGATTCCGGTCTTTACGCTCTGGTCCCTACGGCTTCACTTCCAGAACTGTTTACCGGGAAGAATGACTTCTGCACGGAGACCATCTATGAGACGAACCTCGTGTATAATAAGTCCAACGTGTGGATAGCATACGTGAACGGGCCGAATATGTACGGGCCTCGCACCGACAGGCTTAACGGCTACCCTAACGGGATTTATAACATAGGCTGGGGCTTTTTCAACCCAAGAGAAGATTTTATCAATGATTTTCGTGCCAATGAAGAAGGCTCCGATCGTTTCAAGGCATGGGTCCGTTCATGGGATGACCTCCTTTCAGACGGAGTCAGCGGCATACAAGGAGGCTCTCTTTACGGCTGCTGCGGATGGTTCGACTGGAAATTCCACGTAGATGCGGATGACGTTCCTGCAGACGGATACGGATATTGCTGGATGAAAAACCCTCGTTGGATGAGATACGCCGAGGTTCTGCTGCTCTACGCTGAGGCCTGTGCAGTGGAAGGCGATGAAGACGGCAGCGGACTTAAGGCTCTGAACGACATTCAAAAACGTGCAGGAGCACCGGTCAGCACCCTTTCACTTGACAATGTAAAGAAAGAAAAACGCTTCGAGATGTGGATGGAAGGAGTAAGAATCACAGATGTAATCCGCTGGGGAGACGTAGAAAAGACCACCCTTCCGGAACAGGGAAAATACATTCCTCTCTTCAAAGGGAAAGCCGCTGACGGTTCATACATCGTGGATAAGACCACCTACACTAACGAGACTTATGGCTTCAAGACAGGAAAACACGAACTTCTCCCATATCCTGAAGTGGAGACCATAGCCAACTCGAAACTCAATCAAAATCCCGGCTGGGGAAATTCTAACAATTCTAACGACTGATACACATGAAACGAATATTCAATAATATGGCAGTTTCCGCCACTATCCTCTCTACCCTGCTTTCCTGCAGTAACATAGAGGCTTGGAAAGAAACTGAAGTTGTACTCCCGAACAGAGTCCATTATTCCATAGAAACTGCCGAACTGGTGGAAAAAAGCGACGGCGTTTCAAAAATCAACGATGCACTGCTTCGTTACGACATCTCTTTTTATGATGACAACTCCACGGACAGAGGCTCGGTAAGCCTTATCGCAGCATGTAATGCCGAAAGTTTTAACGGCACATACACCCTTTCTTCGAAAAAAGAAGCGGGAGCTCTGATTGAAGGAAAACTGATAAATGACTCCGGCGAAAGCATACAGGTAACGGAAAGCGTAGAAATAGCACAAAACGCTCTTAATTCACTCTCTCTTAGCGTAAATGGGAGCGAAGCCATCAGCTTTGCAAAAGGAAGTGGAGTTCCTTCACATCAGAGAAAGGCCAATACTGACTGTTGCGCTAAATATCTCATAAACCATAGCGTCAAATACGCGGAGCAGACTTATGTACATACTTTAAGCATAGGAGCCAAAGGTATCACATGCACTGAAGGACAATACTATGACACCTATTCCGGGGTTGGAGACTATCTTATTCTAAAATTTGCTTCCTCATCAGAGGCTCTTTCAGAAGGCACCTTCCCTGCTGCCGCTATGGAAAGCGCCGCCCCGGGGAACCTCATAGCCGGTAAACTCATAGATTCCGGATACGGATTCTCATATCTGGACGGTTCACAGTTCTATACCCTTAAAGAAGGAGAAAGCGCACCGACAGCCGCATTGGCCATCAGCGGAGGAGAAATCAATATCGCACTTGCCAATGCCGAAAAAGAGCTCTACAATGTGAGCGGAACACTGATTTTGGAAGACGAAAGTGTTTTCACCATATCCTACACCGGACGTCTTACTCCTGAGCCTGCTCCAGCACGCGACTGGAATGTCTATTTCGACTACGCTACCGATGTTTATAAGATGGATTGGACCACCTGGCAGGCTGAAATAGTTCCTGGCATCAAACAGCATAATATCACCATCTTGAACCCAAGAGATGAGGTCATGGCCATATTCACTCCTATATTGGATGAGAAAGCGGAGAGCCTGAACGGAGAATTCAAGGTGGCAGAAAATGCGGCTGAAGCCCTTCTTATGGGTAACGGATACGACGCCACCCAGTGGGGAGGCACCATAGGAGGCTCGTACATCATAAACGATGGCGACACCTGGCTCATAAATGCAGGAAGCACCATTACTATCTCTTCCGAGGCCGACGGAGCTCTCCTCTTCAAAGGAACGGGAGTGTCAGTTACCATTAACGGAGTTATAAGCACCAAGGACATAGAGATAAAAGCATACACTAAAGATTACACGAAATAAACTCATATCATGAAAAAAATTCTTTTAAGCATTGCAGCCGCTCTGCTCGCCCTCACATCTTATGGGCAGCAGTCTCTCTGGGGAGGAGGAGATCTCATATCTCCCCAGATAAACGCAGACAACACCGTAACATTCCGTTTCGTAGCGCCTAAGGCTCTGAAAGTGCAGGTAACAGGCGATTTTCTGCCCACTACTCCCATACAGACACAATGGGGCAAATTCGATATTCCCGGCGTAGCAGACCTTAAGGAAGGCAAAGACGGAATATGGGAATACACTACCACGAGCCCGCTTGCAAGCGAACTTTATAACTACACCTTCATCGTGGACGGACTGTCAGGCCTTAGGGACCCTAACAACGCCTACGTCCAGCGCGACATAGCTAACATCTTTAACTACTTCATCATAGGCGGAGGAAAGGGCGACGATTACCTGGTTCAGGATGTCCCTCACGGAAGCGTATCCAAAGTGTGGTACGACTCCCCTGTGGCCGGACACCCGAGAAGAATGTCTGTCTATACTCCGGCAGGATACGAAAACGGCAAAGGCCGCTATCCGGTTCTCTACCTTCTTCACGGAATGGGCGGAGATGAGGAAGCGTGGCTATGTACCGGACGCGCCGCACAGATTATGGACAACCTCATAGCATCGGGACGCGCCAAACCTATGATAGTGGTCATGACCAACGGTTGCATGAAACATAGCGGCGCACCCGGAGAGACCGCCGAAGGAATGTACAAGCCATATAACAGCGGCTCATCTGACGGCACATTTGAGGCTCACTTCAAGGACGTGATAAAATACGTGGACAGCCATTACAGGACCATAGCGAAGAGTTCGGGAAGAGCCATCGCAGGCCTTTCAATGGGCGGTTTCCACAGCATACACACTTCGGCCTACATGCCTAAAACCTTCGATTATGTAGGCGTGTTCTCAGGTGCCATCTGGCCAAATAAGGATATTGAGTCTAAAGTCTATGCTGATTTTGAAGGCCAATTGGCCACCCAGTTCTCCAATCCTTTGAAACTCTACTACATAGCAATTGGCAAGACTGATTTTCTTTATAAGGCCAATCAGGATTACCGTGCTCTTCTGGACGCGAAAGGATACCCTTACGTCTATGTGGAATCGGAAGGAGGTCATATCTGGCGCAATTGGAGAGATTATCTCGTAGATTTCGCTCCTCGTCTATTCAAATAAAGTCCTATGAGAAAAAATATATTTTGTTTAACACTATGTACCGCACTTTGTACCGTGTCCACCACCGTGGGCACGGCGCAAGATGCGCCAAAGCTTCGTCGGGATAACGTGAAAGAAGTCCTCGAAGCGATGACCCTTGAAGAAAAAGCGACCATTGTGGTAGGACAGGGAATGGCAGGGTTCACTGCCAATGTCGCCACGATAGGTAAAACGGATATTCTGGTACCGGGAGCTGCCGGCACTACAGCCCCTATCGAAAGACTGGGCATTCCGTCGGTTGTCGTGGCTGACGGCCCGGCGGGTCTTAGAATTTCGCGCTTTTGCACACATTTTCCCGTCGCTACTCTGCTCGCCTGCACATGGGATACGCAGACTGTAGAAGAGGTCGGACGCGCCGTGGGAAATGAGGTCAAGGAATATGGAGTCGATGTTCTGCTCGCCCCGGCACTTAACATACATAGAAATCCGCTCTGCGGAAGGAACTTCGAATATTATTCTGAAGACCCTTACCTGGCCGGACAGACTGCCGCCGCTATGGTGAACGGCGTCCAAAGCAACGGCGTCGGAACATCCATCAAGCATTTCGCTGTCAACAATCAGGAAATCAACAGAAAATATGTGAATGCCATCCTATCGCAACGTGCACTGAGGGAGATTTATCTCCGCGGCTTTGAGATAGCCATTAAGGAATCCTCTCCTTGGACCATAATGTCTTCGTATAACCTTATCAACGGAGTGGAAGCATCACAGTCAAGAGAACTGCTTCGCGACATAGCACGCGACGAATGGGGTTTTAAAGGTTCAGTAATGACAGACTGGGGCGGCGGCGAGGATGCGGCAGCTCAGATGCACGCAGGCAACGATCTTCTCATGCCCGGTTATCCTATGCAAAGCAAAATGATTATCGACGCGGTCAACGACGGGAAGCTCGATGTAGCGGATCTCGACTTCTGCGTAGAGAACATTTTGAATCTGATAGTACGTTCTCCACGCTTCGCGGGATATGAATATTCCAATTCCCCCGACCTCAACACCCATGCGGAGGTAGCAAGAAAAGCCGCTGCCGAAGGTATGGTTCTGCTTAAAAACGACGACAATACCCTTCCGCTTTCGGAGGAAGTGAAAAACATAGCACTTTTCGGGATTACATCCTACGATTTCATAGCAGGAGGCACCGGCTCTGGCAATGTCAACAGAGCCTACACTGTGGATCTTAAGGAAGGTCTTCGCAATGCCGGGTACTCCATAAATGAAGAATTGGAAAAGGACTATCTCCAATATATCAAAGAGGAGAATGACAAATACTGGGCAAAACAGGACAAATCAAATCCTATGTTAAGTTTTTTGACGCCTTCAAGACCAGAGGAAAAACTTTTCAGTCAGGAAGTTCTGGAAGATGCCGCCACAGCGTCTGATATAGCTATCATTACCATAGGAAGAAACTCCGGAGAAGGATGCGACAGAACCATCACCGGAGACTTCAAGCTAAGCACAGAAGAATTGGCACTTCTATCACAAGTGAAAGCCGCCTTTGCGGCAAAAGGAAAAAAGGTCGTTACTGTTCTTAACATAGGAGGCGTCATAGAGACATCTTCATGGAAAGGAATTCCGGATGCCATTTTGCTCGCATGGCAAGGCGGACAGGAAGGCGGAAATGCAGTCGCTGACATTCTTTCCGGAAAAGTAAATCCAAGCGGAAAACTTTCGATGAGCTGGCCCGTTAATTATCAGGACCATTACTCATCACGTAACTTCCCGTGGAATTTCAATGTAAAGGAGAGCGATAAATTTCTTCTGTTCATGGGAAGCGTCCCTCGAAGCGACGACACACCTATAAAGGACGTGGATTACACTTACTATGAGGAAGATGTCTATGTGGGATACAGATACTTCGACACCTTCGAAAAGCAGGTGAGCTACCCTTTCGGTTACGGGTTGAGCTACACTACGTTTAAATATTCGGACGCAAAACTCTCGCGCACGAACGAAGGATGGGAAGTCAGAGTAACCGTTACCAATACGGGAGACAAAGCGGGAAAGGAAGCCGTGCAGATTTATGCGGCATCCCCTTCCATTAAGCAGGGTCGTCCTGTTCAGGAGCTGGTAGCTTTCGGAAAGACTTCGCTTCTAAGTCCGGGGCAAAAAGAAACCCTGACACTGAAGATTAAGACGCGCGACCTCGCTTGGTACGATGCGCAGACACTTTCTTGGACACTCGAAAAAGGTCAGTACGAACTGAGGATAGGGGCCAGTTCGCGAGACATAAAGACCGCGCTCAAACTCAACGTAAACAAAAAACAGGTACTCGAAAAGACTCACGACAGTCTGCCGCTTCAAAAGAAAATTAATCTTATCTTTGCCAGGTAATTAAACACTTTATGCTAAAGACCGCCATAGTGATAATAATAGGACTTCTGTTTTCTTTCCATGCGAAAGGGACGGAAGTCCTTTCTTCTGATATTCAGGACTTTTCCCAGATTTCTTCAAGCATTTCGAACAACTGCATAAATGCCTTTGTCCAGGACAAGGACGGATGCGTGTGGATAGCTACAGAAAGAGGCGTAAACAGGTTCAACGGATATGATTTTCATTATTGGCTCCACACGGACAATCCTGAAAGTCTATCAGACAATCAGGTCAAGTCTTTAGCTATTGACGCTTCAGGGCAAGTCTGGTGCGGAACGATTAACGGCCTCTGTCGCTACACAGACAAAGACACCTTCAAAGAAGTGCCCCTAAACGGCTCCACATACGTCAAGGACATTTTTCTGTCTCAAAAAGGAAAGCTCATTGTCTGCACAGGCTCATCCATAGAGTTGCTTGAAACAGATGAAAAGGGAGAAGAAAGTTTTACCGTATTGGCAGATAATCAGGATGCATTCTGCCTTTACACGCTTGATTCAGTCGGGCGGCTTTGGCAGATTTCCAACGGAAAACTCAAATGGTGGAATGCTGACACCGGAGAAAATGGGGAAAGTGTCGCCACATATCACGGATGGTGCTTTAATCTTTATTCTCAAAACGGACGCTACCTCTGGTTGAATACTTTGTGGGAAGGACTAAAGATATTCGACACTTTTACAGAGACCTTCACAGAAGTGCCACGTGCCATAAAGAACATAGAAAAGCAAAAAGGCATAAAGAAAATTTTTGGCGGCGTTGACACTCAGATACTTATATACACCAATTCTCTTGAAGTATATAAGTTCCTCCCCAAGCTGAACACGATTAGCAAGATAGAAATCAATGAACTGACAGACGATGCCAAAGTCGGAATTCTCTCCACGACTATGACGGATCGCGACGGTAACCTATGGGTAGGAACAAGCGATCAGGGATTCGGGATACACAGAAAAGCAGGAACTCAGTTCAATAGAGACACCGAACTCAGCAAAACCTTCGAGGTAAAATCAGTTACAAGCCTTTGCTACGCTAAGGACGACGCCCTCATCATCAACACCTACGGACACGGTCTATGGATGTGGACACAAGGGCAAATCAAAGAACTGTCAATTAAGAATTTCGATAAAAATCTTATTCAACGTCTGACCATAGGAAGCGACGGCTATATCTATGCGACCATTCCTTATGCGGTAGCCCGTTTTAAACGCATCGGTGAGCGTTTAGAATTGGTCTCTATATGGCAAGTGCCTGTCATACAACTATATGATATAACTGAAGACAGCTATGGTCGTCTATGGGTCGGGACATACAGCGATAAAATCTATCTCATAGATAAGACTTCCGGTGAAGTGAAAGCTATAGATGTGGGATTTGGACATAAAAGCAGTTCCATGGCTCAAAAGGTCGTACCGCTCGGAAATGGGTGGCTGGCCACTGCCGTCCTGCATCTTGGAATAGTTCTGATAGATGAAAACACTCTCGAAAGACGTCTCGTCCCTATATCGGACTACTACGACGGACAGCTTTTCATCCCCGTATCTTCATATCTGGAATCCTCTGGAAATCTGCTGATTGGAACGCGAGGACAAGGTCTTTTTCTGTACGACGTCGCAAAAGAAAAGATTGAGCACATACAGAACATCACGGCCAAGGATATCATGGCCGTCATACAGGACGGTAAACAGAATCTGTGGGTTTCTTCTCTGCACGGGCTTTTCAAGTATAACCGCGATACGGATAGATTCATAGGATACTACATATCGGACGGAACAGGCGGAGACCAATACAACGAAGCGGCCGTTACGCTTTCCTCAAGCGGACTTCCCATATTCGGAGGCACACACGGCATCACCCAAGTAAATGATTTTAATGATGATCCGTCCGCGAAAGCCACCATTCTGTTCGAAGACGTTTTCATCAATAACCATCTGTCGTCTCCGTACAACTCCAAGGCACTTAGCGGCAGACTTTCCCAAACTAAAGAGATACGCCTCAGGCAGAAAGAAGATGTCAGCGTGGGAATATCATTCTGCACTGTAGATTATAATCTGTGGCCATCGACCCACTTCAGTTATCGTCTTGAAGGTTTTGAAAATGACTGGGTTGTCGCCAGAGCAAACCGCAACGCTTTCTATTCCAATCTTCCTTCAGGCAAATACCGTTTCAGCGTGCGCGCATGGAACGCGGACTATACGAGGATTATGGCCGAAGACAGCATCGCGCTGCTCGTCATTCCGCCATGGTGGTTATCATGGTGGATGAAATGGATCATCTACCCGCTACTTTTTCTGGTTTTTCTTTTTGCGTCCATAACCATCTACGTCAGATATCGTAAGAACAAGGCTGACACCGCGGAAGCCCAGCGCAAAAGCGAAAATGAGAAACGGGTCAATGACATGAACATGTCATTCTTCGTCAATGTGTCCCACGAGATGCGCACTCCCCTTTCTGTCATCAAAGGGCCTCTTGACATGCTCGTGCAAGACAGCGAAATCAGCGAAGAGAATCATAACCTACTGAAAATCATGTCCCGTAACGTAAGCAGGCTTCTGCGCTACATTAACCAGCTTATGGATGTAAGCAAATTGGAAAATGATACATTGGCCTTGAGAGTGAGATATGTGGACATCACTATGCTTATAAAGAATATGCTCGACATATTCAAGATAAATGCAAACGAAAAGGGCGTGGAAATATGTACAAGCGGACTTGATGAGTCATTAATATTTCTTCTGGACGACGACAAAGTGGAAAAAATACTTTCGAACCTGCTCTCCAACGCCGTCAAATTCACAGGGAAAGGCGGGCGGATTGAAGTTTCGCTCGATGCTGACAACGGCTACATCGTCCTATCCGTAGCCAATAACGGGCCCGAAATTCCGGAGCAAGAGCTCGAAAAGATATTTCTTCGTTACTATCAGGTGGCTTCAACCGGAGGCAAATTGAATTATGGAACAGGGATTGGCCTATATTATTCACGCCGCCTGGCAGAACTGCATCACGGAACCATTGAAGCCCATAACCGCGAGGATGGGTCAGGGCCTATCTTTACCGTACGTCTGCCGATTTCGCAGGAAGCCTATGCTAATGACCAGAAATGGGAAGATGACGGCGAAAATTCTCTTGACTTTCAACAAGAAAGCATCCAAGAGATGGGCTGGGTCAACTCCGACTCCCCTTCCGAAGGAAAGACCGTCATTCTGGTCGTGGAAGACGAGACGGAAATGGCTTGTTTTATTAAGACCATATTCTCCCCTGAATACAAAGTAGTTAACAGATACGATGCCGACAGCGCGCTTTCAGACATAGGGACGATAAATCCCGACATAGTCATCTGTGATGTGATGATGCCAGGGCGTCTGGACGGGTTCGACCTATGCCGCGAACTGAAAAACGATTCGGACACCTGCCACCTTCCTGTAATCCTGCTTACGGCTAAAGTAAACGTGGAATCCCAGGTAAAAGGACTGGACTGCGGCGCGGATTCATACATAACCAAACCTTTCAATCCAAGTTACCTGAAGGCCAATGTACGCTCACTTCTGGCCAATCGTAACCGTCTTCACCAAAGCCTGAGCCTTGCGACTAAGACACGTGAGATAAATTCAGACAATCTCTCCCCTTACGACAAGGAATTTATGGACAGACTTTACGAACTGATGGAAAAATCCCTCAGCGCTCCGGAACTTAACACCATGGGAATAGCTGAGGCCATGAAAATCAGCCGTACCAAACTTTACTATAAAGTGAAGGCGCTTACCGGAGACAACCCTAATTCGTTCTTCCGAAAATACAAACTCAACCGCGCGGCGCAGCTGCTTCGCGAAGGACGCTACAACATATCGGAAGTGGCGGACATAACCGGGTTCTCCTCACTCTCACATTTCTCCACGTCATTCAAAAAACAGTTCGGGGTAAATCCAAGTTCATATTCTTAGTAAAATACACTCTGCGTACGCAAAACCGCATTATCGCCTTCGAAATATTCTTCTTTATCCATTTAAGTGCGGCGATCTGATCGAGCGTTCCCCAGTTCCCTGAAACATGATTCTGGTTTTCTTCATTCAAGAGAGAATTCGCCATAAATCCCCATAAGGCCAATGAATAATAATTTTTTACGCATACTTTATTTATTAGTTAGAAGCTCCTTAGTAAGTATGGAAACAAATTTACACTGATTTTCAATACGGATATACAACCAGAATCCGTAAACAAGCGCTAATATTCAATATCTGTCCAAAAAATAACTGAATCCGTTTCTAAATATATTCCTCACATCGCGGGGCATTGTCGCGTCGGCAATTTTTACTAAATTAGCGCGATTATTTGCGAAAGTTGAGGATAAAATGAATTCGCGGACGAAAAAAACCGTAAAAATCATCCTGTCATTCCTACTGGCCATCATCCTGGTTTACTTCGCCTTTAGAGGGATAGACTGGCAGACGTTCCTACAAGACCTGTCTTGCACCAGATGGGGCTATATAGCACTTTTCGTACTCGTGGCCGTAGCGGCTCTGCTCTTCAGAGCCCTTTGCTGGCATGCGATGCTTAAGCCACTCGACCCGGGCATCTCACTTTACAGAGTATGGGGGGCTAATAATGTCGGGAATCTCACCAATGCCGTGATACCCGCTTCCGGAGAACTTGTGCGCTGCGCCTATGTGGCCGGAGGCCCGGCCAAATACGATGCCGTTCTGGGCACGGAACTTATGGAAAGAATCTGGGACACATTGGCCATAAGCATACTGGCATTGATAGCCATCTTCACGGGGAGCGAGGACATCTCTTCATTTTTCGCACAGCACATCTGGGGGCCGCTTTCTTCAAGCGATACGGCACTTTTCTGGATCATAGGCACAGTAGCGGTCATATTGGCATTCATCATACTGTCTTTCAAACTTAAAGACAGATACCCTCTTATGGGTAAAGTCGCAGGCTTTTTTCAGGGCATTGGGCACGGTATATCGGCATTCAAGGACATAAGACCTTTTTGGCGCTTTTTCATATACACCGTCCTGCTGTGGGTAATGTATCTGCTTATGTATATGTGCATTATCAAAGCCGTACCCGCACTTTCAGCCCTCAGACTTAGCGATGCGCTGTTTCTCGCGGCAGTAGGGAATTTCGCTTCGGTAATCCCGGTACCGGGTGGCATAGGGGCCTACCACTACCTTATAGCGCTTTGTCTTTCTGGAATTTACGGAGCCAGCTGGGAAACCGGCATACTCTTCGCCACACTCCAGCACGAACTGCACGCAGTAGTGCTTGTCATCCTTGGCATCATATCATACATCAAATTTAACTTTAAAAAAGCTGACTTATGAGCAGTTGTAACACATACCCTTGGCGATTTTGCTCCATCGGAGGCGTAACCAGAGTGAGAATCAGCAGTGGCGAAGACATCGCCCACATCGCAGAATTGGACCAAAAACTATGGACGGCACTGAGTTGCCCTGTTTGCGGACTTGAATTTAATAGTGAATTTCTGAACCTTCTAGACAGCGACCACGACGGACGGATACGCGCGTGCGATGTAATTAGGACCTGCGAATGGATATGTTCCCTTCTTAAAGACAAGGACCTTCTTCTTAAATCAAGCGCAAAACTGCCGCTGGAAGCCATAGACGACAGTTCGCAGACAGGAGCCCTTCTTAAACGCAGTGCAGAACAGATACTTAAAAGTTTAGGAAAAGAGGGCACAAGCATCTGCCTTGAAGACTCCGCTGATGCCTCGACCATATTCTCTAAAACCCTTTTCAACGGAGACGGGGTGATAACTGAGGACAGCGCAGAAGATGAAGTTAAAGCACGCACCGCCATAGAAGAATGCCTGAAATGCTTCCCTTCACTTATGGACCGGAGCGGAGGCGCAGGAGTTGATGCCGCCACGATAGAGGCTTTTTACACAGCGCTTCAAGAATACGCTGATTGGCACGATGCTCTAAAAGAAGACGCACTTGTATATGGAGAAGATACTCCGGCGGCTCTCAGCGCTGTAGAAGCCCTTAAAGGACAAATAGAAGATTATTTTGCGCTTTGCGATTTCTTCGCTTATGCTCCCGAAAGCGAGCAGGCTAAAGAGAAAGCCGAATCGCTCTCCCACCCTAACGCCGAAAAACTTCTGCATTACGATGAGATAAATCCTGTCCACTCAGCCGCGTTCGCTACCCTACGTTCCGCGGTTTTAGACAAGGAATATCCTAATTCTCAGACACTTTCTCGAAAACAGTGGGAGGCCGTGCTCTCTAAACTTGCCCCATATAAAACTTGGGCGGACGCGAAAAAAGGGACAGAGGTCGAAGCGCTTGGTTTAGAGAACATTAAGACGCTTCTCTCTGCTGATAAAAAAGCCGCCATTCTTTCGCTTATAGAAAAAGACGCGGCACTTTCCGAAGAGGCTTCGCAGATAGAACAGGTGCATAATCTCCTGCTTGTCTATCGCTACATCTACGATTTTCTCAATAATTTCGTAACATTCGCTTCTCTTTACGACAGGACGAAAAAGTCCGTTTTCGATGCCGGCGAACTCTACATAGATCAGAGATGCCTTAAACTTTGCATCAAAGTCAGCGACATGGGAAAACAGGCCACTATGGCACCACTCAGCGGCATGTATATACTCTACTGCGACTGCATATCGAAAAAGACAGGTCGCACGGCCAACATCGCCGCCATCCTTACCGACGGAGACACGGATAACCTCAGCATAGGGCTCAATGCCGTGTTCTATGACCGCGACGGAGTGGATTACGACGCCACCGTTACTAAAATCACAGACAACCCCACAAGCGTGCGCCAGGCTTTCTTCCACCCTTACAAGAAGTTATCGAAAACCATAAGCGAACGCATCAACAGGACGGCATCTGAAAAGGAAGGCAAAGTCTCAAACGACCTTAATAAATTGGCCAATACCACAACAGGCACAGGCACCGCTCCCTCTACAGACACCACGAAAAAAGCCTTTGACCCTACTACCCTTGTCGCCCTCACAGCCGGTATAGGAGTAGGCGCCGGTGTAATTCTAAACGCGGTATCCGCTCTTGTAAAGCCTTGGTACACACTGCTTTTGGTAATAGCAGGGCTGGCACTCGTAATCTCCGGCCCTTCCATGTTCCTTACCTGGATAAAGCTTCGCAAGCGTAACCTCGGCCCTATCCTTAATGCCAATGGCTGGGCCATCAACTCTTCGGTGATAATAAACAGCCTGTTCGGAGCTACGCTCACCTCTCTTGCCAAATACCCTAAACTCATCACCGGCAGCGATCCTTTTGCTCCGAGGAAGAAATCCCCATTTGTAAAGATTCTCTTCGTGCTGCTAATTCTCGCTCTCATAGGATATCTGGTGTGGAGCTTCATCAATGTGCTGGCGCAAACCCCTATGCCACTCCCTGAAACAGGAGAACAGGCACCCGCGGCTTTAAGTTCAGCCCTTCTGCTGCTTCTAAGAAAACGATAATAAAAAATTTAGCAATATTTTAGAGGGTAGATTTAGATAGAGCTAAAATAAATTAATTTTGGAAAGTATTTTTAAAAAGTAGATTCAGTTCTTGAATTACTGAGTGAATACGTAGCCGATAACAAAATGCCGGAAAAGTGGTATAAGAAAAGAGAGCAATTATTTAAAAACAGCTTCTATAATGGCAGACAATTATTTAGAAACTCGATACGCGCAAGTCTTTGAAAACGGAGGAGGCAGTGTAAAGCATGCTGTTTCCAAACCGTCGCTCGACTCGCTTCTGAGAAAAAGCCTGTCTAAAAAAGCGGATACTACGTATAAGGTCCACCCTCTTCAGGCCGAAGCCATAATAAGGACAGTGGAAGAAGCATTCGAGAAGAATACCGTAGGCTACACCCGCGAGGAAGACAAGATTCTGCTTACCGTCAACTGCTCTGACCCGTTTCTTAAAGGTAAAATATGCCAAATAATGGAACTTAAGGCCGCCGAAATGGGACTTGGCCTTGATTATAAAGAAGATAAAATAGAACTTTACAAAACGATATAATACTATGAATATCTCTAAAAAAGCCTCACAGATGCCATCATCCGCCATCCGCAAACTCGTACCGCTTGCAGATGCAGCGAAGGCGCGCGAAACTAAAGTTTATCACCTCAATGTAGGTGCCCCGGACATCAAAAGCCCTAAATGCGCGATAGAAGGCATCATCAGCAGATGCAGAGAGGTTGATCATTTTCCTTATACCAATTCCGCAGGAATGCTTCAACTCCGCTGCGATATGGTGGAAAAATATTATAAGAAACTGGGGCTCAAAGTCTCCGTCGATGAAATTCTCATTAACGTAGCTGGCACCGAAGCCTTCGCCGAGGCCATACAGATAGTAGCTGACCCGGGAGACGACATCATGGTAGTGGAGCCTTTCTACACTAACTATAAGACGTTCTGCTATATTAACGGAATTAATCTTGTGGCTGTCCACAGCGACATCAAGGACGAATTTGTCATCCCTGAGATAAGCGAATGGGAAAAAGTGCTGACTCCGCGCACCAAGGCCGTTCTCATAAGCAACCCTTGCAATCCTTCCGGTAAACTTTTCTCCAAAGAAGAGCTGCTCTCACTCGGAGAATTCTGCCGTAAGCACGACCTTTTCCTCATCTGCGACGAGGTGTACCGCGAATTCTGCTACACAAATGAGAAGCACTTCAGCGCACTTGAACTTCCCGACCTGGACCAGAACGTAATTTTGGTGGATAGCGTATCTAAAAGATATAATCTCTGCGGAGTGCGCATAGGATGTATAATCTCTCATAATAAGGAAGTTATCGCCGCTGCTCTGAAGTTTGGCCAATCGCGCCTCTGCCCTCCTGTTTTAGGCCAATACGCCGCCCTCGGGGCATTGGACACGCCTCAAAGCTACTTCGACGAGGTTAAAGAAGAATACATACGCCGTCGCGACCTTACCGTGCGCAGACTGAATGAGATGCCCGGGGTCTTCTCCCCTACTCCGAAAGGTGCCTTCTATGCCATCGCTTCACTTCCAGTAGAGGATGCCGAGGATTTCACCCGCTGGATGCTTACCGACTTCTCGCTTAACGGAGCCACCACCATGGTAACACCTATAGCGTCGTTCTATAAAAATCCGGAGTGCGGACGTAACCAGATACGCGTGGCCTATGTTCTGGAGGTTCCACAAATGGAAAAAGCCCTTGACATTCTGGAAGCCGGACTGAAAGAATACTGTCACACACATGGAAGACAATAAACTTTTCCTAGATAATTTCGAGTTCACGCTGCAAAACGGTCTCGTGAAAGTATGCCAAGGCGCCGGGTATCTTAAAGACGGCCTTATGGAAAGTCCTGACCTTGAAGGCAAATGGGACGAATACATTAAGGAGTACATCGCAGACGCGGTAGAAAATTTTAACGAATACCCTGAAGCCGCACTCGCCTGGGCCGGATTTTTAGGAATGGGCGTAGCGAACGCATGGGATCGTAATTGGAACAATTATCGAGACAAGCCATACAGTTTTTATTACGGGTCGCGTGGCTGGGACGATATGGACGAACACATCCTATACGATTTCCTGGGCCTTGACGCGGAAAAAGTCGCCCGTCTTTCAGACACACTCCAGAGTTGTGCGCTCGCCTGTCTTGGTCTTATAAGCCACGAAGCCATAGAGACTCAGACGGAACTGGGTTTTTACTGCCTTGCGCGTGCCTACACCGTGTTTTTTAGAATAGGAGCGAGCCTTGAATTGGAAAGATTGGCATATAAAAAAGTATTAGTCAGTTAATTATATTACGACAAGGAGAAGCTGGCGAAGAAGTTTCGGGAAATTATTTTAAAACAGGTTCTTATTATGAAGATATGTGTGGGCCTTTCAGGAGGGGTAGATTCGAGCGTTGCGGCGCTTCTTCTTAAGCAGCAGGGCTATGACGTGTTTGCGATGTTCATGCAGAATTGGCACGAAACAGAGGGGACGCTTCACGGGGACTGCGAGTGGGAAGAGGACAGATTCGTGGCCGAGATGGTCGCGCGGAAGATTGGCATTCCATTCTATTTCGTGGATCTGAGCAAGGAATACCGCCAGAGAGTCGTCGATTATATGTTCAGCGAATACGAAAAGGGCCGCACGCCTAATCCAGACGTACTCTGCAACCGCGAGATTAAGTTCGACGCCTTTCTCGAAGCGGCACGAAAGCTTGGCGCCACACACGTAGCCACAGGGCATTATTGCCGCAAACGCCAGAACCCCGACGGCACTTTCTCACTCCTTGAAGGAGTAGATCCGGGTAAAGATCAGAGCTATTTTCTATGCCAATTATCTCAAAATCAACTGGAAGCGGCACTTTTCCCTATTGGTGGACTTTGTAAGGACGAAGTCAGAAGGATAGCTAAGGAATACGACCTCCCGTCGGCGGAAAAGAAGGATTCGCAGGGCATCTGTTTCGTGGGAAAAGTGGATTTGCCTGTGTTCCTCCAGCAGAAACTTCAAAGCAAAGAGGGAGAAGTAATAGAGGTCTTCGATCAATTTTACTCCGACAGTGCGCTTTATCTCCACCAGCAGGACTTGCTTCGGGAAGTGCTTGACGCCCTTGCACATGGTAATGCGCAAAACATTACAGATGAGACACTTGACTTTTTAAGCCAAAACATAACATACGAGGGTATCGTCTTCGAAACGGAGACCTATCGAAGCGGGCACAAACATATCAAAAAGACACGTAACAAAGCCAATCCTTGGGGTGTGGTCGCGGGGCATCACGAAGGTGCGCAGTTCTATACGCTCGGACAGAGAAAAGGCCTGTGCATAGGCGGACATCAGCATCCGCTGTTCGTGATAGAAACTGACGTAGTTAATAATAAGGTATATGTAGGGGAAGGCGAGGACCATAAGGGGCTTTATAGAAGCGTAATGAAGCTCTCTCCTAATGAACTTCACTACCTTAGGCCCTGCTATGAGATGCACCCTGGAGAAGTACGCAGGGTGCGTGCTCGCATACGTTACCGTCAGCCACTGCAGGAAGCTACCCTGTTAAGGCGCGAGAATGCCCTGTACGTCGTGTTCGACGGTCCTCAACGCAGCATTACTCCAGGCCAATTCGCAGCTTTTCATCTTAGCGAAGAGGACGCTGCGCTTCCGCTCTACAACCCCGAAAATGACCCGTCAGTCATAGAGGCCCCGGAGCTTATTCTTTCCGCCGTCATAGAAAAATAGCATTGATACTTTCCGTAATTTGACTAAATTTGCACTCCTTTCGAATAAAAAGGTGGAACGGTTCGTCGCGGTCTTTTGACTGAGGAAAGTCCGGACAAGAAAGGGCATCGCACTGCGGAAATCGCAGGTAGAGGTAACTTTAGGTCAGGCGTAACAGAAAATAACTTCCGGAGACGGTAAAGGTGAAAACGCGAGGTAAGAGCTCACGACCTATGCTGGCGACATCATAGGGGTACGCCACTGCGACTTGCAAAACCAAATATACTGACAGCTAAGGATTGCCCGTCCGATGTCAGGGGGTAGGTTGCGAAGATAAATGACGAAACAAAACAGAAACCGGCTTACGGTTCCACCTTTTTTTAATTCAACACCACTGCCGTTAATTATTTCGAACCTATATTTTGAGGTCCTATTATCATTTCTTCCCGAATGTATGGCCAGAGGATTGTAAGCAAATGAGCCTTATGATTACAGCGAAAAACGATTGAAAGTGACTATCATTAACTAACCGAACTACACCATCTCGGCGCAGAGATCATAAAGGTCGGCCGAAGTAATCCGCACATTTATGAAACTGCCCGGCAGAGCCGCGGGATTCACGTCCTTCGGAATGTCAGTGAATATTACCCCATCCACCTCCGGACTTTCGAACTGACTGCGACACACCAGTTTATCGCCTGCCACTTCATCAACCATCACCTCCAGGACACTTCCTACGCGGCTTTGATTATACTGATATGATATTTCGCTCTGAAGTTCCATCAAGTCGGAATAACGCTCCTGCTTCACCTCCTCGCTGACTTCATCTTTAAAATGCTCAGCTCCGTAAGTCCCCTCCTCTTCGCTGTAACGGAACGCGCCCAAACGCTCAAAATGCGCCCAACGGCAGAAATCCAGCAACTCATCGAAATCCTCCTGCTCCTCTCCCGGATGCCCTACTATCAAAGTCGTACGAAGAGCCACCCCAGGAACCTGCTCCCGAAGACGCCGTATCAAATCTCGCGTCCACTGTCCACTCACGTGACGACGCATGTTCGAAAGGACACGGTCACTGATATGCTGAAGTGGAATATCCAGATATTTGCACACTTTAGGATTATGCGCCATCTGCTCAAGCACATCTTGAGGGAAATCATCCGGATAAGAATAATGAATCCTAATCCAATGTATCTGAGGTATCTCCGACAACCTTTCTATAAGCTCTGCCAATGCCCTCCGATGATACAAATCCAGACCATAATAAGTACTGTCCTGCGCTATCAGAATAAGTTCTTTAACTCCTCTGCGGGCCAATTCTTCAGCCTCTTCCACAAGCTCCTCCATAGGAACAGACTTGTGCGCCCCGCGTATATGCGGAATAGCACAATAAGAACATCTTCTGTCGCACCCTTCAGAGATTTTCAGATATGCCGTCCCAGGACCGCACTCCGTCGGCACCCTATATTTAAACAAAGAATGGTTAGGTTCCACTCCCAGATAATGCAGAATGGAATCCGTCTCACGAGCACCGAACCACGCATCCACTTCCGGAATCAATTCCGGCATCTGCGAAAAATATCTCTGACTAAGACAACCGAAGACAAGTATCTGCCCTATCAGGCCCCTTTTTTTCTGCTCAACTGAAGCAAGGATGGCATCTATACTCTCCTGCTTGGCATCTCCGATAAACCCACAAGTGTTGATTAGAAGATAATCCACCCTTGAGGACGCATCCGGCTCGTCCAAAACAGAAAAATCAGGGCCTAATTGGCATACAAGATGCTCAGTATCAACCCTGTTTTTCGAACACCCAAGAGTGAGAGTTCTAAGCGTTCTGCTCATTATTTTCTTCTTCGTCTGCCTCGAAATCAAAAGACGCACCGGCAAGCAGTTCGTTATACCACTCCACTATCTTACGCATGTGAGACACATAAAAACGGTCTGCATCGTAATCTGGAACAGCTTTTTCGAACAGCGCTTTAAGTTCTACGTCAGACGATTTCGCGCTCGGAGCCTGTCCGCCGTCAAGAACCTTATTAAGCGCGAGAAAAACTTCGGAAAGTTTCAACTCTTCGCTTTGCGTGTATATCGCTATATCCGCAAGTGTCGTAATCTTACTTCTGACATCAAGCATAGTCCTTTTCTTATCCTTAAGACTTTCTGCTATGACTCCGCCACGAGCCTGTGCTACATAAAGATATAAACCATTCTTGCCTGAAACAGCAAGTATCTTGGACAAATCTGTTTTCATAATTGTGACAATATTACATTTACTTTTTCTTCGAGGTCTTCAAGAGACCCGTCATTTTCTATCAAAAAATCAAATTCCGTCGGTTCTTTCTGCAAATTATCCCTATCGGAAGCCTTTTCATTACGCATCCAACGTTTTTCCTTCGCAGCCCTCACAAGTATGACCTTATCGAATTGGCCCCTAAAAAGAGGAAGAGTCCCTGCCAATGCAGATTCAAAAAACACAATCCCCGAACCGCTCGACTCGCAAAACTCATTAAAATCCTTCAGGACCTCGGGATGAACAAGCGCTTCAAGCCTTTGCAGGCGGTCTGGATGAGAAAAAATACTTCCAAGCGCCTTTATAGGGACTCCGACTTCACATTCCACCCTTCTGGCGAAATCTTCTCGCAAATAAAGTGCTTTGGCGCGAGAATCAGAATCATATACCGGATAACCCTTACGATGCAGGATCGCGCACACGGCAGACTTTCCGCTACCTATCAGCCCTGTAACCAAAACTCTCATTCAATACTTGTCTCCACACAATCGCACATCTGAGGTGTGCACTGCCAGTCTATGGCTACATCGGGAAGATTCTCTGCGTGTACCATACACTTGCCGGTAAGGGAATTGACGAATTCGTTATAATCCACGTAAAAAGATACATTCTGCGCAGGAGTCCCTGAAATAGGGAACACAAACCTGTAAGTTACGTGCACAGTCTGCGGAAATATGGAAAGTGACTTCTCCACAGGCAGATTCCTTACCGACACAGTCGCAGTGGAAGAATACTCTACAAAGCGAGTAATTTCCTGAGAATAAGTAATCTGATTTTGAGAAAGACGCATCCCGGCAGGACATTCAAGATTAGCCACTCCGTGAATACTGCGTCTCACTTCCCTCTGAACTATGCGCTCTGTCATAATCCTTTCCACAGACTCCAGCCTTACGGGATCGCCATACACGACCACAGAATCTTGAGAAATTTTCATCTCACTATAAGGCATATACTGCGGTCTGCACGATATAAACGAAACTGGAACTATAGGCACTTTCTTATAACTTTCCTTCATGAAACGAAAAGTCACCGAATAAGAAAGGAAAGACTTTACACTCACCGAAGGCCCCATTATCTGAGAAGCATACTTGAACAAAGTGTTATCCGACACCGTATAAAAATCGCCTTCCCTATTCACCAAATCCGAAGAATCGAAAGTCACATCCACCGGCTTGTTACGGTTCAAAGCCATACGAATAAGAGAAAAGCCTGAGCCCGACACTACAGCCGCTATGGTTACGCTCTCCCCACTGACATTACTGTGCCCCAAGATGTTACTATGGGCCACCACCTGAACGCTCACAGTATCCGTGGCCACCTCGCTGAGATTACTTATAACCCAGATTATCAGCGATGCGACTAGCGCCAGAACGATATGTACAGAGCGTTTCACCCGAAAGAAGAACTTTTATGTCTTTATGCTGAAGGAGTGTTATCGCGAACGATAGAAGATTTATCTACACGAAGTTTAACCTCACCGTCCACCTTAAGGAGAACAGTCTTCTCATCTACCTCTGCAATAGTGCCATATATGCCGCCTGCGGTAATGACCTTATCCCCTTTCTTGAGTTCGCTACGGAATTTCTCAAGTTCCTTCTGCTGTTTGCGCTGTGGACGTATCATAAACAGCCACATTATGAGGAACATAAGGATAATCATTATCCAGAAGCTCATAGAAGAGGCACCGGCCTGTCCCTGTGCGGGAGCGCCTGCCTGAAGAATAATCGTTAAAAAGTTCATATACATCATTTATTTACATTAATAATCCTGTCCAATAGCCCGTTAACAAAGGCATTGCTGTCCGGGGTGCTGAAATATTTGGAAATCTCCACATACTCGTTCATTATGACCTTAGACGGCTGCTCCGGAAAAGCCGCAGCCTCAGCCATACCGCATACTATAAGTGCAAGATCCGTTACACACACCCTCTTAATGTCCCACTTGGCAGTGAGCGTACCTATCTTCTCAACATCCTTATCATAGTCGAGGATGGCCCTACGAAGTACCGAATACGCAAAATCCTGATCCGAAGACTTCCCCTCCTGGCCTTCCATCTGACTGAGGTACAGTTCCGGCAAAGACCATCTGCGGCCTTTCGCCAAATCCTTCATAGTGCGGCAGCAATACGTCAGAGAATATGCCAAATCGTTATCCCACCATATCGACATCCCCTCAAGTATCCCCTCCAGAGACTCATTGTCCACAAGCTCCTTTTCGAAAATCTTAGTCCAAAGAGCAGCATCTTCCTGTATGCTACGCGAAGGGTCGGCCATATATGCCTTAAAATAATCGCGTTCCTTTATGGTATCGTACAGATTCCACAGGAACACGTCATACTGTTCCCAACTGAGTTTCTTTTTAGATAGAAGTTTTTGAAAATCAGGATCGTTCTCAAGAAGAGGGGCGATGGAGTTCTCCACGAATTTACGATTAGGATTCTTTTCTTCTTCCGTAGGATGGAATTTGCCTTGCGCCGCCAAAAGCCGTGTCTCGGACAATTTGGTCAAAGCCACCGTCAACGACAACATAAACAGATACAAATCTCTCGTTCCCTGACATAAAGCATCGAAATGAGCCTGAGCCTGAGAAAGCGTCATCGTCGGATTTTCTGCGCGCGCAAATACGGTCTTAAAAATTTTAATACGCAGAATTTGTCTATTCAGCATTTGTAAGATAATCGTTAAATAGGTAATCGTTAGACTACCAATATGTCAAAATTTTCTGCAAAGATAATATCAATTCAAAAAATATTCTAATTTTGCATAAACTAAAAACACATATTTTTTATGTACAGGAATGATTTTGACGCCTCAAAAGGCGAAAGAGGAGCTGAAGACGTTTACTCTTATCCGGTAAAAGCCGGAAAACGCACTTATTTTTTCGATGTCAAGACGACCAAAGGCCGTAAAGACTTCTATCTCACCATCACTGAGAGCAAACGACACACTAACCCTGACGGTTCGTACACCTACGACAAACATAAGATTTTTCTCTACAAAGAAGATTTCGAAAAATTCAAGGAAGGACTTGAAGAAGCACTCCGCTATGTTAAGGACGACTGCTTCGGAGGTGAGATTCCTATAGTGGAACATCCAGAGACACAGGAAGATAAAAATGATGTGTATTAAGGACTATCAGCAAAGCGCCACATATATACAGAGCCGTATCGAAGGCCGCTCCCCGCATATAGGCATTGTGCTTGGCAGCGGGCTCGGCGCTTTAGCGGACAGCATAGAAAATGCCATAACCATCCCATATAAAGACATTCCCGGATTTGCCGTCAGCACGGCCATAGGACATAAAGGTAATCTCATCTGCGGTTACCTCGCTGGCAAGTGCGTATTAGCTATGCAGGGCCGCTTTCACTACTATGAATATGGCTCCATGCAGGTGGTTACCTACCCTGTCAGAGTCTTGAAATCAGTCGGAGTAGATACACTTTTCGTATCTAACGCCGCAGGGGGACTTAACCCGGAATTCAAGATAGGAGAACTGATGATTATCCGCGACCACATCAATCTGCTTCCTAATCCGCTCATCGGACCTAATGTAGAAGAGTTTGGACCGAGATTTCCGGATATGACCAGGCCTTACGACCCTGCACTCATAAGAAAAGCACACGAGATCGCGGACGAGAAAGGCATAGATGTAAAGGAAGGAGTTTACTGCGGGAACACCGGGCCTACGTATGAAACCCCAGCAGAATACCAATTCCTTAGGATAGCCGGAGGGGACGCCACGGGAATGAGTACGATTCCTGAGGTGATAGTGGCCAGACACTGTGGCATGCGCGTGTTCGGTATGTCCGTTATCACTAACGTCTCTCAGGATTTACTTCTGGATAATTTCGTCAATGACGGAGAAGACGTGGTACAGGCCGCTGGCAAAGCTACGGCGAATATGACAGAACTTTTCACCGAACTAATCAGAACACTATGACAGACATAATGACCACTTACACTACTGCAGCGCAGTACATTAAAGAAAAAATAGGAGGAACTACCCCACTCGTGGGAGTCGTATTGGGAAGCGGACTTGGCGCACTCGCGGACGAGATAGAGCATCCCATAACCATCCCATACAGACAGATTCCGGGATTCCCAGAGAGCACAGCCATAGGACATAAAGGGAATCTTATCTTCGGAGACCTGGCAGGGAAAAAGGTTTTGGCGATGCAGGGTCGTTTTCACTATTACGAAGGCTATACCATGCAGCAGGTTACATTCCCTATACGTGTAATGAAGCTTTTAGGAGTATCCTACCTTTTCGTATCCAATGCAGCCGGAGGCATCAACCTTAACTACTCCATAGGCGATCTCATGGTTATCCGCGACCATATCAATCTGCTTCCTAACCCACTCATCGGACCAAATCTGGATGAATTCGGGCCAAGATTTCCGGATATGACCAGGCCTTACGACCCTGCTCTTCGCCGTCTTGCCCACGAGGTAGCCACGGAAATGGAGCTTAAACTTCAGGAAGGCGTATATATAGGATGCACAGGTCCATGTTATGAAACACCTGCGGAATACAAATTCTTCCGCACCATAGGAAGCGACGTTGTAGGCATGAGCACCGTCCCGGAGGTCATCGTAGCCCGACACTGCGGCATACCTTGTTTTGGGATGTCCGTAGTTACGGATCTTGCTCACGACGACATGCCTGAAGACTATAAAACAGACGGCGACCTTATCGTAAAGGCGGCCGATCAGGCCACCTGCAAGATGACCGCGCTATTTAAAAAAATGATAGAAAGGCTGTAAAACCTTTCTATCATATCAAGTTCTATGAAGACCCGCTTACTTGGCGATAGCCACTGAGCGGGTTTCTCTTATCACCGTAATCTTTACCTGTCCAGGATAAGTCATCTCATCCTGAATTCTCTGTGCTATGTCGGTAGAAAGCCTTGCTGCTTCGTCATCTGAAACCTCCTCGGCACCCACTATCACACGAAGTTCACGCCCGGCCTGAATAGCGTAAGATTTGGTTACGCCCTTATATGAAGCTGCCAGATCCTCCATCCCCTTAAGACGTTTGATATAGCTTTCTATAACCTCTCTACGTGCACCTGGACGAGCACCTGAAATGGCGTCTCCCACAAGCACAAGCGGAGAATAAACAGAGGTCATCTCCATCTCTTCGTGGTGCGCTCCTATGGCATTGACTATCTCTGGGCGTTCTTTATACTGCTCCGCGAGCTTGGCTCCAAGGAGTGCGTGTGGAAGTTCAGGATCGTCTTCACTGACCTTACCTATATCGTGCAGAAGGCCGGCACGCTTGGCTATCTTAGGATTAAGCCCGAGCTCAGAAGCCATTACAGCACAAATGTTTGCCACCTCACGAGAGTGCTGAAGCAGATTCTGTCCATAAGAAGAACGGTACTTCATGCGGCCGATAAGCTTTACAAGCTCTATGTTAAGCCCATGTATGCCCAAATCTATGCAAGTGCGTTTACCTGTCTCCAAAATCTCATCTTCAAGCTGACGGCTTACCTTAGCCACCACTTCCTCTATACGTGCCGGATGGATACGTCCGTCCACCACGAGCTGATGAAGCGCCAGCCTGGCCACCTCTCTTCTCACCGGATCAAAAGCGGAAAGAAGAATGGCATCCGGAGTGTCGTCCACTACTATCTCCACTCCCGTAGCAGCCTCTAGCGCACGTATGTTACGGCCCTCACGGCCTATTATACGGCCCTTGATGTCATCGTTCTCTATAGGGAAAGACGTAACTGCATTCTCTATGGCCGTCTCCGTGGCCGTACGCTGTATAGTGTTAATAACTATCCTTTTAGCCTCCTTGGTAGCGTTAAGTCGAGCTTCATCCATAGTGTCGTTAATATAGGACTGCGCTGCGCTTCTCGCCTCAGCCTTAAGGCTCTCTATAAGCATGTTCTTCGCATCCACGGCACTGATTCCAGCCACAGATTCAAGTTCGTGCTTTGCCTGTTCTATGAGCTTATCGGCTTCCTGCTCCTTACGCGCAAGTTCGTTATGCTCCACCGTGAGCTGAGCCTTTTGAGCTTCCAATTCTTTCTGACGACGGCCAAGTTCGCCCGACTGCTGATTAAGCTGATTTTCACGATTCTTGATGCCGTTCTCCCTATCCCGAAGCTGATTATTCCTTTCGTTCACCTTACGGTCATAATCACTTTTAAGCTGGTAGAAATGTTCCTTCGCATCAAGCATCTTCTTCTGTTTGATATTTTCTGCTTCGACAGTAGCCTTTTCTATGATGGCATCGGCACGACCTTTATTGACCGCGCGATTTACTGCGATATATATTCCCAAAGCAAGAGCAGCGCCTGCAATGGCCGCTATTATATAATATATAAACATAATAAGTTAAATAAAATCTTATTAAAAACCGTCAGTTCTATGCTGAAACTTATCATCGATAAGATTTGGGGGCCTCCGCGGTTCAAGCTTCCCACTTAAGGGCCTGCCATCTACGCAAAGAGCTTACCCGGTTCCGTAGAACTTGTTTGTTAGAGCGAGGAAGAACTAACGGTTATTTGTCAATTTTTTCGAGATAAGATTGAAGATCGTTCAAAATACTCTCCGCAGAGGTCTCCATCACATTCTTAGCCTTGGAAAGGCGAAGCATCTCCATCGTATGAGTTAAAGCGACAAGAGAAAGTTTGTCAAAATCAGACATATTAAGGGCCTCTTTATACCTGTCAAACTGAGCATTTATCTTCTCAGCAGCAATACGCATATTCTGCTCCTCAGCAGGAGTTTTGGCCTTAAGTTCATATTTCTTACCGGCGATAAAAAGAGAAATCTTCTGACTCATAAGCCATTAGCCTTCCATTAATTTTATACACCCGTCTATCTGCCTGACAAGACGATCTATAGTGCTTTTTGCTTCCGCCGACGTATTTTTATCTGCAAACGCCCTTGATAGCTCAAGTTTTTTCAATCTTTCTGTCAATTCAGCATTCCGCTGCCTCAAATCCGCGATCTCCGATTGAGAAAGAACCAGAGAAGATGCCAATTCCTCACGGCTCTTCCTTTCGTTCTCATAAAGCGCTATCAAACGCTCAATGCACGCTCTCAAATCTTCAATCATCTCACAAATTTAATAAAAATCTCTTAATCTTTATCCTTCACTTCTGCCGCACTGCGCTTCACTAAATCCGAAAGCAAATTCCAGATAGTGCCGGAAAGTTTCACCTTTCTATATGATTCCAGCATCGAAAGACGGTGAAGGTCAGTTCCCACGTAATCATAATACCCTTTCTTCAACATATTTTCGGCTTTCTTCTGGGCCAATTCGCCATAAAATCCCGAAAGAGAAGAAAGATTAAGCTGAAAACGTATATCGCTGTTCCTAAGGGAATCATAATCACTGTTATCCATATACATATACCTTTCCGGATGAGCAAGAACCGGAAAATATCCGTTTGACTTCACCTGAAAAAGTATATCATGCAGATTAAAAGGCGGATTATAGTATGATGTCTCCACCAGCAGAGAATTTCCCTTCAGAGGTAGCGATAAAACCTCACCGGAAGTAAGACGCTGCAGAAAAAGCGAATCCATCATATTCTCCGCCGCCAATTCCAACTGCGGTGCGTTAACGCCCTCTGACTTAAGATAACCCTTCAGCTCTGCAAACCGCCTCTTAAGATTTTCCGGTTTATTAGGTACATCCTCCATCACGTGAGGGGTGAGAAAAACTTTCTCCACGCCAAGCTCACTATAGATAGACAGTATCCGTGCACTGTCCTCGAAAGTCTGCACGCCATCATCTACACCGGGAAGTATGTGGCAATGAAAATCCACATAACCGCGGAACAGTTCGGAAAGTGATTTCTTATGATCGAATAGAGACATCGCTACTTATCGGAACTATAATAACCAGCCCCCCCCCGCTTAGAGTAGCCGTAGCCATATCCGTAACCATAACCATAGCCGTAGCCATATCCATAACCACGATGGTAATAACCGCCGCCATAAGCCGTAGTACCATTCAGAATAAGAGTAAGGTTCTTATATTTACCTTCTTCCTGAATCTTGTTAATGTCAGGAATCTGACCCTTATCGAAAAGTCCGGCCCTGGCCACGAATATCGTACGGTCAGCACAAGGTGCTATAATCTGAGTATCAGCTACGATATCTATAGGAGGACAGTCGATGAACACAAAATCATATTTCTTCTTCAACTCCTCCATGAAAGCAGGCAGGTTCGCATTTGTCAAGAGCTCACTTGGGTTAGGAGGCAAAGTACCTACAGGAAGCACATCCAGATGTTCAAATTTAACGTCCTTGACGATGTAATCGTCTATCTCGCCCTTACCGGATGCCAGATAATCGGCAAATCCCTTATGCTTAAGTCCAAAGAAAGTGGACAAAGTAAGACGACGGAAGTCTCCATCTATCAGAAGAACTTTCTTACCGTTAATAGCCATAGCAGAAGACAAGTTCACATTAATGAACGTCTTACCGGCACCAGGATTGAACGAGGTAACCATTATGACTTTATCGGAAGATGGCTTGCAGGCAAATTCAAGATTAGCTCTGATGATACGGAAGGCTTCGTTACTTATATTACGATTACCCTTTTCTATCACGAGTTTGCTCAACGGCGCGCTTTCATTCTGCTTTTTGACAAATCTGCTTATGAATTTTTTAGCGCTTCCTACCGGAGCACCGACCTGAGGAATCTCACCCAGATAAGATATGGTCAGATTCTCAAGATCTTTTTTAGAATGTATCTTAGTGTCAGATATTACTGAGATATAGAAAAATCTGGCAGGGATGGCAAGACCTAAGAGAAAAGCGATCAGAAGTATCTGCATCTTACGCGGTGAAACAGGCACGTTACTTCCATAAGGAGGATTGACTATACGCGTGTTATAGGCTGAAAACGCCTGAGACAACTCGTTCTCCTCACGTTTCTGAAGAAGATAAAGGTAAAGGTTCTCCTGCACTTTCTGAAGTCTTTCATATTTGATAAGGTCCATAGCCTGTGAAGGACTCTGAGCTATACGGCTTTCCGTCTGGCCCTGTTGACTAAGGGCGATGGCCTCCTGCTCTTCCAATGTAGCCACATAATTATCCACAGAACTGATGATGGCAGATTTCATAGAAGCAAGAGCGTCGGTAAGTTCCACTACCATAGGGTTTTTCTCCGAAGACGCAGAAAGAAGGCTTTTACGGTTAAGAAGCATATCATTATACTCCTTTACCTGAGACGCTATGCCCTGACTTTCTATTCCGGACGGCAGAGGGATGAGCGTACTGTCATCCACATCACTAAGAAAACTCCTTAAATACTTGGCCACAGAAAGCTGGCTCTCAAGTTCACGTACCTGCTTTACGATGTCTGTAACTTCATTAGTGTACATCCTTGAAGTCTCTGTTACATCCGGAATCTTATTCTTAGTCTTATAGTCGGAGATGGTGTTATCCACCTTGTTAAGCTCAGTCGATATGGTGGCAAGCCTATCTTCGATGAAAACCGACGTGCTGGCAGCCATCTTATTATTATCTATCACCCACTTCTCGTTATAGACATTGATGAGCATGTTTATGACATCCTCCGCACGATTTATATTGTAGTCGGTAAGTGAAAGATTAAGGACATCGGACGTACGCTTGTTAGTATCATGCGTAGATGCCGAAAACTCCTTCATAAACTTGGACGTAGCAGCACGAAGGGTGCGCTTAGTAACCAGCAGAGACTTCTCCCAAGGCTTTTCAGAATAATAATATGGATTAGAAGTGAATCGAACCGTACCGAATGGCAGTTCAATGGAATCCCCTCTCTTTATCTCATAAACATCACGCACCTTATATTTCTCTCCCTTCTCAAAATACTTTATCCCGCTGACAAGGAGCATAGAATCAGCCTTAGGACTTATGGTGAGATTAACCGTTATGTCGGACGGTACTCCAGAAAAATCGGCCAATACAGGAACACGGGACGAATACACTATAGTGTTACGTAATCTGCCTTTAAGGGCGTATTCGGTGGTAAGGTTCAGACGTTCAACCACTTCTGCCATCAGGGACGGAGCCTGAAAAACCACTATCTCGTTAGCCAGCTTGGAAGGGGTCTGCCCTACCTGCGAAAGCATAGCCTCCACATCTGAAGCGGCGGTACGGCGGTTATTGTTCTCCTTAATGAGCAGAATAGCCTCGCGTTCATATTTAGGAGGCGTGCTCAACACCACATATACAGCGAGCGAGCAGCATACCGCCACAGAGATTACGAACCAATACCAATTATGTAGGAATACGGCAATGAGTTTCTTTATATCGATTGTTGACTCCATAAAACAGAGAGATTTACTTAGTATAATTTAGGACAAGGACGACAGTATTGGTAACCGTCGCCAAAAGTGAAGCGATTGACACCCAGAACGATGTGCTGCGAATATTGTTACCGTTAACGGTACTCTGACGCACCCTCACGTCATTAGGCTCCACATATATCATATCATTCTGCTGCAGATAGTACACAGGTGAAGAATATAGGTTCTGCGCAGAACACAGATTGACCACATAAGTCTTTCTTACGCCGTTTTCACTTCTTATGACACGAACGTTCTCCCTCATACCATAAATGGTAAGGTCTCCAGCCGCACTGAGAGCATCGAGGATAGTGTAAGCATCCCTGTCTATGGACACACGCCCAGGCTTAGTAACTTCACCCAACACGCTGACCTTAAGATTAAGGTATTCGACAGTTACTACAGGGTCCAGTATCAAACCATCGTTTATGAGCCGCTCCTTTATCTCGCGTGATATCTCGTCGCGTGTAAGTCCTTGAACATGAATTCTTCCCAATACAGGGAAATCTATAGTTCCATCATTTTCCACCATATATCCCTGGATACCTGTGCTCTGACTCTGATATACGGCATCGGACACGTCGCCTATATAGCGGGTAGCGTATGAAAGGTTAAACATGGCCGATATTTTGGAATTCTTACTGTTCACGATGATGGATATCTTATCCCCAGGACGCATCGTGATGGTCTTCGATACCGCAATAGAATCAGTACTGCCGTCCACGACATCCTGAAAATAAGGAACATTCTTAGGGGTTCCACAAGAAGCTATCAGCAAAGTGGCCCCCAACACGCCCAACAATCCTTTAATTCTCTTCATAATTAGTGTTGCTAAACATAAGGAGCGCAAATTTAGCCTTTTTTAAGTAACTTTGCAAACTTATTATTTACCAAGCCCGGAAGTAAGATAATATGAACCAAAATGATTTAAGAAATTACGGTCTGATAAGAATAGTGGCCGCAAGCCCTGAAGTGAAAGTAGCGGACATAGATGCCAATGTAGCCGAAATATCGGACCAATGCCATAAGATAGAGGCGCAGTGCCAGCCTTCGGTCATCTGTTTTCCTGAACTTTCACTGACAGGCTACACTTGCGAGGAGATGTTTAATCAACACAGTCTTTACAGCTACACGGAAGATGGACTGAAAAAACTGCTCGAACTCACCTCCGACTGCAAAGCTCTCATAGTAGTGGGCATACCACTTATATATAATGCACGTCGGTTTAACTGCGCCGCCGTTCTAAGAAATGGTAAACTCCTCGGAATAGTTCCCAAAACATACCTTCCTAACAACGCCGAATTCTACGAGATGCGCTATTTTGAAAGCGCCACCTCTCTTGGAAGCGAACTTGCAGAGATAGAATATGCAGGATGCAGATGCCCTTTAGGAATTTTTCAGATTTTCAACATAGGTAAAGCCAGAATTGGCATAGAGATATGTCAGGATCTGTGGGTACCAATTCCGCCAAGCTCTTATGCCGCACTCAGCGGGGCCAATGTCATCCTGAACCTCTCAGCCTCGGATGAAATGCTTGGAAAGCACGAGTTTCGTAAGACGCTTTTGGGCGCCACATCAGGCAGACTTCACTGCGCATACATTTATACGAGCAGCGGCTACGGAGAATCATCAGACGACTTGGTGTGGGGCGGTTCGAGCCTAATCTATGAGGACGGAGCTATACTCTCCGAAAATAAGCGGTTCGAAAAAGAGTCCGTGTGGATAGCCGCCGACGTGGACCTCGACGCTCTGGACGGAAGTCGCCTGCACAACGGCACATTCACACTTGACGGCGACGGATGGCCGGACAATTGGCCTTATAAGAAAAACGGAGCCGGTTATAAACACGTGGATTGCGGGAACTGCGTCAATACAGATTTTGAAAAACAGCTTTACAGAGACCTTGCTCGCCACCCTTTTTTCCCAGGCGGCACTGAGCAGATACAGGCGCAGTGTCGCGAAGCATTTGAAATACAGGTAAGAGGTCTTATAACAAGACTGGACCATATACACTGCCACAAATGCGTAATAGGCATATCAGGAGGGCTGGACAGCACATTGGCCCTGCTCGTGGTCTGTGAAGTGTTCGACAGGATGGGATTGGACCGTAAAGGCATTATCGCCATCACGATGCCCGCCTTCGGAACCTCCAGCCGCACTCACGATAACGCCCTCACCCTTATGCGTGAACTGGGTGTAAGTCATAGAGATATAGACATTTCTAAGGCGTGCATTCTTCACATGAAAGATATAGGGATAGACCTTGACGTACACAACACCGCATACGAGAACGCACAGGCACGAGAACGCACGCAGGTTCTCATGGACACGGCGAACAATGAAGGAGGCATCGTGATAGGTACAGGAGACCTGTCGGAATTGGCACTCGGATGGTGCACCTATAACGGCGACCACATGTCCATGTACGGAGTCAACGCCGGAGTGCCCAAAACTCTGATTAAAGAGATTACACTATGGCGCGCACAGGAACTTCCTCGCGTAAAAGAGACTATCCTTGACATAGTTGACACTCCTGTCTCTCCCGAACTTGTACCCGGAAGCCAGAAAACGGAAGACCTTGTAGGTCCTTATGAGCTGCACGATTTCTTCCTATGGCACTTCTATGACGGAAAAGGACCGGAGAAAATCTTTCTCTACGCCTGCCACGCATTCAGAGACGACTATGGGAAGGATACCATACTGCATTGGCTCAAAATATTTTACCGCAGATTTTTCTCCCAGCAGTTCAAACGCTCATGCCTTCCTAACGGGCCTAAAATTTGCAAGGTGAGCCTATCCCCCAGAGGAGACTGGCGAATGTCCACCGACACGCGGTCCTCTCTTTGGCAGAACGAACTCGATAACTTAAAATAAATATATATATGTCATTTAAACATTTACAAGCTGTAACAAGCGTGATGCTACTTGCAGCCGTACTATCTTCCTGCTCAGAAAAGGAAGGCGTGGCACTGTTCGAAGGAAACTACTCCTTTAAGACGAGCGGGACCTTGGAAGTGGAAAAAAAGCAGGACAGCGAGACCTCTACATTGTCCCTTTCTCTTACTCCCGAATCCGGACAGATGAATATAGTAAAGGATAGCGGAGACGAAGCCATCATAACCATGAACATAATCGGTGGAGACGCACTCGTGCTTAGTGCCGAGACCTCCACGGACAGTAAAACGCTGACCCTGAAGCCTACAAGCAGACAAATAAAAGTAACAAAAGGCCTAAGTTCCGTAACCTTTGACTGCACCGTCAGCGGTTATGCTAAAAAATATGACGACATGCTCATATTCACTCTCACTTACGCAGGACAAGGTTCCACCTCCCTTTACGATTACACCATCACCGGCAGCGACGTGAAATGCGTGGCCAAAGTGAACAAATAATTCACCCCCATAGACATGAACTGCATTTTTAAAACAGGCATATCCGTCATACTTCTCTCCTGCGTCTGCACTTTCGCATCCTCCTGTAAGTTAAATCGAGGCGAAGAAAAGAAAATAGACAGGACAGTAAAGGTCAAAGTCACGGAAATCGTCCCTTCTAAAGTCTGCACCGCCAAGACCTATGTGGGTAAAGTCAAGAGCGGAAGCGACATCATCATAAAAGCTCCTTTCCCGGGGACAGTTGACTGCATCTTCGTAAGACAAGGTCAGAAAGTAAGGAAAGGGGAAGAATTGGCATATATATATTCTGAAACGGTGGAGAATTCCTACTCCGCTGCCAAGGCCACACTTCATCAGGCACAAGACGCCTACAACAGACTCAATGCGGTCAAAGGCGACGGAAGTGTGTCTGAAATCAAACTCATAGAAGTACAGACCCGTCTCGCACAGGCTCAAGCTTCCTTCAAATCGGCAGAAAAAGCACGTCAGGACTGCCACATCAAGGCCTTACGCGAAGGTACGGTAGGCAAAATATACATAAAAGATAACGAGGACATCACCCTCTTTCAAGCCCTCGTGCGCATAGTGGACCTTAGCGATCTCGAAGTGGAAATATCTGTTCCTGAGACAGAGATAGCCTCCCTCAAAACAGGTGAGACGGCAAGTGTCGAAATACCGGCCATTCCGGGAGCCGAACTTAGCGCACATCTTGAAAACAAGGGAGTTAACGCTTCCGCGGTATCGCATAACTACACGTGTACACTTCGCCTTACCGAATACCCTTCTTCCCTTATGCCAGGCATGATAGGAAAGGTACGTTTCGAGAGTTTCGAAGACAAGACATATCACGTCATCCCCACATCTGCCGTATGTTCAGACAAAGACGGACGCTATGTATGGCTGATGGGGCGCGACTGTAAAGTAGAGAAACGATACGTCCAGACGGGTGATTTCGCATCTGAAGGAATAATCATCACGAGCGGACTCAAGGACTCGGACCTGCTCATCACCGACGGGATAGCCAAAATTAGCACCGGAATGAAAGTTAAAGCCGAATGAAGCCAGCCATGCAGAAAAAAAACATGACATCCCGCATCGTACTCGGGGCGATACAGAACAAGAGCATAGTCAGGCTCTTTCTGTTTCTTCTGATAGCCATGGGCGGATACGGACTTCTGGTAATGAACAAGGACGAATTTCCGACCTTCGAGCTAAGACAGGGACTTATCGCGGCCGTATATCCGGGAGCAGATGTGGAGCAAGTGGAAAAAGAAGTGGGCAAACCGCTTGAAGAACTGCTTTTCACCATTCCTGAGATTAACCGACGCGCCACGAAAGTGGTCAGCAAGGACGGCATGTGCTATATCTACACGGACCTCACCGTGTCATCGAAACTTAAAACGGAGGTATGGTCCAAAATCAAACTGAAGATAGACGCATTCAAGCTGACACTTCCCCCCGGGGTGCTGGCCATAGTGGTTCTTGACGACTTCTCCGACATAACTTCTGTTCTTGTAGCCATAGAATCGGAAGACAAAGGGCCAATGGAGATGAAAGGATACGCCGAAAATCTCGCGGATAGGCTTCGAACCATACCTGAATTGGCCAATGCTAAAATAATAGGCACGCAGGAGGAAGAGATAGCCGTTAAAGTGGATATGGACAGGCTCAGCGAGTACGGAATATCGCCAAGCACGCTTATGTTGGATTACCAAAGTGCTACCATTCAAGCACTTGGAGGAATATTCAGCACGAACTACACTCACTCTCCACTGCACCTGCAGAAAAGCGTGAACAGCGAAAAAGAACTGGAGGAGAAGATAATCTTTTCAAGCCGCGAAGGAGATGCTCTCAGACTTCGCGACGTGGCCTCGATAGAACGCAGATACAAAGAGCCAAGTTCCCTTGTCAATTATAACGGGCACTCGGCCATCATCCTTTCCATAGAGATGCGTCCGGACAACAACATCGTCGCTTTCGGAGAAAAGGTGGATGAAGTGATAGAGGACTTCCTTCAAGAGGCGCCTGACAGCGTTCACATATCCAGAATCACTGACCAGCCTAAGGTCGTAGGGAACTCTGTATGGTCTTTCCTCAGGGACCTTCTCATCTCCATGATAGTGGTCATAATGGTGATGATGCTGCTCTTCCCTATGAAAAGCGCTCTGATAGCATCTTCTGGAGTGCCGGTGTGCACTGCGGTGGCATTAGCCCTGATGTTTATGTCGGGTATATGCCTTAACACGGTGTCTCTCGCGGCTCTTATCGTGGTGCTGGGAATGATAGTGGACGACTCCATCATCACGATGGACGGCTACATGGACAAACTCAGCACAGGGATGAAACGTACCGAAGCCGCTTGTGCGTCTGCAGGAGAACTTTTCACCCCTATGTTCACCTCGACCTTTGCCATAAGTGCAATGTTCTTCCCTATGCTGGGGATTATCACCGGGTATCTGGGCGATTTCGTGAAGACTTTTCCGTGGGTGATAACTTTCGCCCTTATGACTTCTTTAGCATACGCTGTGCTGGTAGTACCTTCGATGGAGACGCGATTCATAACCGAAGTGAACAGGACCGACAAGAAGCAGAACATAATCACGAGGTTTCAGAACATCCTGTTCAAGAGTTTGCAGGGAGCATACGACTTTATGCAGGACAAATGCTTCCGTCATCCGCTGCTTACCATATTGTCCGGCGTGGCGGCCGTAGCGGCAGGTCTGGTGATGTTCTCCAAGATGAACGTGCAGATGATGCCTATGGCGGACCGTCCGCTTTTCGCGGTGGAGATGTATCTGTCGCCCGATTGCGACATAGAAAAGACCACGCAACTCGCTGATTCTCTTTCCGCTATGCTTCGCGCAGATAGCAGAGTCAGCTCTGTTACGGAGTTCATAGGCACAGGAACGCCACGTTTTCACGCCACCTACTCCCCTATTCTCCCGGGAGCGAACGTCGCACAGCTCATAGTGAACACCCATAGTAACAAAGACACCCAAAGTCTTCTTAAAGATGCGGAGAAATATTATGAGCATTATTTTCCCGAAGCTCAAATCCATTTCAAACAGATGGACTACCAGGGGACATCCACTCCTGTAGAAATCAGGGTGTTCGGAGAAGACTACGATAAGATAAAAGAAGTCTCCGACAGCATAAAATCTTACATGCAGACCCTGGACATGATTAAATGGGTGCACTCCGATGCCGATAATCAGATAAGCGGAATAAAGATGACCCTAAACGAAGACGAAGCACTGCGGCTCGGAGTAAACAGGGCTCTTATGAATCTGTCATTGGCAAGTGCTATGGGAGGAGTTCCGATAAGCACTCTACGCGATGGCGATAATTCGATACCGGTCAATCTCTACAGCGAGACCTTCGGTAAAGACGCCCGCTACGAGGACATAGCTAACACGCTTGTGCCTACCGCCGTTCCGGGGCTCTTCGTCCCTCTAAGACAAGTGGCGCAACTCAGCGCCGATTGGCATCCGGAATCGCTTATACGCATAGACGGGAAACAGGTCATCAGCGTTTATGCCGATATGATCTATGGAAAAAGCCAACCAATAGCGGACAGAGCCATAAGAAAATATGTTGACACGCTTGACATTCCCTATGGCGTAAGCATAGAATATGGCGGACTCAGCAGCACGAACAAGGACATGGCCCCGGAGATAATAAAGGCTTTCCTCGCGGCCGTCTTCATACTTTTCTGCTTCCTGGTGTTCCACTTCAAGAAGATTTCTCTCGCCGTGCTTACCATAACGCTCAGTTCGTTATGCCTTTTCGGAGCCTTCCTTGGCCTATGGATATTTGGGCTCGACTTCTCCATGACGGCAGTGCTCGGACTCATATCACTTGTGGGCATAATAGTGCGTAACGGCATCATAATGTTCGAATACGCCGAAGAACTGCGTTTCCAAGAGGGCTACAGCGTAAAAGATGCCGCAGAGCATGCCGGTAAGCGCAGAATGAGACCTATCTTCCTAACTTCCTGCACCACAGCCCTGGGCGTACTTCCGATGATTATCAGCGGCGACCTGTTATGGATGCCAATGGGCGTGGTCATCTGTTTCGGGACCCTGTTGTCCGTCTTCCTCATCACATTGATAATGCCTGTCTCTTATTGGCAGATATTCCGTAAAGCCAAATGAATAAAATTATAAAACATATAGGATTGGCTCTTAGCCTTTATCTATGCCAATACGCATCGGCTCAGAGCATTACACTCAGTCTGGAAGATTGTAAGAAGGCTGCGCTGTCATCCAACGCATATTCCCGGAATGCCGCACTGGATGTTAAGAGCGCTGAGATTCAAAAACAGGAGGCTCTTTGGGAGTATTTCCCACGCTTGAACGCAACGGCTTTCTCCTACTACTCCCTCTACCCTCTTCTGGATATAGGAGTAACAGACATATTGGGCGATAACGAACTTGCGTGGAACATACAGAACCAGATAGAAGCCTACGCAGGCATGTTCGGCGTCAGCACTCACTATACAGCCTTTAAAAGTGGATATACAGCAGGCCTCACCCTAATGCAGCCCGTCTTTGCCGGTGGCAGAATAGTGAACGGGAACAGGCTTGCGAGTGTAGGTGTAACTGCTACCCGACTTCAGGCTTCGATGCAGAACAGAAAGATCGTAAGCGAGATTGAAGACATCTGGTGGGATATGTGCTGTCTGGAAGAAAAGATTGCCACCCTGCAAGAACTGGAGACGGCTGTAAATAAGCTATATTCCCAGCTGGAAAACGCCATAGGGGCTGGACTTGCGAGTGAAACGGACCTTCTTAAGATGGAAGTCAAACGCGGCGAGTTGAAGGCCGGAAGGAAAAAGGCCGAGAAAGCCGAGAAGTTACTTAAAATCAATCTTCTGAATTCCATAGGATTAGACTACGAGGTGGATTCTGTCAGTTTCGCTACGTCCGTTCCTCTTCCGGAAGCTCCTGAACTCTATTACAGCGAAACGGAGAAGATCGTTTCAGATATGGAAGAAAACCAACTTCTCCAAATGCAGGTGGAAGCCAGAAAATTAGAAAAAGATATGGCCATAGGAGAAGCTCTGCCACAAATCGGCATTGGCTTAAGCAGCGGATATTCTAATCTTTATGGGAACACCGGCAGATTCAACACCTTAGCCGTCGCCACCATTCAAGTGCCCATTTCGGACTGGGGCAAGACATCTAAAAAAGCGCGCCGTCTGGAGCTTCAGAAGCAGAAAGCCGAAAATGAGCAGGAGTTTCTGGAAAAGCAGCTTCACCTCCAAGTGGAAAAGTATTGGCTTGACCTTACATCATCCTACGACGAATGGCAGGTGTCTTTGGAAAATAGAAAAGCGGTGGAAAAGCTCTACCGCCTCGCTATGTCGCATTTTGATTCTGGACTGCTTTCCGCCACGGATATGATTCAGGCGCAGACCGATTATCTGAAAGCCGTTTCAGACGAATCTGATGCGCTCACAGCTTACCGAAAAGCCATAATCGCCTACACGTCCCTGAATAAACAGTAGTCTTCTACTGCTTGCCGGCAAAGTCCAGTGCATTCTCGGCCACGTCAAAATCGACACCACCTTCCACTATGCGAAAGTGAATCAAGCCAATGTGAAAATGTCCCATCGGAAGTACATCGGATAACAATCGAGTCCATAAAAATTACTACCTTTGTTTTGAAACCGCACTATGGTTTCTGACAGAGGTCAATATGGATAAAGAAGTTCAATTCCTCCTGTACAATATGCCGGAAGACAGCGGCAAAGTGCAGGTCGTCATAAAAGACGAAACGATATGGTGCACCCAGAAGGCTATGACGCAGATGTTCGGGGTTGGTGTTCCTGCCGTCAGCAAGCATCTGAAGAATATATTTGAAGAAGGGGAGCTTGACAAGGAAGTGGTTGTTTCCAAAATGGAAATAACCACTCCACACGGAGCCATTAATGATAAAGTCCAAACACATAATGTGGAATTTTATCATCTTGATGCAATTATTGCCATTGGATATCGTATAAATTCCATCAAGGCCACTAAATTCCGCCAGTGGGCGACAAAAATTCTTAACGAATATATCCGCAAAGGCTTCGCGATGGATGACGAACGTCTCAAGCAAGGCAGCGCATTGTTCGGAAAAGATTACAAAGGAGTTCTATGCGATGGTCCAAAATCGCTTCCACTTCGCCCTCACAGGCCAGACAGCAGCGGAAATCGTCTATACGAAAGCCGACCACACTAAGGAAAATATGGGGCTGACGACTTGGAAGAACTCCCCTGACGGCCGCATCTTGAAATCAGATGTGAGCATCGCCAAAAATTATCTTCAAGAAAAGGAAATCCTCCGGCTGGAACGTGCTGTGACAGGATATTTCGATTATATCGAAGACCTCATCGAACGCGAGAACTCATTCAATATGGAGCAGTTCGCCGCCAGTGTTAATGAATTCCTGACATTCCGCCGCTACCGGATTCTTCCGGATAAGGGCAAAATATCTACGGCACAGGCGAAGAAAAAGGCAGAAGATGAATATGCCCTATTCGACCCTACGCAACAGATTGACTCAGACTTCGACAAAGAAGTCAGGAAGATGCTAAAAGATGAGTAAATTAGGGGTGGGAATACCTTGATAAAAGAATTTGAAGGGCTGTTGGAACATAATGCCAGCATCCGTAATCTCGATGCCGTTGTCCTATTATCATTTGGAAAAATTGGCTATATTTGCTACGTGAAATTTTGGTCATAAATGTCAAAAGTTTTAGATAGGATATGTATATAGCGCGAAATCAATATCTTGAGAGGCTGAAAACAGCGAGGGGA
>CAVJMH010000008.1:0-72857 GCA_963650755.1 Firmicutes bacterium TM09-10 | reverse complement strand
CTGAATTCCTACAGCTTGTAGATTCATCTATTGACAATATTTCAATGAACTTTTATAGGGTTGGAGCCGGCTTTTAGCCTGCCCGATTGTTAAATTTTTAAATTATCGGTAAATTTTACCGAAGTATTGTTTTTAAAAATCAGCAAATAAAAAAGAAGACGACTATGGTTAAGATAATGGGTATAATAAACCTCACTCCGGACTCTTTTTTCGAAAAGAGCAGGTATAACTACTCCATTCTGGACAGTACCGCAGACATAGTGGATGTAGGCGCCGTGTCCACAAGACCGGGAGCTGCGGATGTCAGCCAAGAAGAAGAATGGTCAAGGCTCGAAGCATTCCTAAAGAATTGGCATTCAGAAAAAAAACTATCAATAGACACCACACGCGCCGAAATCGTACGTCGCACATACGAGACGGTAGGCCCGTTCATCGTCAACGATATCTCCGCCGGAAAAGACGACGACCAGATGCTTGAAACCGTGGCGGGACTTGAACTCCCCTACATCGCGATGCACAAAAGGGGCAATCCACGCACTATGGACTCGCTCGCCATAACAGACAGGCCCATAATGCAGACCCTCGACGAATATTTCACTCAATTTGAGGACAAGGCACGCGAATACGGCATCAAGGACTGGATATTGGACCCGGGACTGGGATTTGCCAAGACAAGCGAGCAGAACGTCGAAATCATCGAACATCTGGAAAGTCTTAAAAAATTCGGCCGCCCCATCCTGATAGGAGCAGCCGACAAAAGATTTACAAAGGGAAATACCGAATACTATCACCTTCTGGCGCTACGACACGGAGCCGACATCCTTAGAGTTCACGATGTGCAGGCGGCTCAGCACACATACTCCGACTACAAGGCAGAGTGCGAAATACACCCATAGAACCCAGTAGCAGCCCTCCGGCATAACGTTAATCCAGCTGTCCGCCTCCCCCACTTCATCTATGCGACTGACCAGAAGCGAAGTAAAATTATTCGTAAAATGCATCAAGACAGTTAGTTTCAAACTTCCCGTCTTATAGTACACGTATCCGAACAGGCACCCGAGCGCAAAAGCCGGAATCCCCTGCCATAGATTACCGTGAATAAATGCGAAGAACACGGCGGAGATGACTATGGCCACCGTAGGACGAACTCTGTTAAAAAACAGCCCACGAAGTATAAGTCCGCGACAAAGCCACTCTTCAAGAAGCGGCGCCATCACAGCCACACAGATAAAGTTAATCCAAAAATTACCGGCAGTAGCCATCTGCAAGGCCTGTTTCAGATATTCGGGCATCTCGGGAAGCAGGCTGTTAAGAATATCGCACACGAACGAAGCCGCGAAAGTAAGCACCGCCACGAGCGGAAACAGATACCATTCGCCCTTACCCAGCGGAACATCCAGCGCACTTAGCTTCTCATTCTTATTTTTACCTTTAATATATGCCAATGCCCCTGTAAAAACGAACATCGCAGGATAAGAAAGGAGCATGGACACCTCTGTCCCCACGCCGGCCTTCGACAAAAGGACAGTTACCAATGAGCCCAGTATGACCCCAAGAAAAAAAGTGAGCACCACCAGGAAAACCCCTTTCCACGATGGTGCCCAACATAAACTATTCGCTCTTCCCATAAAGAGGCGTAGGATATATGCCATCAGCGGCAAGCTGTGCGAACTTGGCTACGACAGCAGGCCTGTCTTCCTTAAATGTGACTCCAAACCACTTGTCCGGAGTATTGAGGACATCACATTCTCCCTTACCGGATTTAATGTCACAGTCCACTACATAAGGAATATAAAACTCCTTTTTAAGTTCTTTCGAATTCTCATCCAAGAACTTACGGAAAAGGCTTTCTGTCTTTTCAAAATAATCCGGAGTAAAGCACCACATATTCATAGAGCACAAATCCTTAGCCTTCACCTCGGCCCTGACTCCCGTAATGGAGTTATCTCCGCGAAGAACACCGTCCTCGTCGAACTTCACATTGTGAGTCTCCACCACATCGAGCAGTTTACCATCTGCATCATAAGTGCAGATACCTCTGGAGACACCGCCGGACTCAGAAAGAGTATGGTCTATCTCAAATCCTACAAGCGCATATACGTTCTTCGAATTCTCATGCTCATGGCACCAGTCAGATGCTATCTTGAACGATGTCCGACCATAAAAATCATCTCCGTTAATAACTACAAAAGGCTCATGGATAGCATCTTTAGCCATAAGCACAGCATGAGCCGTTCCCCAAGGCTTCTGTCTTTCAGGATTAAGGACATAGCCAGACGGAATCTTATCAAGTTCTTGAGTTACAAATTCAAATTCGAGCGGAGCCCCGTCAAGACACTTGACATGAGCATATTTCTGCTTTACGGTCTGCTCCATCTGGTCCTTAAAATACTCTCTTACGACGTACACGACCTTACCGAAGCCTGCATGAACGGCATCATAAATAGAGTAATCTATTATCGTCTCCCCTGATGGGCCAAGTGGATCGACCTGTTTCAATCCGCCATATCGGCTACCCATTCCGGCAGCCAAAACAAGAAGTGTAGGTTTCATAATCTTATGTTTTTAGAACTCGGCAAATTTAACTAAATTTGCGCAATTATGGGCATAATGAGAAAAATTTGGGACAGACGTCTTGACGGAAACCGTGCGGAAGAGCGCTCCCTTATTCGCACAGGCATAGTGGCATTTGCCCTTGTGCTCATCTTCCTATGCATCAAAAAAGATAATCTCTTCCATTGGATCAAGGCCGGTGTCACCATATCGGAGCAGAACCGTGAGATAAAGGCCAATGAAGCCCATATCAATGAATTAGAAAGAACCATCCACATCCTTACCCACGACAGGGACTCTCTTGAGAAATTCGCGAGAGAGCGCTTTCATTTCGCGCAAAAGGGTGATGACATATATCTGTTGGACGAATGAATCTTAAAGGAGAGATAATTTTCCCGCTTCTGCTTTTAGGCAGTATCACCATAGCCATAGGTTCGGAGATGTTATCCGGTCCGCTCCCCCTATCGATGTCTAAGACTTACGATGCCGCTGCAGATACTGTGGTTTATCCTAAGGACAATTATAAAAACGGCAGAAAAGGAAGTTTCGTCCCTACAGCCATAGCGGACAGCCTTTTGGGAGGACCTGACACTCTGGTATATAACACCGTAGATTCCTCGGAAGTGCACGTCCTTACGGCCAGAGACACGATACAAGCCCCTGATTCTCTGAGAGATATAGACCCATTCAGATATAAATACTATGTCGCCCTGCTCGATTCTCTGACCCACCGCCAGACATCTGATTCACTTCGCGCAAGCGGAGATTCACTCATGCTTTGCGAGGCCGTCAAACTTGACTCTCTATACAAAGCCGATTCCACGCTTAAAGCCCAAGCAGCATTCGAAAAATGGTACGCCGGCCTATCCAAGGCAGACAAGAAAAAATACGACACCGAGCAGAAAGAACTCATTAAAAAGGCACGCACGGATTCCCTTCGCATAATTCAAGAAGAGAAAAAAGCCATAAAGGACAGTATAATAAAGAATACGCCGAGAATTCTGGACACATACACCTTAGCGGACAGCATGCAGTATAAACGCATTATCTCGTGGACTTCGGACAGGGACTTTCTTGACCTGAAGGTCGAAATCCCCGATTCGGGCTATAATTACCATTTCTACGACTACGACTTCCAGAGACGCGACGTCAACGCCACATGGCTTGGAGTAGCAGGCTCTCCTGTGCAGTACTATAACTTCTTCTTACGTGGAAAAGCCTATCAGACAGGTTTTTGGAATTCGTATAGCGTATGGAGCTACACCCCGGAGACTTTCAGACAATACAACACCAAGACCCCGCATACGGAATTGGCATATTTCGGAACTCTAATGGCAGGTGATGCAAAGGAATCGAACAACCTTCATTTTCTCTCCACCCAGAACGTCACACCCGCACTGAATTTCAGCATATTATACGAAAAATGGGGCGGCGCCGGCATACTGCTTAACGAGAAGACTTCGAACAACACCATTGGACTGGGAGTCAATTATCTGGGTAAAAAATACCTTATGAATGCCGGCTTTATCCGTAATAACATCTCCATGGGTGAAAACGGCGGCATCACCGACCTTTCTGAAATAAGGGATACCACCATAGACTCAAAGGAAGTCTCAGTCGCTATGACAAGTGCTTCATCATCAGTCAAGAAGACCACTTTCTATGCCGACCAGCAGTTACGCATTCCGTTCAATTTCATAAACGAACTAAGGAAAGCAAAGGACAGCACCTACGTGGAGCAGTCGGACATCACCACTGCATTCATAGGACACGCCTTGGAATACAGCCACTACGGAAGACTCTTTGAAAACGGAAGCGATGCCGACTCCCTTGGCCGTGGTGTCTTGGACAACAAGCTGTATATCAGGCTTCAACCGTGGAAAGAAACTTCTCTAATTTCCAAAATAGACGTAGGAATAGGCGATGAACTGAGCCGGTACCACTATGTAACGGAGACCGACACCACGTCTCTCAGCGAGAACAACATCTACCTCTATGCCGGAGCGAGCGGTTCTCTATTCAGCAACACCAAATGGAGCGCGAAAACACGCTACACCATCATAGGGACCGCCGCGTCAGATTTTGACATAAGTGCCAGACTGGACACCCGTTTCTATCCGTTCAGAAAGGCCAGGACTTCACCTGTCGAGGCGAGCGCGGAGTTCTCATCCGTCATCAGACAGCCTGAGTTCTATCAGAGACATTTCTACTCCACCATCAACGAGAACCTCCGTTGGGATAATTCCCTTAACAAAGTGTCTCAGACGCAAGTAACCGGACGGCTTAACATTCCCCATTGGAGACTCTCTCTTGACGGAGGCTATGCCCTGTTCGGCAATTACACCTACTACGACACATCTGGCATCCTGCAGCAAAACAGCGAAGTGATATCTGTTTTTAATGCCAATCTCAGCTATGAAGCCGTGCTCTGGAACACCATTCATCTCAATAACAGGGTTCTGTTCCAGCATTCTACGAACGAAACGGCCCTACCGCTTCCAAAAGTGGCGCTGAATCTTAAATATTTCGTGCAAATTCCGGTTCAGCCCGGCGTTTTGGATATGCAGATAGGAGCCAATGCTTGGTTCAATACCAAATGGTACTCCCCTCAATGGAACTATATCACGGGTGTTTTCCAAAACCAGGAGGAATGGGAGTACAATAACGGTCCCTTCTTCGATGTCTTCATCAACATGCAGTGGAAAACCTGCTGCATCTTCATCAAGGCCCAAAATTTAGGTCAAGGCTGGCCTATGGACCACGCAGATTATTTCAGTGCACACAGGCACATTGTTACTTCCGGACTTATGCCAAGTCTCAAACTCGGCATCTTCTGGCCATTCTACGTTTCTCCTACCATCAACAGACAAGTCAGCAACAAGTAGAACAACACATGTCCACCGGGAAATTCATAGCTGACAGACTTGAATTCAGAAGTCGCCTGGCACTAGTGGTAACCTTTCTGTCAGCCTTTGTAATCGTGCTGTCCATCAGCGTGTTGCAAGGGTTCAAAAAAGAACTATACTCCAGCATTTCCTCTCTCTGCTCGGAGATTCGCCTGCAAGACGCCCAAGGAAAAATAAACACGACCTCACCGGAATGGAAAGATCTGAGCCAAGATATAAGAATAGCCTCCGTCTATCCCGCCATCTACCAGAGCTCCATCATAAAGAAAAATGGTGTTTTGCAGGGAGTGCTATTCCGTAATTCAGACAGAGTGTCATCCTCTCTGGGCGTTATAATTCCCACTTCGCTCTCCCGGGAACTAAATGTTAGTCAAGGCGATACGCTGCTTTCTTATTTTATAGCCGATAAGGTAAAGGCGCGAAATTTCGTCGTTCAGGAGATTATCCCCGACCCGGCGCTCCTGGATAAAAACAGCATAGTGGTCTATGCCTCCACCTCCAACCTGCAAAGACTGAAAGGATACTCCCCCGATGGGGCGGACTGTCTCGAAATAAGACTCACACCACAAAACCAAGGACGGGGAGCGATAGAAAAAATCGCAGCAGAATTGGCATACAAAACCGGACATTATGCCTTGAGCAGCACCAAAAGCTATCCGACCATCTACGACTGGCTTCAGATTTTGGATGCCAATGTGCTTGTAATTATGACACTTATGTGCGTTGTGGCAGGGTTCAATATGATCTCGGCTCTCCTAATAACAGTCATCCGGAACACCTCTACCATAGGCACGCTCAAGACCTTGGGTATGACAGGCCGACAGATAAGCCGTTCATTTGTACTTTCCGCAGCGAGAACCACCCTGAAAGGATTAGTCCTGGGCGATGCGGCGGCACTTCTGCTATGTCTTATCCAGAGCCGTACACATCTACTTAAACTGGACCCAGAGAACTATTTTGTGAGCTATGTACCTATAAATGTGGATATTCCGCTGATCATTCTGGCCAATGCAGTCGCACTTGCGATAATAATGGCATTCGTGGGCATCCCCACCGGGAAAATTTCCCGCATAGATCCGGCACAGAGTACTAAGGGCGAGACTCTCTAAAGACCTCCAAAATAGAAGGATAGGTATTCTTAAGAAACGGCGGGAGACTGCTTTTAGCTACCCACACAGCCTTACTTATATCCTCCTCGCGCTGCGGCGTGAGATCTAACGGCGCCGTGTAAAGCATATCGTACCACCACGTGTGCTTGAGATGCCACACTCCATCCCTGAAATAGCAATGGTCCGTAACGCAGATGAGCGGCCCGAGTTCGAGTTCGCTGATTCCGGTCTCTTCACTCACCTCGCGAAGAGCGGTAACTGTTATATCCTCCCCCGCCTCCTGATGTCCCTTAGGAAGGTCCCATTTGCCTGAACGACTTATGAGAAGATAGTCTCCACGCTTATTTCTGACCAATCCTCCGGCAGCATTAACCTCCTTGAATTCAGCCCTTAAGCTATCATACGCCGCATCGGTATCCTGAGTAGGGATATAAATCTTCGAAAGCGACTTTGTAACCTCGAACATACGGGCAAAAGTACCTATGTCTATACCGCTTGAAGGATGAAATATGACGGCATTGGCATCCGAAAGACTTTCATCCTCGGGGCTGCATATCACAATGCATCTGTTCTCAAAATAAATCTTGTGCATAATTACATCCTTTTTCAAAGCAGGGCGCAAATTTATGAAAAAAACATATCTTTGCACAAAAATTCGTACGAACAGACAAATGGCAGCACAATACAGCAGCAAACACGGAGTTGTAGGTCGCACCCCTGCGGAACTTTATATGATCTTCTGCGACCTGAGGAATTTCAAGGCTATGATGCCCGCTAACGATGAGGTGAGCGTGGAAGCCGATTATGACAGCATTACCGCTACGGCTAAAGGGATGACCTTCTCCCTTAAAATAAAGGAACGGCAGCCTTACTCAAAGATTAGCCTCGAATCCTATAATTCACCTCTCGCTTTCACCATCGATTTCAATTTCAAAGATATAGGCGGCGGACGAACGGAATTCTACATAGATGTGGACGCACAGATAAGCAGGATGATTAAAATGATGATCGGAGGCAAAATCAACGACGCACTTAACAAGATAGTGGACGGAATGGTGAACGCCAGCGCACAGATCTAAGCGATGTCCCCTCTCCCCGTCTCCATAAGACTAAACCCTTTCAAAGGCCTTGACGGTCCGCAGGGAACGCCTATACCTTGGAGTCCTTATGGTAGGCTCTTGGAAAGTCGTCCCATATTCACACTCGATCCTCTTTTTCACGCCGGATGTTACTATGTTCAGGACTCCTCGGCGATGTACGTGGGGCATATTTTCCGTAAAACGCTGAAAAAATTGAGTTTGGGGCCCGGAATTCGCGTACTTGACCTATGCGCAGCGCCCGGAGGAAAGACCACTGACCTTGCGTGTTCACTTAGAGAATCCTATGGCGATGATTTTCTTCTTGTGAGCAACGAAGTGATGAAAGAACGCGCACGAGTGCTGTCAGACAACGTAGCGCTCTGGGGAGACCCTAATGTGTTCGTTTGCAGCGTCGATCCGTCTACGCTCGGACGCCTCACTTCATTTTTTGACATCATCGTGTGCGACGCGCCATGCAGCGGAGAAGGCATGTTCCGCAAAGACGAACGAGCCGTGCACGATTTCAGCGAACAGACTGTGGAGCTGTGCGCCGCGAGACAGAAAAGGATACTGGCGGACGTGTGGCCTGCACTTAAAAAGAACGGAGTGCTGATATACTCCACTTGCACCTATCAGAAAAAAGAGAACGATGATAACCTGCTATGGGCGGCGTCCAATTTGGGAGCAGACATAATTCCCGCTGAAGATGAATTTTCAGACTTCGGAGTTTCACTCACAGAATTCGGTCATCTTCTGAAAGCCGGCGAAGTTCTTGGCGAAGGCCAATGGGTAGGCTCAATTCAAAAAACTTCAGCATCTTCTGGGAGCACCCCTCGACTTGAGAGCATCATACATCCTCTCCGATATGGGATGCACAAAGGCGAAATGAAAGGTAACAAATTAGTTCCAGACCCTGATTATGCGCTCAGTATAAAGTACGAAAGAGAATACCCTACGATAGAAGTATCCGAAGAACAAGCACTTGAATATTTACATCACGACACCCTTCGTTTTCCTGATGCATGTCTTGGATATAACGTCATCTGCTATAAAAGACATCCACTTGGCTTTGTAAACAACATAGGGAATCGCTGCAATAACCTCCATCCGCTTTCGCGCCGCATATTAATGAACATAAAATAAAGAATTTCCGAGTTTCATCTGAAACTTTTAGGCGTATTGGCCCGTATATATAATAATTGACTGTAATAGACGCACGAAATATGAAACTTTCTCAATTTGACTTCAATCTTCCAGCTGAAAAGATAGCGAAAGAGCCCACCCGTTGGAGGGACGAGTGCAAACTCATGGTTCTGCATAAAGATACGGGAGAGATTGAACATAAATTGTTTAAAAATGTCATAGACTACTTCGGCAAGGACGACCTCTTCGTTCTTAACGATACTAAAGTGTTCCCGGCTAAGCTTTACGGAAAGAAGGAAAAGACCGAAGCCGATATAATGGTGTTCCTGCTTCGGGAACTCAATGCGGAACAGAAACTTTGGGACGTCATCGTAGAGCCAGCCCGTAAGATAAGGATAGGGAACAAACTTTACTTCGGAGAAGACGATTCCATGGTGGCTGAAGTCATAGATAACACCACCTCAAGAGGAAGAACACTCAGATTTCTCTATGACGGGCCTTATGAGGAGTTCAAGAAAGACCTCTTTGCCCTCGGACAGACTCCTGTTCCAGAATGGGTTAAGGAAAAACCGGACGAAAGCGACGTGGAAAACTATCAGACCATCTTCGCGCAGAACGAAGGCGCAGTATCAGCTCCGGCGGCAGGACTACACTTCTCTCGTGAACTTTTCAACAGAATGATTCTTAAAGACATAGATAAGACTTTCATCACCGTTCACATGGGCATAGGGCACTTCCGCGAAGTGGATGTCGAAGACCTGTCCAAGCACAGAATGGACTGCGAAAGGATGATAATATCTGAAGAAGCTGCTGAAAGAATCAACCGGGCCAAGCGCTCCGGAAACAAAGTGGTGGGTGTAGGCGTAACCGTAGTAAGGGCTCTTGAAACTTACGTTACCACTAACCACGAAGTAAGGCCTACTGACACGTGGACGAACAAATTCATCTTCCCGCCTTACGAATTCTCCGTTCCAGACGCATACATCTCTAATTTTCACCTTCCTAAGTCCACCATGCTCATGTCCGTGGCGGCTTTCGGAGGATATGACCTGGTTATGAAAGCCTACAAGGAAGCCCTTGAGTCCGATTACAGATTCGGCCCATACGGCGACGCAATGCTAGTCCTATAATATATTATGGCTCAATACATCATTAATCTGGACCTCAGCGGAGGCTGGGAAAAGGAAGAAAGCACATACATAGAGGCCGACGGCACGGAAGTTACGCACATCGAATGCCACTTGCCGGACGACAAAGCGCAGAAAGATACTGCCATCGTGGACATATACTCCGGCCAAATGCCTTCTGACACCACTGCAGCAGATGAAGCCCTGGCCAATTATGCCGACATCGTGGGCTTCGACGAAAGCGATCCTGAGGACTTTGATCCCATTACGGAATGGCCTTTTGCCGGGAAAAAAGCCTATGGATTTGAAGCGCTCTGCGAGGACGACTCCCCTATGCGTCTTATGTGCATAGAGATAAAAAAAGGAATACTCTGCATAATGAGTATATGCGCCGAAAGTGATGAAAAGCTTACTGAAATCATAGAAATGGTAGAAAAAAATCTTAGATATAAAGCTGTAAATTAAAGTAATTTTATCCCTTAACCTCTTAATTATGAATACTTCACCCGACGTAAGCACACTGGGTGCCATTACACTTAATCGTGTATTCGGCTTCAAACCCGCGATCGCACACGCAATCATCGAAAAATTCGGTACCGTTAGTAATTTCTTTTCTCTTCCCGAAAAGGAAAGAGACTCTGTCCTGCCGTCCGACTCCCCATATAAGGGCAAGCTCGGAGATGCGGCCTTAGAAGAAAGTCTTAAAGAACTAAATCGCCTCTCTTCCATAAAGGCGAACTTTATATCGATAGAAGATGACGCCTACCCTGCTCTTCTTCGTCTTTGCAACGATGCTCCTCCCGGATTTTATTATAAAAGCAACACCCCCGCACGTGACCTTTTTTCGCAAAAGATGACTGCCATCGTGGGAACTAGAGACGTAACGCCCTACGGAAAGCAATGGTGCAGAAATATAGTTCACACCCTCGCTCAAGCTCCCATAAAGACCTGTATAGTAAGCGGTTTAGCATTAGGAGTTGATGGAATAGCACATGAAAGCGCACTCGGAGAAAGTCTTGGAACGATAGCCGTTCTGCCCACCGGAATAGAAACTTTCTACCCCCGATACCATTATAGTCTCGCTGAAAGGCTTGCAAGCACTGCCAACTGTGCGCTTATAAGCGATTTCCCTATCGGATACCCCGCCACAGCAGCTAATTTTCTACGAAGAAACCGCATCATAGCAGGACTATGCGGCTCAACTTTAGTCATAGAGTCGAAAAAACATGGCGGCAGCTTAATTACAGCCAGATTGGCCCAAAGTTATGGGAGAGACATTTTCGCGCTCCCGGGAAGGATAGATGACATCCATTCACAAGGGTGCAATAATCTTTTGGAAGAAAAACTCGCGGAACCGATAGCCAATCTCCAAACCCTCTCTTACAGACTCGGACTTGGCCGGACAACATTCTCTAAAGAGGGCACCTTTGCAGAAAGCTTGGAAAATTTTTATGCACCCCTGCCTCCCGAAATGCTCGAAGACATTCTTAAAATAGGAAGAAAAATACAAAAAGAAAGGGGAATAGACCTCGAAACTCTATCCACGCGCTGTGAACTTACATACAGCAGAGTTCTCAGTCTATGCACAATGATGCAGAAAGACGCATTTTTAGAAATAGATTTGCTTCAAAGATGCCATATTCTCACAAAAAATAAGTAAAATTGCACTTCAAAATGAGATTTATAGACACACATACCCACATCACGGACGAGGCATATAAGCCAGATGAAAGATCGCAAGTGATAGATCGTGCCCTTCAAGCCGGAGTTTTCAAAATGATACTCGCCGACATCGACGCCAGTGAAAGAGACGAAATGCTTTCACTCTGTGATGAACACAAGGGCGTACTTTACCCTATGCTGGGGCTTTATCCCGGCTCAGTTAATGAAAATTGGCAGAAAGAACTGGACATCATCTACTCCTTAAGTACCACACGGACATTTGCAGCCATAGGAGAAGTAGGACTTGACTATCATCAAGGGAAAGAGTACAGCGCCCAGCAGAAAGACGCTCTCGTATGCCAATTGGAATTAGCCTCCAAACTCGACCTTCCTGTCAACATTCACCTCAGAGACGCCACCGACGACTTCCTCGATGTTCTGATAGCCTGTCGCGGACTGGGTCTGAGAGGTAATCTGCACGCATTCAGCGGAAGTGCCGATTTTTTCCGTAGAATACAGAGCTATGGGGATTGGAGCGTGGGAATAGGCGGAGTGCTCACTTTTAAGAATGCCGGCATAGCCCAAGAAATAGTAGACATCCCCATAGAAAAAATAGTTCTTGAAACAGATGCCCCATATCTGGCACCCGTTCCCAAGAGAGGGACACGTAACGAAAGTGCCAATATACCGCTTATAGCACAACGACTTGCGGAACGTAAACGACTAAGCGTTGAGAAAGTTGCACAACAGACTACGGAAAATGCGTTAAAACTTTTTCCGGCCATAGTGTAAAAAATTTTTTGTTACAACATTTTTTTGCTAACTTGCAATGATTTTAGAATACAGAATATTAATTCAGAAAAAATAATTTATTAATTCAAAACACATTCAAAAACAGTTATGAAAAAGATTTCAATGTTTTTGGCAGCAATGGCCATTATGGTCCTCTCCACTAACATCGCATCCGCTCAGGATGACGCTCAGGCTAACACTGAGGCTACAGAGGAGGTCACGCCTGCCGGTGAAGTTAACCCTCTCAAAGTAGAAAACGAGGTTCCGCTTCATCAAGCACTTAAAACTAAGTTCATTGAGGGTGGTGCAGGCTTCATGGCGCTTATCGTCATCTGCCTTATCCTCGGTCTTGCTCTCGCAATCGAAAGAATTCTTTATCTTTCATTCTCTAAAGTTAACGCAAAGGCTCTCATAGAGAAAGTAGAAAAAGCTCTTGAAGAAGGCGGTATCGAGAAAGCAAAGGAAATTTGCCGTAACACTCGTGGTCCTGTAGCCAAGATCTTCTTCGACGGTCTTGACCGCTACGATCAGGGTATCGACGTTGTCGAGAAGAATGTCGTTTCTTCAGGTTCAGTTCAGATGAGCCTTCTTGAGAACAACCTTTCATGGATTTCACTTTTCATCGCCCTTGCTCCTTCACTCGGATTCCTCGGAACTGTGGTCGGAATGGTCGAGGCATTCGATGCCATCCAGGCTGCCGGTGATATTTCACCTAACGTCGTTGCAGGAGGTATGAAAGTCGCTTTGATCACCACCGTCGGCGGTTTGATTGTGGCTATGATTCTTCAGGTGTTCTACAACTATATCCTTTCTAAGATCGACAGTATCACTATCGATATGGAAGAGGCTTCTATAGATCTTGTTGACGTACTTACAGCATACAAAGCAAAATAATAATGAAATCTAACTATATTAAAGTCATTAAGGTTATATTGTTGTGCTTTCTTCTGATAAGTGTCGGCGTAGCCCTTTATGCTTTCATTAAAGGCTTTAACGATGCTTCAGTGGATCTGCTCTTCTATTGGACCTATGCGATGATCGCCTTGGCTATTCTGGCTATCATATTTGTAGCCGGAGCCATTGGCATCAAGAATGATAAGAAGTTCCTTAAGAAACTGCTTATCATCGTCGGAGGTGCAGCAGTAGTGTGCGCAGCAGTTTATTTCCTTTCGCCAGGTGCTCCTGCCATAGGCTTAGCCCAGCAGCCATCTAGCACCACTCTCAAACTCACAGATACAGTGCTCAATCTTACTTATGTAGTCGGTGTGGCAGCTATCATCTCCGTTATCGTAGGTGAGATCTACAAGGGCATTCGTAATAAAAGAGACGCCAGGTAATAAATTATGGGTAAAAAGAAAACACCGGGGATTAACTCAAGTTCCACAGCGGACATCGCATTCCTTTTGCTGTGTTACTTCCTTATGACCACCACTATCGGAAGTCAGTCGGGTCTTGCTCGTCGTCTTCCTCCTATGCCTAACCCTAACGAGAAGGCTGAGGATCAGAAGGTCAACAGGCGTAACATCATCATCGTGCGTATCAGTTCGTCTGATAAGATCTTGGTTGGTTCCGAGATACTTGACATTACCCTTCTTAAAGATAAGGTTAAGGAATTCCTTGCCAATCCAAGCAACGACCCTACCAAGCCGGACAAAGAGATGAAACTCATCGAAGGCTGGGGGAAGACAGTTCCAGTGTCTAAGGGTGTAATATCCCTTCAGAACGACCGCGGTACAAGTTATAAAATGTACATAGCCGTACAGAACGAACTTGTAAAGGCAGTCAACGAACTTCGCGACGAATTCGCAAGAGCTAATTTCGGCAAGACCTACGCTCGTCTTAGTGAGGATGAGCAAGATTGGGTAAAAAAGGCCGTACCTCAGATTATTTCAGAGGCAGAGCCTATGGATGTTAAAGGTAGCAGATAATAATAGGAGATAAAATCATGTCAAAATTTGGAGGCAGTTCTAATAAAAAAGATGTTCCTGGAATAAACCCGGGATCAATGTCCGACATCGTCTTCATGCTCCTATTCTTCTTCATGGTTACCACGCAGTTGCGTGAGACTGAGAACAAAGTGCAGGTAAACATACCAGAAGCTTCAGAATCAGTCAAACTTGACCGTAAGGACTTGGCCAGCTACATTAACATCGGAACTCCTATTAAGTCTCTTCAGGCTCAATATGGTACCGATGCCCGCATTCAGCTTAACGACTCTTTCAAGACCAAGGATGACATCCGCGACTTCGTGGCATCCGAACGTGAAGCCATGAGCGAATCTGATCGTCCTCTTATGACAGTCTGCATAAGAGCTGACCAAGATGTAAGAATGGGTATCATTGTCGATGTGAAGCAGGAGCTTCGCCGCTGTTCAGCGACTAAGATCATGTATTCAGCGAGAAAACCGGCCGACTAATCAAGGCCTATCTGATATGAGCGGCCCCCCAAAAGGAGGGCCGCTTTTTAAAAATCATCACTATAATGTCTACGGAAATACTACGTACTAAGGTAAAGGACTTGCTTGAGATGAAAGCAGGTCAGAAAGTTCTAGCCAAAGGCTGGGTAAGAACAAAAAGAGGAAACAAGGAGATAGCATTCATCGCCCTTAACGACGGCTCCACCATCAAAAACATACAGATAGTGGTCGAGAGAAACGAGCACACTACAGATATTCTTTCAAAAATATCGACAGGAGCATGCATAAGCGTGTATGGAGAGCTTGTTGAATCTGTAGGAAGCGGACAGAACGTAGAGATAAAGGCGGAAAATCTGGAGGTTCTGGGAGAATGCGATCCTATGCGCTACCCTCTTCAGAAAAAAGACACATCTTTCGAATACCTTAGAAGCGTGGCCCACCTCAGAGCGCGCACTAACACTTTCGGAGCAGTATTCAGACTCCGTAGCCAGATGGCTTATGCCATACACCAGTATTTCCACGAGAAAGGATTCGTATATCTGAACACTCCTCTCATCACAGCTTCAGACTGTGAAGGCGCAGGACAGATGTTCTCAGTAACGACACTTGACCTGAACAACGTCCCCAAAAACAAGAAAGGGGAAGTTGACTACACTAAAGACTTCTTCGGCAAACAGACAAGCCTTACCGTAAGCGGACAGCTCGAAGGCGAACTTGGAGCCACCGCCCTTGGAGAAATATACACATTCGGGCCTACATTCCGCGCAGAGAATTCTAATACACCGCGACATCTTGCAGAATTCTGGATGATAGAGCCTGAGATGGCGTTCTACGACATTAAAGATAACATGGACCTCGCTGAGGATTTCATCAAATCTCTGGTCAAATACGCCCTCGATAACTGCATGGATGACATACAGTTCCTTAACGACCGCTACGACGACACTCTTATAGAAAGATTAAAGAGCGTATGCAGCACTGAATTCGTACGACTTCCTTACACCGAGGGCATCAAAATCCTCAAGGAAGCTGTAGCAAACGGACATCATTTCGAATATCCTGTGGATTGGGGGACAGACCTGCAGAGCGAACATGAGAGATTTCTCGTGGAAGAACATTTCGGACGCCCTGTCATCCTCACAGACTTCCCTAAAGACATAAAAGCTTTCTATATGAAGCAGAACGAAGACGGCAAGACCGTCCGCGCCATGGACATACTCTTCCCTAAGATAGGAGAAATCATCGGAGGCAGTGAACGTGAAGCGGATCTGAACAAGCTCGAAAGCCGTATAGATGAGCTCAACATGAGCAGAAAGAACCTTGAATGGTATATAGACACCAGACGCTTCGGAAGCTGTCCTCACAGCGGCTTCGGTCTTGGCTTCGAAAGACTACTCCTGTTTGTAACCGGAATGCAGAACATCCGCGACGTGATTCCGTTCCCAAGAACACCTAAAAACGCTGAATATTAACAGTTATGCTTGTAATCGGAATCGCAGGAGGCTCAGGAAGCGGAAAGACCACCGTAGTAAGGGCCATAAAGGACAAACTCAAAAATGAAAAAGTAGTGGTAATCCCACAGGATGCTTACTACAAGGACTCAAGCGACCTCACTGACGAGGAGAAAAGGGCTCATAATTTTGACCACCCGGACGCCATAGACTGGGAACTGCTCTGCTCCCAGTTGAAAGACCTCAAGGCCGGAAAAAGTGTGGAACAGCCAGTGTACTCCTACATTTCTTGTACGCGCAGTAAGACCGAGACTGTTAAAGTGGACCCTGCGGACGTCATCATAATCGAGGGTATTCTTATTTTTTCATGTAAGGAGCTCCGCGACCAGATGGACATAAAACTGTTTGTGGATGCAGATGACGACGACCGTCTCATGCGTGTGATGGCCAGGGACATCTCCGAACGCGGAAAAGACGTGAGCTGGGTCATAGAACGTTACTCACGCACAGTAAAGCCTATGTATCTCCAATTCATAGAGCCGAGCAAGAGATATGCGGACGTCATTATTCCTCAGGGAGGACATAACAAAGTGGCCATTGAGGTCATCACGGCCACAGTTGAAAAATTCTTAAAGTGAGAAAACCTGATTCGGAAAAATTGGCAGGAATACTTATCACCGTGAGCATACATCTTGCGGTGATTATTGTTTTGATGCTTACAGTCGTCCACCCGCAGCTGGTCAGCAGGGCGGAAAGGATTGAATTGGATTTTTCCGAACAGGAGAAACTAGAAAAACTCGAAAAGAGGCTCGCCAAGAGCAAAGCCATAAACGACAGGTTGAACGAAATGCTCGCAGAACAAGGCATTTCTCAAACAAGCACGAGCGATATAAAAAATGTCAGCGTAGATGCTTCGCTCCGAGACGATAGGGGGACAGACGCCGAACAGCTTTATAAAGAAGCCGAACGCATACAAAAAGACTATGAAAGCAATATGTCAAGAAAAGACGAAGACTATGCCGAGTTGAGTAAAAAAAGCGAAGAAGCCCTAAAAGAAAAGACAGCCCCGGAAGAAGTGTACACCGGACCATCTGTCCTTTCCTATAGTCTTGAAGGCCGAAAAGGCAGTTCACTTCCCATCCCGGCATACAAGTGCATAGGAGAAGGCGAAGTTACGGTCATCATCTGCGTAGATCCGAGCGGTCGCGTCGTTTCGACCAAAATACAGGAAGACATATCCTCCGCCGATAAGTGCTTGCAAGACTACGCATTAAAAGCAGCCGGAGCAAGTCTCTTCTCAAGGAAAAGCGATGCCCCGGCACGTCAATTAGGAAATATAGTCTATAAATTCATAGCCCAATAGGGGCGGAAACGTCATTCATTCTCTACGGCGGCCTTGAACGTATCGTCTATCGAGAGGAACAAATGATAGAAGGCATTGTCCCCAAGACGAGAATATCTGCCGACCAGAGCGCGTATCTGTATCATCATATAATCTTTGGAATCCTCCCATTCAGTTCCATTCGGCACCAGAGCGTCCTCTCTTTTAACATAAGAAAGGAACTGACGGTCAAGATGAGCATTATCCAGATATTTTAGAAGAGCTTGATAATCAGAGATTTCAGAAAGTTCATCGCGGTGATGGTCAAAATAGTAGGAAGCGAACCTCATCGCACTGGCTTTCTTATTACACTTCAAATAAAAAGAAGATGCCCGCGTGGTATCCAGAGGCACGAAGATGTCCGGAAGTATGCCTCCGTTCTCCACTTTCATGCTGTCTTTTGAGACCATCTCACTGTTAGAGTATCTCTTATATACTTCGTATGCATAATCTTCAGTATAAGGCTTCTGAATGCACCTGCCCGACGGCGTATGGAAACGGGCCACAGTAAGCCTGATGCCGCTTCCGTCCGTGAAATTGATAGGCTCCTGCACAAGACCCTTACCGAAAGAGCGCCTTCCCACCACAGTAGCACGATGATTATCCTGAAGAGCACCCGCAAATATCTCGCTCGAAGAAGCACTGCCCTCATTAATCAGAAGACTTACGCGCAAATCCTGATAAGGTCCACGGCCGTCTGCCCTGTAATCCTCTCTCGGCCGATGTCTTCCTTCAAGAAAAACTATCAGTGAATCCTTAGGGAGGAAAAGATTACTCAGCATAAGTGCCTGGTCGAGATACCCTCCCGTGTTATCCCTCAGATCTACAATAAGATGGCTCATCCCTTGCGAAGTCAACTGCGACAGAGCTTTCGTAAACTCCTCATACGTACTGCGTGAGAACTTGGATACACGGACATACCCGTCAGTCGGAGCGGTCATAAACGCAGCGTCCACAGAATGTAGCGGAATCTTACCACGTGTTATGTCAAATGGAATTATCTCCGTACCGCGCTTGACTGTAATCTTCACCTTCGTGCCGGCAGGCCCTTTCATACGCTTCACCATGCTGTCCTGCGGATAATGCACCCCCGCGATGTCTATATCATCCACCTTCAGGAGCCTGTCCCCGGAAATCACACCGCATTTCTGCGCCGGACCGCCCATAATGGACTCTATCACTACAGCCGTGTCATTTGGCACATTGAATTGAATGCCAATGCCATCAAAGCCTGCCGCCAGGGAATTATCACTTTCCTCGCGCTCCACTGGAGGGAGATAAACGGAATGCGGGTCCAATTTACCAAGTGCAGCCTGCACAGCCGCATCGGTAAGTGCTTTCTTATCAACAGAATCTACATAATTGGCATCCACTTCCCTGAGAATCAGATTAAGTTTTCTCCAATCATCATACTGCGTGCGATATAAAGCTTTTTTCTGCTGAATGGAATTATAAAAATTAACGCCCAATGCCCCTATCAGGACACCGAGCAATGCGACCAACACGTATTCTCCCCTACTTTTCATCTTCCACCTCCATCTGAACACATTCGATACCAGCCTCTTCAAGAAGATCTATACCGTCGCGAAGCCTGTACTGATCTCTAAACACCACCCTTTTTATACCGGCCTGAATGATAAGTTTGGAACACTCCATGCAAGGCGATGCGGTAACATAAAGAGTAGCCCCTTTCGAACTGTTACCTGACTGCGCCACCTTCGTGATGGCATTGGCCTCAGCATGAAGAACATAAGGCTTGGTTATGCCATTCTCGTCCTCGCATATATTTTCAAAGCCAGAAGGCGTTCCATTATAGCCGTCGGATATGATCATCCTGTCCTTCACGATTAGCGCGCCCACCTGACGCCTCTTGCAATAGGAATTCTTGGCCCAGACCTGAGCCATTTCCAAATATCGCTGATCGAATTTGCTCATATTTTATTCTTCTGATATAAGTATCTCTTTATGTTACGCTTAGGAGTCCTCTCAAAGTCCTTCTCTATGAACTCTATCTTGCGTATCTGCGCATAAGACGGAAGTGCCTTGTTCACCTCTGGGAGCATGCCTTGGAGCTTACCCTCAATATCTTCCTGACTGATGCCATACATTCTGGAAGCTGCATAATCCGGATAGATGATGGCGGTAAGTCCTCCTCCGTCTTCCACTACCAGAGACTCTACCACATAAGGAAAATTATTGATGACCCCTTCAAGCTCCTCCGGGTAGATATTCTGCCCATTGGCCGAGAGAATCATACATTTGCAACGGCCTTTAAGATAAAGATATCCGTTTTTAAGCACACCCATATCCCCTGTTCTGAACCAACCGTCCTCGGTAAACACATCCTTGGAGGCCTGCTCATTCTTATAATATCCCAGGAATACGTTCTGTCCGCTCACCTGCACTTCACCAGGGATACGGGCCGGGTTCGGCGAATCGATACGTATCTTACAGCCAGGGACCACTTTACCGGACGAGCCCACCTTCGCTTTACGCCACTTGACATAGGTAATTATAGGTGCGCACTCCGTCATACCGTACCCTACGGTAAACGGGAAATGCAATCGATGGAAGAATTTTTCGACTTCCGGGTTAACAGCGGCACCACCCATGATAATCTCCTCGAACTTTCCTCCGAAAGCCGCCACGACACGTCTTTTCATATACTTTCGAATGAGATGACCGATGAACGGAGCAGCGAAAAAGAACTTCAATTTATCCGCCACGGGCCTCAACTGCGTCTTATAAACCTTCTCTATAATAAGAGGTACGGAGATTATAATCGACGGATGAACCTCGCGGAATGCATCCATAATCACCCTCGGACTTGGAGTTTTAGTCAGAAAATAGACATGCGCGCCAATGCTCATCTCGAAAAGAAACTCGAACATAAGACCGTACATGTGGGCCAATGGAAGCATAGAAACCACATTGGACGAGCTACCCATCTGAGGTTCAGCGACATTAGCGGCGAAATTCATATTGCACGCAAGCGCACGATAAGGTATCATGACACCTTTCGAGAATCCGGAAGTGCCTGACGTATAATTGATAATGGCCAATTCTTCAGGCTTATCCTCGTAATAGTTTATCTGCTCTGGACGAAGACCGCACGGGTACTGGCGTCTAAACTCCATTACCACGTCTGTACGGATGGCGTCTATATCCCCTTTCACGGACATAAGACACTGAAGATCAGAAATATTGACCACCACTTCCAATTCTGGAAGATTATCCGTGTTCAGATGCGACCACACAGACTCGTCCACAAAAAACACCCTGCTCTCCGAATGGGCGAGCAGATATATTATGCTGTCAGGATTAAATTCGTGAAGGATAGGAACAGGTACCGCTCCGTAAGTCATCGTTGCCAGAAAGCAGACACCCCAATTGGCCTGATTACGCCCGCAGATAGCCACCTTATCCCCCACCTTGAGCCCCGTGCGCTGGAAAACGACATGCATCATCTCTATGCGTTCCGCCATCATCGCGTAATTCATGGTCTCTCCCTTGTAATTCGAGAGGGCCAGCTTCCACCAATTCTCTTTGAAACTGGCTTCCAGCTGCTTGTTAACCGACTTTACGTTCATATTCAAGTTTCGAAAGTAACTTTCTTCTTTAGATTTGTACACTCAATCCACAAAAGTACTCATTTTTTTGTATTTTTGTGGCTATGCATTCACAAAACGAACTTTCAAGAGAATTTTTCAAGTTCCCGTCCCAAATAATCCATTTCCTGGGAATACCGGTGTTTTTCGTGATATTCATCCTCCTTTACAGGCCGGAAAGTGTCGTTTCATTCCTTGAAATGGGACGCGACATCATGGAGTTTAACCTCATAATGGTCGGATGCATACTGCTTCTGGTGCTCGTAGGGACCAGGCTCGCATTCTATTTTCTTAGAAACGTACTTAACATTAACAATGCCCTCTACATAGGCTGGTGTGCCGTCGAATGCATCATTTTTTGCCTCTTTGCAGGACTTTACATGTTCCTAATGCAAGGAAAGACAGACACATACTTCACTGTAGTGGCCAAATGTATATCCCGATTCGGAACCGTTCTGATATGGCCCTATCTGCTTCTCGGGATGGAAAGGACGCTCAAAGGGAAAAGCGAAGAACTGCTGTCCCCACTTGGCCCGGAAGACGGGAGGCTGCACTTCAAGGACGAAAGTCAGAAACTCAAACTTGTCCTCGCTGCCAATTCCCTTCTTTATATTGAAGCTAAGGAAAATTATGTGGAGATCGTCTATACCGACTCCGGTGCGGTGAAGCACTATACCCTGCGGTCTTCGATGAAAAGGCTCGAAAACATGCTTCATTCTCATGGACTACAAAGGTGTCATCGAGCCTATTATGTTAACCCGAAGCACATTAAGATTTTAAGTAAAGATCCGAGAGGATATGTGGTGGCCAATCTGGACGAACCATCCTGCCCTGCCATACCTGTATCCAAGACATACTACTCCACCCTATCGGCGCTGCTGTAGAAGTACCGCTGCTTTAAAATAGTTACCGCCTATTTGTCTGCAAGCGTGCAGACATCTTTCAGGACGGGTTCCGTGGACATAGCCTGCGGATTGGTTCCCAAAATACCTTGAGGGACTTCCTGACCAAGAATAGCGAAAAGCTGGGTCCAATACTGCGGCATCTGCCCTTCCGAATCAAGAAAATTCATCGGATATTCACTGAACAGGTGCTTTCCATCGGCCTTGACATAAGAATAATAGACCAGTTCACTACAGTACATAGCGCCATTGTCCGGCATAAAATATACATCATAAGGCTGGCCAACATAACTTTTAGCATTTTCCACGAATCTGAGGGCTTCTTTCCTGCTGACCATTGGCCTTTTTACCTCCAAAACAGGCAGACTGCCGTCCCTTAGCCTGAAATCTGTAAGGAAAGTGTCCAAAGGATACCTGTCAACGCCGTGCTTTATGGTGGCGTCAATAATCCACGTGGAATCCCTCTCCACTTCGAGTATGGCGACGTGTATAGTCATAAGGGACGAGTCGGAAGGGGCTGTTGATGATGCTATGGCCCCGCCCATAGTGTCCTCTCCGAGATCATAACCGGAAGGTATCTTTACGAAGAGCAAATCCGCACTACGAGGAGTAGAATCCCCGGAACTGCTGCAACAAGAAGAACATAGCGCAAGCATTAAAGCCGCGAAAACGACGATATTTCTCATAACGCCGGCAAAAATAAGAAAAAATAGGCCAAGTTTGACTTCTTTTTACTATATTCGGAGAACCGCCAAGAGAAATTGAAAAATAAATGTAAACGAATGTAAAATGACAAGAGCCACCTGCAGGCAAGCAGATGACTCTCGAACAGATGGGATTAGAGCGACCTGGCTCAAAAAAAACAGAGTACCCATTATTTCAGTAACCATTTCCAGACAGGCGTCACCACTATGGTCCGGCCTTCAACATCTATACTCTGCTCACTGTCGCGAGTGACGATGCAGGCCTCATAACCAGGATGTGCAGTAAGAAAGCGAAACAAGGCTGAAACTTCACGCTCTTTCGTAGCAATGTCGTTCAGACTATAGCAGACCTGAACTGCGAGATTCGCACTCGGAATAACGAAGTCTACCTCTACATTATGATTGTAATAATAAAGGAGGGTTTCTTCTTCCGTGTTATGGTAACGGCGATTCAATTCTATGGCAACGATATTTTCCAAAAGTTTCGTCTCCCCATGAAAAAGAAACAAATTCAGCAGCCCCTGATCGGCGAGATAGCGTTTCTGAATTGTAGCTTTTTCGCCTATGGTCGAAGACAGATTCGAGATGGAGAAAAAAAGACAGGCGTCCTGCATATAACCAAGATAGTCTTTCAATATAGGAATGCTTATCGAATCTCCGCTCGATTTTACTATATGCTGTAGCCTAGACAGTGACGACGGCTGCATAACACTGTCTGCTAATTTTTTAGCAAGTAAGCGAAGTACTCTCGGGTTACGTATCCCATGACGTTGGATTATATCCCCAAGGAGGATTTTCTGATAGAGAGCATTGAAGTATTCGCGCTTGTTAGGATTTCTAAATGACTCTGCGATACCGCCATCATAAAAAAAATCATCAAAAGCCCGTGAAATCTGGGCACAAATTGTAGGGCTGTACTCCCAATTTTCGGTGACGCTCACTGAGTGGAAGGCTAGATACTCAGAAAAAGAAAAAGGAAATACATCGCGGGGAATATATCTCCCGCCTAATTTTCCAGCGACTTCTATACTGAGCATCTTCGCATTACTCCCCGTTATCATTACCCGATACCCCGTGTCAGCAAGACGTCTTGCAAACTTTTCCCATCCATCAATATTTTGAATTTCATCAAGATACACAAGAGGTTTCCGAGATGGATACAGTTCTTGATAAGAATCAATGATAATACCGAGTTCCGATGCATCTACGAAGTCAATGCGCTCATCTTCGAAATTAAAATAAAGTATATCCTCCGACGTATTGCGTTTATCTGAAAGCCGCGACTGAATGTCTTGATACAAAAGATAAGATTTACCCGCCCTGCGGATTCCAACAAGAACATAATTTATATCATTCTGAAATTCCATATCCCTATGAATCAACGGATAGAACGGAACTGACTCTTGGTTTTCCAGAATAATTCTTTTTATAAGACGCTTATCCATACTCTCTTTCAATGCAAATAAACCTTACAAAGATAAAAAATATTCTAAAGTATACTTACATAAATTTCACAAAAACATATAACTATACTTTCCATTTACGTTCATAGTATGATCCCCACCCCTATTTCGAGAATATAGCCTCGACGGCCATCTGCGAGAAATGACGGGACAAATCACTTATCCGTCCACTCGTGTCGCAAAAATGAATTATTTGTAAATTTGCGACATAAAGAAGAACTAAAGTGTCAACTTTTCGTACATTTGCCTTGATTTCGTGTAAAAAGACGGCTCACCGACAAAAGTCCGTGGATATCCGCTTCTCCCTCACACCGTCCCAGGCAGCCGATTTCAACGAGAGGTTCTCCGCCCTTGGCATCAATCCCCGCACCGCCGACCGCATCATTCGCCGCTGGTGCGACACCGGCCAGTTGGAGAACGTCTCGCACGGAAAGTACCGGAAGAAAAAGAATTGTCAAGCCACGAATCATCAATATCTTTTCATTAACTTTGCAAAGATAAAGGAGGAGACGATTATGACGGTTGCCGAAATACAGGAACTCATCAAGAAAGACGAGACAAGGACACTTGAACTGAAGAAGACTACAGGAGAACTGAAGGAAGCGATGCACACAGCCTGTGCTTTCCTCAACACCGATGGTGGCTTCATAATCTTCGGTATTGCCCCTTCGTCTCTCAAAATCCTTGGGCAGGATGTAACCGATGCCACAAGAAGGGAAATCGCTCAGGCTCTATCCGGCATAGAGCCTACCATAGACATCAAACCGGAGTATGTCGATGTACCCGAATCAAACGGCAAACAATTGATTGTTCTGTATTTTGACAGGTGGAATCTGGGAGATAGACCATTCACATACGACAGCAAGCCATACCTCAGGGTAGAGAGCACAACACGCGTAATGTCCCGAGACATGTTCGAAAGCCGTCTGAAAGCTTACAAGCCGATGAATTTCTTCTGGGAATTACAGGAATCCGCAGGCGTGGAACTGTCCGACCTGGATGAGAACAGAATAAGCGATGGAATCCTGGCGGGTGTCAACGGCGGCAGACTGAACTCCAGTGCGCTGAACGAGCCACAGATAAATGTCTTGGGCAAACTAAAGCTGATTGAGAACAGCAGACCGAATAACGCCGCCGTTGTGTTGTTCGCAAAAGAAACGCATTACTACACGCAGTTGAAGATCAGGCTTGCCCGGTTTGCCGGTACCGACAAGAATGAGTTTATTGACAACCAGCAGGTGAGTGGGAATTTCTTTGACATTCTGGATGCGGCAATCGCATTCTGTTTCAAGCACCTCAATCTTAGCGGGAAAATCGTGGGCTTGAGAAGGGAAGAGAAACTTGAGATACCTATTATAGCCCTGCGCGAAGCCATTATAAACGCTCTGGCACATCGCGATTACGAGAATCGCGGCACCTCGACAGGATTGGCGATTTACGATGACCGAGTAGAGATAGAGAACCCAGGCAGGCTTCCACACGAGTTGTCACCGGAAACGATTCTTCAGTCTCACGATTCATTCCCATACAATCCGATAATCGCTCAGGCTCTGTACAAGATGACCTATTTGGAGAACTGGGGCTCAGGCATTCGAAAGATAGCTGACAGCTGCCGGGAAGCCGGTTTGGAAGAGCCGATATATTCGGACGGAAAAGGATTCGTGAGTGTTTGCTTCAAGCGACCTTCATATAGGGGTACCCAAACAAATGACCAAACTAGTGACCAAACTAGTGGCCAAACTAGTGGCCAAACTATAATGGACGCAATCTTGAGTGAAATAAGGAAAAGTCCGAATATCTCATCAAAACAATTATCGAAGACACTCTCAAAGTCTCCGACAACAATTAAGAAATATATATCAATACTAAAAGACGCAGGCAGACTTGTCCGCATAGGTCCTCAGACCTATGGCGGGAAGTGGAAGGTCATTGATTAGAAAAGATTCGGCGGCAAAATGTACCAACCCCAATGACTGTGCTTCTCCCCGGCTCGCAACTCAGCCAAAGCAAGAGAGTAACAGTGTCCCTGCGCGGAAAGTAAATGATTGAGATTGAAATCATCGTTGGTTCAGAAGAATATGATTTCGCCACGGGTGTAGCCGTAGTTCGAAGTGACATTCAGAAGCACTTCCTCACGAGTGGCATATTCATAACAATACCTGGTCTCAACGAATATGTCGGTATCACAAATACGGTAGAAGTTTGAGTCCTCTCTGGAGACTTTTACGGTGTATCGTCCCTCGTCGAGCTTCGTCGGAAGAAAAAGTGACTTGATCTCGGCACAATGCCAAAATTTACCGATAATTTAAAAATCGAGCAGGCTAAAAGCCGGCTCCAACCCTATAAAAGTTCATTGAAATATTGTCAATAGATGAATCTACAAGCTGTAGGAATTCAGTGTCTCGGAATGCGGAAAATAAAAAAGAAAAATGCCCCAAAGTGAACTCTAGAGCATTTTAAGCGGTGCGGAAGGGACTCGAACCCTCGACCTCCGGCGTGACAGGCCGGCATTCTAACCAGCTGAACTACCGCACCATTGCTAGTCGCTCTCGTGAGGAAAGCGGATGCAAATATACGTCAAAAATTTAATACCGCAAATTTTTTCTGCGTTTTTTACGATTTTTTGATACTTGACCGTTGGAAGCTTCCCTAAAATAATTATTCCACGAACTTGACCTTTCCGAGATCACGCTCCCTGGCATCAGGATGCTCGTCCGGATACCCGACGGCTATCATATAAAGCAGTTCATAACCCTCACTGAATTCGAACTTCCGCAAGAACTCCGAGCAGTCCGGACTTTCTTTCAGAAAAGCCACAGGCCCGCCTAATGTGCAAGTGCCAAGCCCGAGAGAAGTGGCTGCAAGGATGATGTTCTCCCCTAACATTCCGCAATTCACACCGCTATAATGCCCTTCCGGAGCCGCAATGGCTATCACAGCCGGGGCGTTACGGAACATATTTTTGAAATTAGGATCCCGCTCAGCGGCAGAAGGATTGGCCTTGAGAAAAACAGAAGTCATCTCATCTATCAGAGATTTATCATCCAGAATACGCACCTCCCACTCCTGTCGGTTCATGGCATTTGGAGCATAAAGGCCGCATTGCGCTATCTTTAGAAGCTTCTCGCGTTCTACCGGAGTGTCCTTATATGCGCGTATGCTTCTTCTGTTCATAATGGTTCGTATGACCTCGTTATCGCTGCCGGCAGAAGAGCCTCCCGAACAAGAAGCAAAAAGAGCGAGAGGCAGAATGGTTGAAAGAAAGATATTAGCTTTCATATATTTGAATTTTAATAATGCCAATCAACATAAACAACAAATAAAACAGTTGTTTACAAATTTGCTCAATATAATGAATATTCGATTAAAAATCCAAAAAAAGGTGCAATATTTGTACTCAATATAAGGGCCTTGAAAGCAAAAATGCGGCTGGATTGGCATATAATTCAATAAAGACAGATAGGTAGTGTATCAGCTATATGAAAGAGATTAAGACAATCGGGGTTCTCACATCAGGTGGGGATGCCCCAGGAATGAACGCGTGTATTCGTGCCGTAACCCGCAGCGCCATTTATAACGGGCTGAAAGTGATGGGTATATACCGTGGTTACGAAGGGCTTATCAACGGCGATATCAAAGAACTCACCACAGAAAGCGTCAGTAATACCATACAGCGCGGAGGTACATTTCTAAAGACAGCCAGAAGCCAGGAATTCATGACCCCTGAAGGGCGGAAAAAGGCTTTCGACAACATTCAGAAATATGGGATTGACGCTCTTATCATCATCGGTGGTAACGGTTCACTCGCCGGAGCACAGGTATTGGCACAGGAATATGATTTTCCTGTAATCGGACTTCCGGGAACCATAGATAACGATCTTTACGGAACAGACAGCACCATAGGTTACGACACGGCGCTGAACACTATTGTGGAATGCGTTGACAAAGTGCGAGATACGGCGACTTCGCACGACCGCATCTTCTTCGTGGAGGTGATGGGACGCGATGCCGGCTTCCTGGCACAGAACAGCGCCATCGCTTCAGGGGCAGAAGCAGCCATTATACCTGAAGATCAGACAGATGTGGACCAATTGGAGCAGTTCATCAGCCGCGGATTCCGTAAGAGTAAAAACAGCAGTATAGTCATAGTGTCCGAAAGTCATAAGGACGGAGGGGCGATGTATTACGCAGAGCGCGTGAGAAAAGAATATCCTCAGTACGATGTTCGCGTTACCATTCTGGGGCATCTTCAGAGAGGTGGAACGCCGAGCGCTTTCGACCGCATCTTGGCAAGTCGTCTGGGATACGCGAGTATAGAAGCACTTAAAGAGGGTCAGAGGAACATTATGGTGGGCATCCACGATGACGAAGTGGTGTACATTCCTATAGATAGGGCCATCAAGAAGGACAAGCCTATCAACCACGACCTCATCAACGTTCTGGCCGTTCTGTCAATTTAAAGATAAAGACGTCGTCTTAAAATTTATCCGTGTAAAAGATACTTACACGGATTTTTTGTGTCCTAAAAAAAGTAAAAAATTTTTACAGCATAGACATATAAGTAGGCAATCTTTTACCTGAAAAGCAACAAAGGGCACGAAACTTGCCGCGAATATGCGTCCGAAACTTGAGATACAAAATAAAAAAGACTAAATTTGTAAAGATATCACACACTGAATTATGAGCATTTGGGTTATAATGATTATTGTAATGGTCGCCAGCGCGATCGTACAAGCCACTCTCGAATCTAAATTTACAAAATACTCTAAAGTACCCCTCAATCTCACCGGCGCGCAAGTCGCAGAAAAAATGCTCCGCGATAACGGCATCACCGATGTACAGGTGACCCATATCAAAGGGCATCTTACGGACCACTATAATCCCACTACCAAGACCATCAACCTCAGCGACGGAGTATTCGCTTCGAACAGCGTAGCCGCAGCTGCTGTGGCGGCACACGAGACAGGACACGCCATACAACACGCTCAAGGATATGCTCCGCTACGCCTGCGCAGCACTCTCGTTCCGGTGGTCAGTTTCTGTAATAACGCCGTATCTTGGGTGCTTCTGCTCGGATGCGTGTTTGTGGAAACCTTCCCTGGGCTTCTTTGGACAGGGATAGCCATGTTCGCCATGACTACCCTTTTCTCTTTTGTCACCCTCCCAGTGGAGATTAACGCCAGCAGCAGAGCTGTAGGTTGGCTGGATTTCTCCGGAATCACCGATTTCGAAACCACGCCTATGGCCAGAGAAGCTCTCAAATGGGCGGCATACACCTATGTAATCGCCGCTCTCGGTTCATTGGCCACTCTCCTTTATTATATAGGAATAGCTTCTAACAGAAGAGATTAAAATGAGCGAAGCGAAACTTTATCCGCTGCATCTTTGCAGTCTCGAAGACAAATATATCTGGGGAAAAGAAGAATTCAGACTGGCGGATCTGGGATACAGAGACTCTCTGATAAAAGACGGCTGGCTGGCGTCCAACAGCCTCAGCGAAGTAATGGACACCTATATGGACAGAATGGTGGGTGATTTTTCCTTCAACGTTTACGGACGCCAATTCCCCATACAGGTAAAACACATCTTCTGTGAAGGCAAAATGCCGCTTCGCGTACATCCCGATGACTCCATTGCCGAGACCAGATACGATGCCCTCGGAAAAGAAAAACTCTGGTATATCCTTTCGGCAGATGCGCAGTCAAGGCTTGTGCTCGGATTTAATAAAAATATCGATGCCACAAGGCTCATAGACGGACTGCAAGACGGAAGCATAGAAGAAGACCTCTTGAAAATAAGCGTAAAGCCGGGCTCTGCATACAGGATACCGCCGGGACTTGTACATGGCGCCATAGGAAATGTGGAGATATTGGAAATCTCCGAATCCTCCGCCCTCGACTTCTGCATATATCCGTGGGGCGCGCCTCTGGGAGAAGACGAATTCGACAGCGCACTTGGCATAATAGACGCTTTGGACTTCATAGACTATAAAAAAAGCGAACCCGCGGCGGTCAAAGCGAAGAAACTCAACGACCACGTCGATGAACTTCTAAACATCTCTCAATTCATAGTCAATAAGATAGACCTTAAAGACACACTTAAAATTTCTTCCGAGAAGTCTGACACCTTCTCTGTTTATTACTGCCTTTACGGAAAAGCGCAGATAACGGCCGAAGTGCCCGACATCGGCGAAGTTCACTACCCTCTGGAAAAAGACTCCCTGGTGCTGGTTCCTGCTGAAGTGGCCGAAGTTACACTCTCTCCGCTGGAGAAAACTACCGCCATCATAGAGGCCCTCGGACAGGTAACGGTTCCTGCCGAAGAGTAAGGAGATAAAAGACAGCTTCTCACAAATGTTTGATAATGAATAAAGAAAACGATTTCAGCAGACTTGAACTTAACCTGCACGCCTGCGAAAAAAACTATACATATTTCAGAAGCCTGCTAAAAGAACAGACCAAACTTCTGATTCTGGTTAAGGCCAATGCCTACGGCCACGGAGCCGTGGAGTTCGCATCCATGATGCAGCGATTGGGAGCGGATTATTTGGCAGTGGCTCTTCCTGTAGAAGGAGTGGAACTCAGAAAGAACGGCATATCACTTCCCATACTTGTGCTCACCGCAGGAACAGACTTTTTTAATGAGATAATTGATTATAGGCTTGAACCCGGCATTCCAAACCTCAGCACTCTCTCCTCCCTTGAAGAAAAACTGAAAGAGAGAGGCATAGAAGAATTCCCCGTGCACATAAAACTGGACACAGGAATGCACAGACTCGGGTTCATGAAGGACGAGCTGGATGAATTGATAGAGTTCCTGCATACACATAAAAGGATAAAAGTCAAAAGCATATACTCTCATCTGGCGGCCTCGGAAGACCCTGAAAGTGACGATTTCACTCTTGGGCAGATCTCCCTCTACTCCGCCCTTGCAGAAAAACTCACCAATGCGCTTGGATACAAACCGCTCTTTCACATACTTAACAGCGCCGGAATAGAAAGATTCCCGCAATATCAGTTCGATATGGTTAGGCTCGGCATAGGCATCTACGGCATTTCTGCCCTTAAAGACGTAAAACTGAGCCCAGTAGCATCCTTCAAAGTTAAAATCTTACAGATAAAGCATCTACGTCCTGAAGACGGAGCCATAGGATATAACCGCTGCGGGAAGATAGCTCCGGATGGGACGACCATAGCCACCATCCCTGCAGGCTACGCCGACGGTGTGGACCGACATCTTGGAAAAGGCGCTGCAAGTTTCAACGTAGGCGGACACAGAGCCCCTACCATAGGTAATATCTGTATGGATATGTGCATGATAGACATTAGCGGACTGGACGTCAAGGTGGGAGACACCGTAACCATCTTCGGAGAAGACCCGCGCGTGGAAGAATTGGCCCGCATACTTGGAACCATCCCGTATGAAATACTAACCTCGATACCACATAGAATAGAAAGAATCATAATCAAATGACACCATTCCTAAAACAAGTAGCCAAAAAATATTTTAACCCGACAGAATTACCTGACAGACACCTATATATCTTTCCTAACCGCCGTTCACTCCTGTTTTTTAAGAAATATTACAGTGAACTGGTGGCGGAGTCGGGTCTCGTCGTGCTGTGCCCACAGATGTACACCATAGCCGATTTTCTGTATGAAGTCAGCGGAAAGGTACCCACGGACAGAGTAAGTCTGCTTCTGTATCTATACGACAACTATAAAAAGATACTCGGTGGCCGTTGCGAGAGCCTCGACGAATTCATCTTCTGGGGAGACATGCTCCTCGCCGACTTCAATGACGTGGACAAATATCTTATAGACGCGCGTCAAATCTTCGCCAATGTAGCCGACTTCAAGTCCATACAGGAGGACCCGGCATCGTACCTGAACGAAAAGCAATTGGAGGCCATACAAAACTTCCTGGGCGCAGTGTCGGGACAAGTGGGAAAAGACGGGAAATACAAAGAGACGTTCAGGCAGACTTGGAATATTCTGCTTCCGCTCTATAATGCTTTCAGACAAGAACTTGAAGAAAAAGGAGAAGCCTATGACGGCATGGTTTACCGCGAAATAGCTTGCCGCTTTACCGACGGATGTGCCGCGGACATACTCTCCGACATCTTTCCTCACACAGACAAGTACATCTTCATAGGGCTTAATGCTCCTACCGAGAGCGAACTTAAGATTCTGAAAAAGATAAAAAAAGAAGGCATCGCAGCCTTTTGCTGGGACTACAGCAGCGACTGGATAAAAGATAAAAACAACAAATCCTCCTTTTTTCTTAGAGAGCATCTCGACACATTCGGACAAGACATAGACCTTGACCCAGAAGGGCTTAAGCACCCTGAAATCAACATCCTGTCCGTAAGTTCTTCTGTAGGCCAATGCAAACAGCTCGCACAAATTTTCAGGCGCCTCGGGGACAACATTCCTGGGACAGAAACCGCCGTAGTGCTTCCTGACGAAAATCTGCTGATACCTACACTAAATTCGCTTCCGGAAGAAATTAAAGAAGTGAATGTAACCATGGGCTATCCTATGTCAGGAAGCCTTACCAGCGCACTTATCGACAATATATGCTCTCTGCAGATGCACGTCAGAAGGACAGAAGACGGACACTTCCTGTTCTACTACAAACAGGCTTATGACATATTTGCCAATCCCCTTTTCAAACAGGTACTAAGCGACGAGGAAAAAGAGAAGATAAAGGCAGAGCAGCAGCAATACCGTCACTATATCCCAGTGGAAGATCTTGACTGCAAGGGAGATATACTTAAGCTGATATTCACTCCCGTGGTGCAGAACTCTTCCGGTAGCGACCCGGAACAAATCGACAAGATATGCTCCTACCTTATGGGCATAATAGAAAGAATAGCCCTGCATCTGAAAGAAAAAGAACTCTTCTCCCTAGAGTTGGACTTTGCCAAGGACTATCACACTGCACTCCGCAGCCTGCAAAGCCACAATATGAGCATCACGCCTGCCACACTTTTCCATCTGTTGGGAAGCCTTGTCAGACGCAGCAGCGTGCCTTTTAAGGGTGAGCCGCTTCAAGGCCTACAGATAATGGGGCCGCTTGAAACAAGAGCCCTCGACTTCAGGAACGTAATCATATTAAGCTGTAACGAAGGAGTTTTCCCACGCCACGTGAGTTCGGAATCCTTCATACCGCCCGAGCTGAAACGCGGATTCGGACTTCCGACGCACGAATACCAGGATGCCTTGTGGGCCTACTATTTCTACAGGCTCATTCAACGTGCCGAAAACGTGTGGATGGTGTATTGCTCCAATTCACAACAGAAATTGGCATCGACAGAAGAGAGCCGCTTCATAAAACAGCTTTCTCTCTATTTCAATGCCCCGATGCAACGATATATAGCCAAATCCCCTATCGAGGCATACAAACCTGAGGACTATATAGAGAAAACGCAGGAGCACATAGACAAACTCACTTCAGATAAAGTAACTCTATCTGCTTCATCTCTTACAAACTATCTTAACTGCCCTGCCCAATTCTTCTACTCCAAGATAGAGGGGCTCAAGAAGACGAATGAGGTAAAGGAATATCTCGACAACGCGATGTTGGGAACCGTAGTACACGCGACTATGCAGACACTCTACCAAGGGTATAAAACAGTGGACAGTGCGACCATAAAAGGCTTCCTCAAAGAGAAAACATACATCCCTATAATTGAAAGCAAGATAAAAGAGCAGATTAAATCCTCCGAGATTACAGGACGCGACCTTGTTTCCGAACACCTTATATGCCAATACGTTAAACGTATTCTGGAAGTAGATAGGCGCCTGGCCGAGCAGTATGGCGGGATTAAAATCATAGGACTGGAGAAAAATTTTTACACCGGCATCGAGACCTCTCAAGGAAAAGTCCAATTTAAAGGCATCGTGGACAGGCTCGACTCTCTCACCGCGGATAGCATTCGTATAGTCGATTATAAGTCAGGTTCCGTAGGTGATAATGACACAAGTCTTGACGATGTAAACGTGGAGAAGGTAACCGGCCTTGCATTCGGGGAGAAAAACAAAGACCGTCCCAAGATAGCCATACAGATGTTTATCTATAATCTACTGATTTCCAGTCGAAAAGAATTCAAAGACAAAAAAATCAAGACCGTAATATATCAGCCATACGCACTCACCGCCGGGACTATGCCGGAAGAAAACGAATGCGGGGATAAATTCATGAAGGCTATGAACGACTCACTTAAAGACTGCATAGAAGAAATGCTGGACATTAACACTCCTTGGAAGAAAAAGAGTGAAGAAAAGACATGCGAATACTGTGATTTTAAAACAATTTGCGGAAAATGATAAACATATATAAAGCATCAGCCGGTTCAGGAAAAACATATACGCTGTCCAAGACCTACCTTGAACTCCTGCTTCAAGCGCCTTCCGATTCGGCCTTCAGGAACATCCTGGCCGTCACCTTTACCAATAAAGCTACGGAAGAGATGAAGGACAGAATACTTAAGAACCTGAAAGAAGAATCTGAAAAGAGCGACAGGGCCAAAAGAATTCTCAACAATCTTCTACACGAATACGGCAGCTTCTCGGTAAGCACCATAGACAAATTCTTCCAGCAGGCACTCCGCGCATTTTCCCGCGAGATAGGCTACAGCAGCACGTACCAGATAGAATTGGACAAGGATTCTCTCATCAATGAAGCCGCGGACAGGATAGTAGATGAGATGACGCCTAAAAATAAGGCACTGCTGAATTGGATTATAAATCAATACGATACCTCCCTGGAAGATGGAGAAAAACCACAGATAGGAGACTCCATCAAGGAAATGGGCAAATTCTTCTGCAAATTGGATGAGGACAAAAGAGCCCTGATTAAAAATGCCAATCTGCCTGAAATACGCAAACGGTGTCGCCATATAATAGAGGATTTCTACGCGAAGATGAAATGCGCCGCGGACAAGGTGAATGCGGATGTTCTCAATAAAACACAGGCCACTGCATTAAGCAAATTTCAGAAGACTTACCGCATTACCGATGACTTCGATGGGCCTACCACAGCCTTTCTTGATGAACTCCTCAAGAAAGACACCGGAGAAGAGCTGTATTCCCTTTTTAAAAAGGATGAGCATACTTATAGCGATGAATATAAACGTTTTAACACGGCTAAAATAATAGAGAATACTGTTTTCACCTTAGGTCTGGAAGAGGATTTCTTCTCCAAACTTGAAGAACTGGAAAAAGAGAAGAACGTGCTCAGCCTGGATGAATCCACCACGATACTACAGAAAATAATAGGCGAAAGCGACGCTCCGTTCATCTACGAAAAACTTGGAGTAAGATATAACCATTTTCTCCTGGATGAATTTCAGGACACCTCACACGTGCAATGGGACAATTTCCGTCCACTGCTCGAAAATAGCGTAAGCTCCGGAAACGAGAACATAGTGGTGGGCGATATAAAGCAGAGCATCTACCGCTTCCGCGATTCCTCGTGGGATCTGCTTGCAAAACAAGTGGGTGAAGATTTCAAAGGACAGACTAAAGAAACACCTTTGGATGACAACTGGAGAAGCAACACCAGCATAGTCGAATTCAATAACGCCTTTTTCTCTTATGCTGCTGAAAAATTAGGCCTTGGCGACATCTACAGCGATGTTAAACAGAATATAAAAAAAGATAAAGTACCCGGTTTAGTTACGGTAAGTTTCTATCCTGCCAAAGAAAAAACAGCCAAAGGGGAACTTATCAAGCAAACGATAGATGATGCCGTTAAACGCGGGGCCAAATACAGCGACATCACCATACTTGTAAGGGCCAACAAAGAAGGAGGAGATATAGCGCAAGAACTTATTGCTGAAGGATATAACGTCATATCAGATGATTCATTGCAGGTAAAAGCTTCCTCCGTAGTCCGTGCACTGACATCTATCCTCTACAGTATGGACAATCCTGAAGACACTCTTAACCAGTACATAGCCAAGTCTCTGGAGATAAGCCTTGAATGGGAATATCACTCACTTACGGACCTGTGCGACAGGATACTTTTAACTCTCAAAAAGCAGGCTCCGGAAGACTTTGACAAACAGACTCCTTTCATACAAAGTTTTATGGATTATCTGCTGAACTGGACGTCAATCTATGGCAACAACCTTCACCAATTTCTTAAACATTGGTCCGAAAAAAGCGATAAAGTGAATGTGTCCTCACCTGACGACCCTAACGCCATACGAATAATGACCATTCACAAGTCAAAAGGCTTGGATTCGCCTATAATCATTTTCCCATATTCTCCTAAGTCCTTCCCTTTGTTCAAGGGCCAGACTATTTGGGCCAATCTGGATCCGGAACACAGTATGGGTGATGAGTTCAACATCCCATATCCGATCTCGGTCTCATTGGATAAATTCGACGGACGAAACTACTTTTCCCACTGCGGAGAGGAAGAAATCTACCAACAAAAGGTGGACAACCTCAATGCATTCTATGTGTGTCTTACACGCGCTAAAAAAGAAATGCATATATTAACGGAAGTGCCTAGTGATGCTGGACTAAAACGTACTCCTGAACAAGCAAAAACATTCAATGAACTTTTATACAAGTTCTGTGGCAACTCCAATTACATCAAGGGACAGCCTTATGATTTTATCAACGACGCGAAATTAGAAGAAGAGGATAAAAAGAATTCAGATAAAGAGAAAGTATTAGAATTTCCTGCCTCATACGAATCCTTCGCTATGAACCCTGACGAAAAGAAGCCAAGATTCGTGGCATCGGGCGATGCGTGGGATTATTTTGAAGAAAAAGGAATTGGCCAAAGTCTAAGGCGACAGGGAATTGAGATGCATGCGCTCCTCTCAAGAATAGAGCATCTGAGCGATGTGGAAAGTGTTCTTCAAGCAGAGGATCCGAATGTTAGGGAGTTTCTAAGCAAGCGAGTCCTCTCACACAAAGAATGGTTTGAGCCGTCGCTTAATGTACTGAATGAAACCTCTGTGATAGACAGTTACGGTAACACCCACAGGCCAGACCGCGTAATAGTGAGCGAAGATGGCTCCGTTCAGATAATAGATTTCAAATTCGGCGAAGAGAAGTCAACATACGCAAGCCAAGTGCGGAGATACATGTCTCTTTTCCGTAAGATGGGGTATGAAAAGGTAGAAGGATACCTATGGTATATCCACCCAGACAAAGTAGAAAAGGTCTCTACCGAAGATCTGTTATAATCCAGTCGCTGCCGTCGTCAAAAAAGTCCGACGAAGGAGAAAATTCAGAAAGGTCCCCGCTTATGGGGCTTTTCTTTATGTCATATATCTTGAACGGCACGATACTGCCCGACGAAGGCTCCGTGCACGTACCTTTCAGAGTATCGCCATCCCATTCAAGGGAAAGAAGCAAGGAAGCATAATCCACAGGCCCCGAATTCTCCACATAAGCCTCTTTTCCTTCAAGGTCAAGCGTCCAAATGTTCTGCGAATCGCACAGCACCATAAGTCCGACGCCCTCTATCCTGAAACAATCCTTCTGAACTAGTGCACGGCCTTCTACCGTAACATCCTGCAAGCCGGAGAGTGTATATTCATAAGTGAAAGAGAGTCGATACTTTCTCAACTGCGAAAGAATCTCGTCCACCGAAGAGTCTGCCCTCAGAGCGAAAGAGGCCAATACGACCATAGACAACGTTAAAAACAGTTTTTTCATGATTATAAGGAATTAAGGATGTCGTCGAGTTCTTCAAGAGTGCCCACAAGGACCTGACGCTTCTTGGCGCCGTCGGCCGCACTCACTATTCCCGCTGCCTCAAGCTGGCTCATAACTCTGGCCGCCTTTACAAAGCCCATTCCCATACGGGTCTGCAGAGATGATGTAGAAGCATTCTGAGAAGTAACCACAAGCTTGGCCGCCTCTTCGAACCTGTCATCAAGATCCGTGGTATCCACTTCTGAACTGCCGGCATTCTTATCGCTCGGAGGTTCAGGCAGATAATAAGGTGTGTTATAGGACTGACCATAACGGGTCTCGCTTGAGATGAAATCGGTAATCCTGCTAACCTCCACACTTTCTATAAGGCCGCATTGCACACGCTCGCTCTCTATTCCGGCAGAAAACAGCATATCACCACGTCCTATCAGTTTCTCGGCACCCGGACTGTCTATGATGGTCATCGAATCCTGCTTGGAAGAAGTGCGGAAAGCGATACGCATAGGGAAATTACTCTTGATGATACCGGAAACCACATCCACAGAAGGACGCTGCGTGGCAAGAATCACATGAATGCCTGCGGCACGGCCTTTCTGGGCCAATCTGATAATGCAGCTCGTGATGCTCCTGCTCGCCGCCTTTTCCTCTGGCGATGCGCCGGTAACAAGGGTCAAATCGGCGTACTCATCCACCACTACGACCAGATATGGCATATATCGATGTCCTTTTTCCGGATTAAGTCCGCGATTCTTGAATTTGTCGTTATACAGAGTAACCTTGTTCATCCCAGAACGCGACATCAGTTCATAACGGTCATCCATCTCTTTACATAGAGAACGGAGAACCTTCTCGGCATCTTTCGCGTTCTTCACTATGGCGCGGTTCTTTTCAGACTCCTCGTCGTCTGCATCAGGAAGCACCGCCAGATAATGCTTGATAAGAGAAGCATAGGCGGTGAACTCCACCATCTTAGGATCTATGAACACGAATTTAAGCTCGGACGGATGCTTACCATACAGGAGCGAGGCGATTATCACGTTAAGACACACACTCTTACCCTGCTGCGTGGCTCCGGCCACCAAAAGGTGAGGCGCCTGCGTAAGATCGAACACCTTAACCTGCTGAGTTACCGTAACTCCAAGAGCTACAGGAAGTTCATACTTCTTACTCTTCTCCTTATATTCCTCGCTGTTAAGCAGCCCTCGAAGCGGGACTATGCTCGGACGGTCATTGGCCACTTCTATACCCACAGAATCTGACAATTGGAGAACTCGCACGCCACGCGCGTTAAGCGACATGGCTATATCTTCCTGACGGCTTTTAATCTGCGCTATGGTAACGCCCTCGCCAGGAGTTACCTTATAAAGAGTAACCGTAGGGCCTACGACCGCTGTGATACCTGCCACTTCTATGCGATACGAACGCAATGTCGCACATATCTTATTCTTGTTTCGGTTAAGTTCCTCCTCCCCTATAGTGTTTTTACCGCTTTCGTAAGTATCCAGAAGGTCAAGTGAATAGAATTTATAGTTCGGAAGTCCGCCATGAAGAGGATCAAGCCTGTTATCTATTCTCGGAAGAGGTTTTTTAACATCGGTATTCAGATCCTCCCCCTCCACGACGGTAATATCGGGATATTCCTCACCGCTTTTTTCTTCTTTGTCCTCCTTTTCCGCCTCTGAACTGCCCTGCTGCGCCTTTTCCTCAACGCTCTCTAACAAAAGTTCGTCATTCTGTTCAGGCAAAACTTCCTCCTCCGGCTCTATCGATAACTCTTCCTCTATCTGATTCGAAGTTTCTTCTACAGATTCTACCTGCGTCTCTTTCTTAGGCTTTTTCCGTCCTATATGCCTTACACCCATAGCAACCCTCGAACTACAGCAGACAAGGAACACCAGAATAAAGAATCCTATCAGAAGCCCGGCCACCACGGTTCCGGTAGCGCCTGCCAGGTATGCCTCCAAAAATCTTCCGCAGTCTCCACCAAGTCCCCCTCCGAAAGCGAACTCCAGAGAAAAGAAACTGCCTACATAAGCTCCGAGCATCGAAACCACCACAGCCCCGAAAATAACTTTAAGAGCAAGAGGCAAAAGCCTTATCTGCGATTCGTCCTTTATCAGCTTTAAGCCAAGGAAGAACAAAAAAACCACCAACGCAAAACTTCCCAGCCCAAAACATCTGCATACCAAGAATCTGGCATAGCCATAGCCAATGGAGCCCGCGGCATTCTGTAACACCTCCCCGCTCATATCCTCTCTCCAATGAAGAAGATATGATACTAAAGCGACAAAAGTGAGAATGTCCAGAATAAATACTGCTATACCACAGAGTTTAACAGATATCTCCTTCTGATCCTGGGAAAGATTTACGGAAGGTCGTTTCATTTGTGCTTGTTATTGCGAAAATTACCCTTGTTACGCTTGAACTGCTTACCGGAATTCTTCTGCGCTCCGTTCTGTTTTCCTATATTAGGTCTGGAGAAATTGGCCCCGGCATCTATTTTCGAAAGCGTCAAGCCCTGAGGAACTTTAACACGACCTTCGGAAAGTTTCTCTATATCGGAGAAGATAGTCTCGTCCGAAACACTGTCTTTGTTCCAGATAAGGTACTGCGTGCGCATATATATGGCGAGTGAACGGATAAGCGCGGTCTTAGTCTCTGATTCCGGTTCTTCGGAAAGCAGGTCGAGTATCTTTTCGATGTTACGTCCGTAATGCGTGGCGCGTATCTTCGTGTCTTTCATAGGAATGCTGACCGGTTTAGTTTCAAATTCCTCTTTTACCGGGCAAGGATATGGAGAGTCCACATCCAAGTCATAATCGGCAAGCATGAAAAGATGGTCCCATAACTTATGTTCATACTCATCCAGAGTTTTCACCGAAGGATTAAGCGTCTCCATAACTTTTACGACAGCCGCTGCCTGTGCAGTGCGCTTCGCTTTGTCTTCTATGGCCTTGATGCCGGTGACCATAGCCACCACGTTATTACCATATAATCTTTTGATATTACTATCCATATCTATATATTAGTCGTCTTCCAAACTTTCCAACATACTGTCCAATACCCGCCTTTCTTTCTTGGTGGGACGTCCGGCACCTCTGTCGCGTTTTACAAAAAACGTCTCGACAGGAGCGCGGAGTTTCTCCAATTCACTCTCCGGCGTAAGATTCAGCGCATATTCAGGGACAAGTGCCGACCCTACCCTGTTTTCCAAAGGGGCCAATACCTTATAAGTGAACAGTGCAGAACCTTTTCTGACCTCTATCACCTCCCCTTCCTTGACAGGTCGGGACGGCTTGCAGTTAGAACCGGCCACTTTCACTTTTCCGCCGTTACAGGCCTGCGTAGATTCACTGCGAGTCTTGAAAACACGTATAGCCCAAAGGTATTTGTCTATTCTTGTCACTGCCCTATTATTTTTGTCTGCAGAAAATCTGCACCGGACACCCGGTAAGGTCAAAATTCTCCCTAAGCTTATTTTCAAGGAAACGCTTATAAGGTTCCTTAATGTACTGCGGAAGATTACAGAAAAATGCAAAAGAAGGGAACCTTGTCGGCAACTGAGTTATGTACTTTATCTTTATGTATTTACCCTTAGTGCTCGGCGGAGGTGTCTCCTCTATTGCAGGAAGCAGCGCTTCGTTGAGACGTGCGGTAGGAATCTTACACGAATAATTATCGTACACCTTGGTTACGGCATCCAGAACATCCTGGATACGCTGCATCTTCACTACGGAAGTAAAAATGATAGGAACATCGGTGAAAGGAGCTATTCTTTCACGCAAGGACTGCTCATAATTCTTCAACGTGTTGCTGTCCTTTATGAAAAGATCCCATTTATTCACCACAAGCACTACGCCTTTACGGTTCTTTACTATAAGGTTAAAGATATTCATGTCCTGCGCCTCCATGCCGGTAGTGGCATCTATCATAAGCACACATACGTCGCTATGTTCAATGGCCCTTATCGAGCGCATAACCGAATAGAATTCCAAATCTTCGTGCACCTTGGCCTTACGTCTTATTCCTGCGGTGTCCACGAGCATGAATTCGTGTCCGAACTTATTATAATAGGTCTCTATGGCATCTCTGGTGGTGCCTGCCACCGGGGTAACTATATTTCTGTCCGTGCCAAGCAAAGCATTGGTAATGGAAGATTTGCCTACATTAGGCTTGCCCACTATCGCGATACGCGGAATGTCCTTATATGGGTCTTCGACATGACTTTCTTCCGGAAGAACCCGGCATATTTCGTCAAGCAGATCGCCTGTACCGGACCCGTTGGCCGCGGAAATGGTCCATATCTCGCCAAGCCCCAGAGAATAGAACTGATATGCGTCATACTGTTTTTCCGCACTGTCCACCTTGTTGACGCACAGCACTACGGGCTTTTTGCTTCTGCGAAGAACATCCGCTATCTCAGCGTCATAATCCGTTACTCCCGTAGATGCCTCCACCATAAAGAGCACCGTATCCGCCTCATTTATAGCTATCTGCACCTGCTCGCGAATGGCGCTTTCAAATACATCGTCTGAATTGGTGGTGTATCCGCCGGTGTCAACCACAGAAAATTCACGTCCGCACCATTCACATCGTCCGTAATGGCGGTCGCGTGTAACGCCGGATATATCGTCCACTATCGCCTGCCTCATCCCGACCAGACGATTAAAAAGTGTGGATTTCCCCACGTTAGGGCGTCCTACTATTGCGACTAAACTCATATCAACCTCTGTTTTCTTTATTTTGGAAAGCACACTCCCGACAAGCATCAGAAGAGTTTCCTTCACACTTCTTTACCCCATGCAGCTCCGCATCCTCATCCTTAAAGCAACGAATGCCCATTCGGCGCATCTGCTCGTTCGATCCCACGTCATATTTGGGAAATTCTCCATCTTTCTTGAACATAAAGACGAACATCCCCGCTATACCTATTATGAGAACTACTGCGGCAGCGATAAAGGTAGCCATATTATTTATCTTTCAAATTCAGGACTTATAGATTCGTAATTATAAACCTTATGTATGATGGACGCGAAGAGCGGCGCCAGCGACACTATCCTAATCTTCTCATCTCCAGCAAGTTCCTTATGCGGAATGGTATCGCTTATATACACTTCCTGAAGTTTGGACCCGTGAATGCGATTTATGGCATCACCGCTCAAAACTCCGTGAGTGGCGCAAGCTCTAACGGACTTGGCACCCATCTCCATAAGCACGTCGGCAGCCTTACAGAGCGTGCCTGCGGTGTCTATCATATCATCGATTATCACTATGTCGCGGTCTTGAACTTCTCCTATAGCCGTGATGCTCGAAACGACGTTAGCCTTAGCCCTGGTCTTATGACAGATGATGGTAGGAACGCCCAATGCACCGGCATAACAGTTAGCTTTCTTCGCGCCGCCCATGTCAGGTGCTGCAATGGAAAGATTTTTAAGATTAAGACTTTGAATGATAGGCAGGAACACCTTCATACTATAGACGTGGTCAACGGGGATGTCGAAAAATCCTTGAATCTGTTCGGCGTGAAGTTCACAGGTCATTACCCTGTCGGCTCCTGCCGCGCGAAGAAGATTGGCCACAAGTTTCGCCCCTATAGCCACTCTCGGTCTGTCCTTTCTGTCTTGTCTGGCCCAACCGAAATAAGGGATTACAGCCACTACGGAATCTGCAGAAGCTCTTTTAGCCGCATCCACGGTCAGAAGGAGTTCCATAAGATTATCGGCAGGAGCTATGGTCGACTGCAGTATATACACGCTTGCACCTCTGACACTGTCTTCGAACTGCGGCTGGAACTCGCCGTCGCTGAACTGCGTAACGCTGAGCGCACCAAGCTTCTGCTCCGGTTCATCCTTACTGCGGATAAGGTTAAGTTCCTCTATTACTCTGCGGGCGAAGTCCTCTGAAGCCCTGCAGGCGAACAATTCCATCCTATGGCTATGTAACATATTATTTATAAAGTTTTTAAAATCTCCTCTATGTGAAAAAGTATCTCTTCGCGTCCTTTCCCCTTTTCTGAGGAACTGACAAGCATGGGCGGCAACTGCTCCCATTCCTGAAGCAGAATCTGCGAATCCCTTTCAATCTGTCTTTCCAAGGCTAAGGGGCCTACCTTGTCCGTCTTCGTAAATATGATGGAAAAAGGAATGCCGTTCTCCCCAAGTGCACGGATGAAGCCCAGGTCCAAATCGCCTATGTCGTGCCTGCTGTCTATAAGGACAAAGAGATTAGCCAATTCTTCACTCCCCGTTATGTAATCATCTATGACCTTACGCAACTCCTCACGGCCTTTTCTGTCCAACTTCGCGTAACCATAACCCGGAAGATCCACCAGATACCAACTGTCGTTAATCAGAAAGTGATTGACTATCTTAGTTTTACCCGGAGTGGATGAGGTCATCGCGAGGCGAGAGTTATTACAGAGCATATTTATAAGGCTCGACTTTCCGACATTACTGCGCCCTATGAAAGCAAATTCTGGGAGACGTCTAAAGGGCCTTCCCTCGACCCTTGTGCTGCTCCCGGCAAATGTCGCGCTTGTAATCTTCATAAAAAATTTACGATTCGGAATTCAACGGGCGCAAATATAAGCAAAAACTACGACTTTTCCGTCTTGACTTTCGGATAAAGAATAGTAAAGCACGCACCGCCCAATTTGAAACTGCGCGAGTATGATATGCTGGCTCCGCACCGCTCCAAAATGCTCTTACAGATGGACAGGCCAAGTCCGCTTCCGCTGCTTTTCGTAGTGAATTTAGGCGTAAAGAGTTTATCCACATTGGCTTCATCCACACCCGGACCGTTGTCTTCGAAGACTATCTCATAATAATCTGGCGACACCCCGTTTCTCAACGACACGGCTACCTGAGCCTTTGGGACCTCCTCACAGGCCTGCACCGCATTATTGAGCAGATTGACAAAGACTCTGACAAGCTGCGGACGCGGAGCACTCACCTCCACGCCAGGAAGCCCAAGATAAATGAATTCCACTCCCGGCCGGTTATCATATAGGGACACTTCCTCGCGCAGCAGTTCATCAAGTTTCACCACGACAGGCTCTTCGGAGTATAATTTGGCAAAATCGGAGAACTGATTGGCCGTCTCCGTAAGTACGTGGATATGATCGAGAAGCACCACCGCCATGCTGTCGAATTTCTCCTCCCAAGCCGGATCGCCATTGGCCTTGAGACGCTGAACCCTCTGAATCTGAAGTTGCATAGGGGTAAGAGGATTCTTTATCTCGTGCGCCACGTTACGCGCCATCTCGCTCCACGCTTTGTCCCTTTCGGCCTGCGCCAGAGCACGACTGCTGCTGGACAGATCATCCACCATACGATTATAGGAACGTATGATGTCCATTATCTCGTCATCATACTTATACACGCTCTCGTCGAGCTTTTCTATCCTACCCGAACGCATCTTACGGCTCAACAGGGAAAGTGGACGGAAAGTTCTGTCTATTATTATGGACACCGCGATAGACGAGATGATGACCAGCATGAAAAACACCACTATCACATTGAACGCATGCGCCACGGCGTCGAACTGGAAATCGTTGCCGGTCTCCGTATATGGCGACGCGAAAAAAGCCACCACGGAGCCATCCGCGCCCATAATAGGGGCATAAAGCATATATATGTCCCTGCGTGCCAATTTCTTAGAGTGTATGCAGAAGCCTTCGTTAAGATACTTGAGGTGATAATAAGGTTCCTCGTCCATTCTGTAGCCTAATACCCTTTTCTCGTGCAGCGACGGAGCCGTAGTCATAGCCAGCTTACCATCCGCACGGTACAAGGATATGTCCGATGCCGTGTTGTCCCCCACCCGACGCAGCAGATCCATAGTTTCACGCGAAGTGAGTTCAGAAGGTTCGGTAACATTTCTAAAAGCATTCTGAATCTGAAAACGTATGGAATTGACCTTGTCGGACATCATCTTCTCCGACACAAAATAATTTCTGTCATAGACAAAGGATACACTCACGAATGCCAATACCGACATACAGATAAGCAGCGAGCCAATGAGCAGAAAATTCATCTTCCGCTTGAAATAATTTTTCTCAAAAAGAATAGGCTTCTGACGGCGTCTTACAAATGGTAGAAGAATAAAATACAGAAGAAGAGCGAAGAAAAGGGTCGATACGGCGTATGTTCCCCAAGACACATAAGGCCTTGATATTAAGAATAGTTCCTCCTCCCCTACCGGAATTACAAAATTAAGGTATCCGTTCTTTCTGAAGCAGTACTCAAGCCCTTCATTCCCTTCCTCCGGAGTAAAACGCATAGGATATGCCACGTCTCCTCTAAAATATCGCCGCTCCGAACTTTTATACATCGCGTACGAATAGCGCCCAGGTATGTCTGAAGACGACAGTCCGTCCAAGATAAAACTGAGAGAACGCTTGTTCGGAGATTTGGATTGAAGGGAGATTTCTACGGATTCCTGCCCTTTATCGGCATGATAATACTGGAAAGTGGCGATATAACGGCATCGTTGGTCCTGACCCGGAGCGAATTTAAAACGGGAGCCGCTTTCTATCTGCACTCCTTCAGTTACGTCGTACGAAGCCCTGTCTCCTCCTATCTCCACCACTATGTCATAGGCATTCAGATACCGCCCCAGATACCGCCCCACTATCCTTGAACGTGCTCTGTCCAGTTCTTCAGGGCCATCTGACGCGTGGGATATAACATCATCCTGGGCAATCTGTCTTTCCACTTTCTTAAGAAACGCCTCCAGATCATAATCTCTGGCATTGGACAATGACTCGGCCCACGATGCCACCAATATCTTCTCCCTCTGAAATCCTATACTACCGGAAAAAACCGTGCAGAATATGGCCACAAATGCAGAGTAAACCACAATCCCGACCCTGCTGAATATGCCGACACGTCTATGGAAGATTTTCAGCCACAGAGGCTGCAAAAGATCGAACAACATCGCCACGGAAACGAATACCATAAACAGCGACGCATAGACGATGACAGTATTTATATTTAATGCCCACACCTTGTACAAATCAAGGTTAATATGGGTATAAACTATTATCTTATAGATGGATATATACGCAAACCATATAAGAAACACCGCATAAATCACCACCATGGCGCCTCCCGCCAGCCGCTGCCAAGGCTTTCTGATTTTATTCCACAAATCGCGACGCGAGATAAACAGCGCCGAAGATATGATAAGGGACGCGACGGAAAGGATGATAATGCTCAGTATCTGCGTCAGTTCCCCGTGAAGCACAGGATAGCGGTGATATACCGCCCATAGAAATGCCAGAAGAATGGTAATCGCCGCTATGGAATATTTTACGTCGGGGTGTGAGCGAAGAGACACTAGCACAGCCGCTACGAACAGAAGATAAGCCAGCCACACGGAGTGCGCCGGTACGCTGCTGCCGGAAGGAAGTCCGTTATATTCCAGTTTAAATATAGGTTCCCCTCCAAGGCGAACTTCCTGTCCGTCAGGAGAGGAGAGTTTTCGAAAGACCACATCGGCATCCAAAGACAAATCAGGGATGTCCCCTATCGAAAGACCGGCGATTATCTTGACATTATCGCGCTGCAGGCATCTGATAAGATAGGACGATGAAGAAAACTGGTAGAATCCGTATTCAACACCCACTTTTGAGAGAGTGGACCTGCGGTCCCGCCAGATATAATCATCGTATTGAATGGGGAATTGGCCTTTCCAAGAGGTCAGATGATAGTCATCATAGCGGTAAAGGATAAAATCTGCAGGGATGTTCTGCAAGCAGAATAACTCCTCGGCAGGCAAATCCATGGCTTTCCGGGCAAGCTCGTCAAGCATAGCGCATCTCTTTTCCAATACTTTTTCCACATCCTTAGTGCGGCCAAGCAAGGAAGAACTCTGCTTAGGGCATAGATAAGCATAAGCGAAAAGCACCAGAGACAGTGCCATAAGTACGGAATAGAGAATCCTGCCGACGTGCCTGTTTTTCATTCGTGATGATAAGCCTCACCCTTAATTATAGTGAAAGCGCGATAGAGTTGTTCAACAAAAATCGTGCGGACCATCTGGTGAGAAAAAGTCATTTTCGAAAGGGACATCTGAAAGTCTGCACGCTTATAGACTTCTTCCGAAAATCCGTATGCGCCGCCGATGACAAAGACTATATCTCGGGCAGAGAGAGTCATTTTCTTTTCAAGAAACGATGCAAATTCCACAGAATGGAACTCCCTGCCGTGTTCATCGAGAAGAATGACCTCATCAGAGTCCCGGACCTGCTTCAGAATGGATTTTCCCTCGACCGTCTTTATCTGTTCCCGGGAAAGGGCGGAAGCGTTTTTCAGTTCCGGAATTTCTTTAATCTCGAAGCCTATGTAATGGCGAAGCCTGGAAGAATAAACCTCCAGGCCTTCGTTAACCCATTTTATATCAGTCTTTCCGACTGTAAGAAGTGTGATTTTCACTTTCTTTAGACCCTCTGTCCGTAAGAACGGTCAGTAGTGTTGACAGTGATTACGTCTCCCTGGTTGATGAAAAGAGGAACCATAATCTTAGCTCCGGTTTCAAGAGTTACTTCTTTAAGTGCGGAAGTGGAAGCGGTATTACCTTTGACCGCAGGCTCTGCATAAGTAACCTCCAGAGTTACATAGGTAGGAAGTTCACATGTAAGACATCTTTCCTCGTCGCCAGTAACGAACATCATCTCCACATGCTGGCCGTCTTTCATAAGGTCGGCATTATCAACTACTTCCTTAGGAAGTTTAATCTGCTCATAGGTCTCTTCGTGCATGAAGTTAAATCCATCATCCTCCGCATAAAGGAACTGATAAGGACGACGCTCCACCTCTATAGTCTCAATCTTGGCGCCTGCCGTGAAAGTATTCTCAAGGATGCGTCCGTTTTCAAGATTACGAAGTTTGGTCTTCACGAAAGCAGGGCCTTTGCCAGGTTTTACGTGCTGAAACCATACGATCATGCAAGGTTTGTCGTTAAATTTAAGATAAAGTCCGTTTTTAAAATCAGCTGTTGTTGCCATAAAATATTACTGTATTATGATTATTTTCAAGAAAAAGCGTGCGAATATACAAATTTCTCCAATAAAATTAAAATCTTTCCGCAAAAGCCTCTTTACCAGAAGACTATGGCTATCGGACCTACAGACAGCGTATATGGTCAGCCACCTGTTCAAGAAGCCATCTCGGGGTGGATGTCGCTCCGCTTATGCCCACTTTGTCTTCCTGACGGAACCACGAACTCTGTATTTCAGAAATCCCTCCTACCAAGTAACTGCGGATATTCACGCTCTTGCATAAGGATGAAAGCACCTTACCGTTAGAACTTGCCTTGCCTGACACGAAGACTATGACATCGTGTGCGGCGGCGAATTCCTTAAGCTCTTCATAACGTCCCCTGACCTGCGAACATATAGTCTGATGCACTTTCATCTTAGGAAATTGGCCTTTAAGATAGTCGCACACCTGAGCATATTCCACAGGGCTTTTGGTGGTCTGCGAAAATATCTCACACTCGGAAATCGTCTCCCCGCTTTCGGCCAATTGGAGCGCATCTTCCATATTTTCAATCACTCTCACGCGCTCTTCCTCCACCTGTCCTACAAGACCAAGCACCTCGGGATGTCCTTTCTTTCCGAAAATGATAACCACTCCGTGAGACTGCCTAATTTTTTTCTGAATGCCCAAAACCACTGGGCAAGTACAATCTATAATATTGAAACCTATAGACTTAAGTTCGGCATAAGTAGCTGGGGGCTGACCATGTGCCCGTATAAGGATATTCTCTCCGCGGGCGTCCTTTATATCAGAAATATCATCTTCGTCTAGAGCTATCAAACCCATGGCGGAGAGCCTTTCTATCTCTGATTCGTTATGCACAATCTCTCCTAAAGAATAGAGATGTCCGTTCTTTTTGTCCGACAGGAATTTTTCGGCCGTTCCTATGGTCTTTATAACCCCGCCGCAAAATCCGGCTTTGGAATCAATTTCTACACTAATCATATAGCCTACAAAACCCTCGTATAAGTCCTTTGGCCCATTCGACCTCTTCCTTAAGGGTCATATTCGAATTATCCAGTTCGTACGAATCAGAAGGCCTTCGCAGAGGAGAGGTCTCGCGGTGCGAATCTATGTAATCGCGCTCTCGAAGATTGGCCTTAACATCATCAAAAGAAAGATTCTGTCCCTTGGAAAGCATCTCAGCGTAACGGCGCTCGGTGCGAACCTGCTCACTTGCAGTCATAAAGATTTTTATCTGCGCGTCGGGAAAGACAGTGGTGCCTATGTCCCGTCCGTCCATTATGACCTTCCCATCGCGTGCGAGAAAATGCAACTTCTCATCGACATATTCTCTGACATAAGCCACTGCCGCTATGGGACTTACCTGAGAAGAAACTTTCATTCCGCGGATTTGTTCCTCTATGCACCGCTCTCCCATATAAAGCTTCCCACCGTCGCCAAAGTAAAGATTCAAAGCTTTCAGCGCAGGCCGCAGAGCTTCGTTCACTACATTATCTGCTGTGATATATCCGTCTTCCTGGGCAAAAAAAGTAACCCCTCGATACAGAGCCCCGGAATCAAGATAAAGTAGCCCGATTTCTTTAGCGAGCAATTTTGCGAACGAACTTTTTCCGGTAGCCGAATATCCGTCCACGGCTATCGTTATATTAGGGATATTCATACGTAATCCTCTATGTTTTTGACACTTATAACTTCATCGCCAAGTATAAGAAGTCTTTCCACCACATTTCTGAGCTCCCTTATGTTACCTTTCCATGAACGCTGGGTAAGACACTCTACAGCCTCCGGGCTGAAAGTTTTTCGCGGAAGAGCCGTCTCCTGACATATCTGCTCCACAAAAAAGTCCACGAGGAGCGGGATGTCACTCTTTCGCTCATCAAGACTTGGCACTTTTATCACTATGACACTAAGTCTGTGATAAAGGTCTTCCCGGAAATTTCCCTCTTCTATCTCTTTTTTAAGGTCCTTGTTCGTGGCGGCTATCACGCGCACATCTACCTTAATGTCCGTATCGCTTCCCACGCGGGAAAGTTTATTCTCCTGAAGCACACGAAGCACTTTGGCCTGAGCAGAAAGGGACATATCCCCTATCTCGTCCAAGAAAAGAGTACCTCCGTCAGCCTGCTCGAACTTACCTTTGTGCTGCTTGATAGCCGATGTAAAGGAGCCTTTTTCGTGACCAAAAAGCTCACTTTCAATAAGTTCGGACGGTATGGCAGCACAGTTCACCTCTATGTACGGTGCTCCGCTTCTGTCGCTCTGTGCGTGAAGACTTCTGGCTACCAACTCCTTACCGGATCCGTTAGGGCCGACTATCAGCACACGCGCCGGAGTAGGTGCCACCTTGGCTATAATATCTCTTACGCGCGCCATGGCCTCGGACTCGCCTATCATCTTAGCCCCGCCGAAAACTTTCTTCTTAAGTATTTTATTCTGAGATGTAAGCGCACCCTTGTCCGTGGCATTCTTTATGGTAATGAGCACGCGGTTAAGGTCAAGCGGCTTTTCTATGAAATCGAAAGCACCTTTCTTAATGCAGTCAACGGCCGTTCCTATGTCCGCGTGTCCTGAAATCATTACAATAGGCGTGTCAAGCCCCTCAGAAACAAGTTTTGTAAGAACCTCCACCCCGTCCATCTGAGGCATCTTGATGTCCGAAAAGATGACATCGTAGTGAGAAGATGTAGCAAGTTTCACTCCGGCCTGCCCGTCTTCCGCCACGTCCACGGTGTGTCCTTCCTCGGAAAGTATCTCCTTCAGGGAATTGCGTATGGAACGCTCGTCGTCTATGATAAGTATCTTCATTGTCAATGTATATTTTGTCCAATTTTGGCCTCATGTTCAGCCTGAGCCCTCTGCACGCTGACCGAACGCTTAAGAATAAAGCCAGAGCCCAGATATTTGGTGCGCACGTCCTCATCCGCAGCCAAAGATGCCGGTGTCCCCTCCTGAAGGATGGTACCTTCATAAAGAAGATACGCTCTGTCTGTAATGGCCAATGTCTCACCCACATTATGGTCCGTGATGATGACACCTATATTTTTATATTTAAGCTTCGCGATAATGTACTGTATATCCTCCACGGCTATCGGGTCCACCCCGGCGAACGGCTCGTCAAGCAAGATGAATTTAGGATCTATGGCTAATGCACGTGCTATTTCACAACGTCTTCTCTCTCCTCCGGAAAGCTGTATGCCAAGCGATTTGCGCACTTTAGAAAGATTGAACTCGCTGATGAGTTCCTCAAGCCTTTCCTCTCGCTGCTTCTTAGCTATACCCTTCATCTCCATTACCGAGAGGATATTATTCTCGACACTCATCTTTCTGAACACCGAAGCGTCTTGTGGGAGATACCCCACGCCCAGCTGGGCGCGTTTATACATAGGAAGTTTAGTTATCTCCTTATCATCCAGAAAAACGTGCCCGTCGTTCGGAACTATCTGTCCTGTAATCATATAGAAACTCGTGGTCTTTCCCGCTCCATTTGGCCCGAGAAAACCCACTATCTCCCCTTGGTTAACTTCCATGGACACCCCTTTCACCACCGTGCGGATGCCGTATTTTTTTACAAGATTTTCACAACGAAGTTTCATACTCAATTAAGAATCAAGTTCAAGATCTTTAACCAGATTACTTATTTCAGGATTATCCTGCATAAGTATTTTAGCCTTGTCGGCGGCAAGATATATCACAGGCTTAGATTCTTCGACAGGAAGAACATCCACCAAGAATTTGACTTTCGAAGAAGATAGAAACTCTTTCATCTTGTTCTCCATGCGAAAAGCAAATTTATCTTCTATCCATTTTTTCGTGCCCTCACTCTCGACCTTTATGGTAAGAACTTTCTCGCCGTTCTTCTCTTCTATGACATACGAAGCGTTAGAAAAGATGCCTGCCAAGCGGCTACTGGTAGCACTGGCTTTACACATATCTATTATCTTCTTCCACGCGGAAGCCACCTCTTCCTCCGAAGGGAGCTTATCCGACTGGGCTTCAGCCTCTTTCACGTTCATAGGGCCCATTCCATCCGACGGTTGCGCGAGAGAGCCCAAAGAAAAAGCGGTCGCGCCACTGGAAGGCCTACGCGCACGCGGCCTTGGTACATTATTTTCTGTCTCAGCTGTATTTGACGCTACCTCAGGCTTTTCTACTATCCGAGCTGCACTTTCGTCCGTCTGCTTCCCAGCTGAAACGCTGGACCCTTCAGCCGCACCATTAGAGGCGGTCGGCTTACCTTGTTCAGGCTTTTCTGCAGATTTTCCACCCGTTGCCGCTGGATTTTCTGCTTGTGCGACAGGCTTTTCAGCTGAAATGGCTGACCCCCGCGATGCCCCCTCCGCAGACGGAACGTTATTTATAAAACAGAGCTTCATAAGAGAAAACTCCATGAAAAGACGCTGATTAGAGGCATTCTTAAACCCTGCTTCACAAGCACTTATCTGACTAAGAGCATTATACAGAAAAGCTACAGTACACTTTTCAGCCTGGGCCCGGTATTTTTCTTTTAGACTTTCCGGAAAATCCAACAACGCCTCCAATCCCCCTGTCCTGCTGACGAGCAAATCTCTAAGGTGTTCTCCGACGGACACCACGAAATAAAGAGAATTGAATCCCTTGGAAAGGACCTCATCTATTGTTAAAAGAACAGTCGCATAATCCCCGGCAAGTGCGGCATCCACTATCTTGAAGGAATATTCATAATCCAAGACGTTCAGATTACGTAGCACTTCACTGTATTCGACATTGTTTCCACAGAAAGCCACCGTCTGGTCAAAAAGCGTCAATGCGTCTCGCATGGCTCCGTCCGCCTTTCTGGCTATGACATGCAGCGAATCGTCACCTATCTCTATACCCTCCTTCTGCGCTATGTCTCTAAGGTTACGCATTATGTCCGGGACACTTATCCTGTTGAAATCATAGGTCTGGCAACGCGAAAGTATAGTCGGGATAATCTTATGCTTTTCCGTGGTGCAGAGAATAAATATGGCGTGTGAAGGCGGCTCTTCCAATGTCTTCAAAAAAGCATTGAATGCCGATTGTGAAAGCATGTGCACCTCATCTATAATGTACACGCTATATTTTCCCACTTGAGGGGGTATCTGCACCTGATCCATCAACGCCTTTATGTCCTCCACCCCATTGTTAGATGCGGCATCAAGCTCGTGTATGCAGTAAGAACGGCCTTCAGCAAAAGAACGGCACGATTCACATTCTCCGCATGGTTCCATATCCGCAGATGGATTGGAGCAATTAATGGCTTTCGCGAAAATACGTGCAGATGAAGTCTTTCCTACTCCCCTGGGCCCGCAAAAGAGATAGGCATGTGCCAATTGGCCACGAGAAATGGAATTCTTGAGAGTTCGGGCTATATTATCCTGTCCAATCAAAGATTCGAATGAATCCGGACGATATTTTCTGGCTGATACTATGTAGTCTGACATATCCGACAAATTTAGTAAAAAATAGGAAATGTAGAAGAAGAAATATTAACTTTGCAGGGATGAAAAAAGGAATGCTCAAATATATCTTAGTCCTGATGTCAATCCTGATGTTCTGCCCGGATATCAGCGCCCAATTCAAGGTCTATACCAGAAAGAACAGACTGGCGGATTTTCCGGCGAAGACCACGATGGTAGTTTTGGGAGAGAACGAAATCCTGAACATCACCCTACGTAATGAGATAAAAAGCCGCTGGAGAGTTTCACCTTTCGATTTCTGCTATGAAGATGATATGCAAGAAATTAAAAATAACCCGTTGTTCTATATTCTATATCTTAAAGAGGAAAAAAGCGGCATCATTTTCCTAAATCTTGAAAAATGCGGAGACAGAAAGGGCGTTTCATCGCTTGAAAGCAGGATGAATGTAATCAAAGTACCTTTCTGCCCTAAGGAATTCTCCTCCGGACGGGAGATACTCTATACTTCAGCCATGATAGACGTAATGCAGCGCTACATGGAGAAATCCATAATCTACAGCCAGGCATCCTATCAGAATCTTGAACAATCATGCACGTCCCTTACCAAAAATCGTAGAAAACCTATCTACATAGATAACGAAGACTTGTGCGAGAGTTTAAGAGACAGAGACAGACTGCCATCCATAGGCGGTATTTCATTTACAGACAGCTACATAGTGGACAGCCTTCTGACTTCCAACTCCGCCAATGCGCTCATAGGATTCTGCATAAGCAGTCCTTCCCCAGGAGCCGCTTCCGAAAGCTATCAAGTGATAGTCAGTGCCGACAGACACGAACTTCTCTATTATAAGAAAACCAAATATAAGAAAAAGGGAGACAGGGGCTTTACCGACAAAGCGCTTGCCGACATCAGGACGGAACATTCCTACAAGAAATGATTCAAAGCACTACGCCCTCGGGGCTAAGATACGCCATTAAAAGGACAGACGGGAAAGCCGCCTGCTGTGCCATAAGCATAAAATGCGGAACCCGTGCGGAGGATGAGCTCCCGGAAGGTACCGCCCATTTCGTGGAGCATTGCCTTTTCAAAGGGACAGAAAAGCATAGCGCCGCCTTCATCAACACCTGTCTTGACCGTCTTGGTGGAGAGCTCAATGCCTACACTACCAAAGAAGAAATAGTCATACACGCCACCGTTCTCAAAGAGGACATCGGCAAGGCAGTCGCACTACTTTGGGAAATAGCGACACAGGCCACATTCCCTCCACACGAAGTGGAAATAGAAAAAGGCGTGGTTATGGACGAGATCATTTCCTACCAGGACAGTCCGTCAGAAGACATATACGATAAATTCGAAAGCCGGTTTTTCGAAGGTCATCCTTTGGGAAGGCTCACGCTCGGCACTCTCGAATCCATCAAAGGGTGCACACAGGAAAATCTGCTTACATATTATAGGAGGCACTTCATTCCCTGCAACATGGCTCTCACCATAGTCGCCGATGTGGACGAGAAAAAATTGGAAAAAGAAATTCTGCATCTGTCCGATGGGAACATCAATGCCCCGAAAGCATCAACGGTGCCAGATTCCTCCACCGTAAAGGCAAATATCTTCAGCATCAGAGAAGATAAAGATAATCACGAGGCCAACCTTATCATAGGTTCACTCGCGCCATGTCTTTACGATGACGGAGAACGCCTGTGTTGTGTGCTGCTATCCAACATATTAGGAGGGCCGGCAAGCAACAGCCTTCTTAACAGCTCGCTTAGAGAAAAACACGGCTGGGTCTATGCCGCCGAATGTAACTACACCCAGTATAGCGACGCCGGAATCGTAACGCTCAGTATAGGATGCGAACCCGGTAACCTCGCTCCCTGCCTTAAAGAAACGTCGAAAATCCTGGAAAAACTCAAAACCGCGCCGCTCACGCCGTCCAGTCTTCATGCAGCCAAAAAACAGCTTTACGGACAGCTCGCCATATCTTCCGACAGTAAAGAAAGCCAATGCTTATCCATGGGGAAAAGCCTTTTGGCATTCGACAGGGTCATCCCTGATGAAGAAAGTGTAGCTAAAATAGAAGCCATCAGCGCACTTGACATACAAAAACTAGCGCAAAGACTCTGGCAAGACGGCACTTTTTCCCAACTCATATACATTTAAGCGCTATGGAGTCTGCTCTCGATAAATACATTAAAGCACACAGCGACATTCCAAGCGAAGCGCTTCTCTGGGTGGAAAAACAGACCAACCTCAAGACCAATTACCCACGGATGCTTTCCGGCGCTGTTCAAGGGGAACTTCTCTACCTCATAGCCAAAATGTGCAATGCTAAAAACATTCTGGAAATAGGCTGTTTTACAGGATATTCCACCATTTGCCTTGCCGAGGCCGTAAAAGACAGAGGAGGAAGAGTGGACTCACTGGAAATCAACGATGAACTCGAAAGTCTAATTCTTCAAGGCTGGGAAAAAGCAGGCATACAGGACATAGCCCACCTTTACATAGGAGATGCCCTTCAAACTATCGAAGAACTTAAAGCCGATGGCCGGACTTACGACTTAGTATATATAGATGCCAATAAAAGAGAATACCTCGCCTATTACAAAGCCATTACAGGCATGCTCAAAAGCGGAAGCGTCATTCTCGCCGACGACACCATGCTCGGAGGAAAAGTGTATCAAGAAACAGTATCTTCAGATAAACAGACCCGCGGGCTTGTCGAATTCAACGAATACATAGCAGCCGACACCTCCGTAGAAAAAGTGATGCTACCGTTAAGAGACGGGCTGAGCATCATCAGAAAAAAATAAATTTCATCACATTTTCTTGTGGGACTAAATAATAAAATCCTTATTTTAGTCCCCAAATACATCACTTTAGTCCCTAAACTGCCGTTTAATTCACAATTTTAACCCATATATGTCTTTTTCTTTAACAGGGAGACAAATGAGCATACCTTTGCACTCGAAGTTAAAAGAAAAGATATGAAACCTGTTACTATGAGGCTGGACAACGCCTCCAACATATATCCGGCAGCACTTACAAAACGCTATGCATCCATCTTCAGGATGAGCGTCACCTTAACTGAAACCATTAATCTCAATATACTCCAACAAGCTCTCAATACCACCGTCCAGAGAATTCCCCTCTTCGCGTACACTCTAAAAAACGGGGCGTTCTGGTGGTATTTGAGACAGTTGGACAAAGAGCCTTCTCTCAGTAAATTCACTCCAAATCAAGACAAACGCTCATTCAAATTCCACGGCGGCTTTCTTTTTAAAGTAAGTGCAGACGAGAATAGAATAGTACTCGACGTATTTCACGCCCTTGCGGACGGCCGAGGGGGCCAGACATTTCTTCTTACCCTTGCAGCTGAATATATAAGACTGCGTTACGAAATTAAGGACATACAATATAACGAATTGGTTCTCAACCCCAAAGACAAACCTTTCAAGAAAGAGATAGAAGACTGTTTTGTCTCATTCGCAGGGAAAAAGGGAGCACTTGAGCAAAACGAACTCGCCTATCACATACACGGGAAGAAGCTTAAATTCAACGAACTCGAAAGAGAACGCTATACGCTCAACTTCTCTCAAGCCAAATCGGTGTGCAAAAATTACGGCTGCACCGTAACGGAGCTGCTCACCGCCTGTATGGTCAGCGCCCTTCAGCAGGTTTACCTGAACGATAAACGAAAACATAAGAAAACCGCTCTGAAAGTCAGCGTCCCAGTAGATCTCAGACCTATTTTTTCAGGGAAGACACTCAGGAACTTCTCATCCTATGTAAATCTCGGAGTCAATGTCAATAACGGACAATTCTCTTTTGATGAGATTCTTGACATAATCAAATCCCAAAAGCGATTTATGGCTCAACGTTGCGAACTTGAGAAAAAAATCGCGGCCAACGTAGCTCTTGAGAACAACTTCGCCATATCCGCCATTCCTCTTTTCATAAAGCATCCTATCATCGACTTTATCTGCCGTACTAAAGGAGACAGATATTGTTCACAGACCCTTTCCAACCTTGGCAATGTCATTCTGCCGGAGGCCATCGCTCCTTACGTAAGGGAAATGGACTTTATCCTTGGAAGACAGAGGGGAACGAGTGGCGCCGCTTCTGCAATAGGATACAATGGTAAAATCTTTATGAATTTTACACGAAATATCGCGGAGAAGGACTTCGAAGATTACTTCTGCGACCAACTCCGCGACCTGGGAATAAACGTTATCAACCTATCTGAGCTCCGTTTACCAGAGCTTCAGATGGCGTAATGAAGCGCATCTTTCCATCACCCTGACGAGCCATCAGAATCATTCCTTTCGACTCTATCCCGCGTATCGTGCGAGGAGCAAGATTGGCCAGAATGCATATCTGCTTGCCTATCATCTGCTCTGGGGTATAATATTCGGCTATTCCTGACACGATGACCCTCTTGTCGATGCCGGTATCTATGGTGAGTTTAAGGAGTTTATCTGTCTTAGGCATTCTTTCCGCCTCAAGTACGGTAGCCGTTCTTATATCCATGGCATCGAAAGCGTCGAAAGTTACTTCACTCTTTTGAGGCGCCACCTTTTTAGCGGCTTCAGCGGCCGCCTCCGCAGCCTTCTGTCGGCGAATCTCTTCGAGCCTGTCCGTCTGCTTTTTAATCTGGTCGTCATCTATCTTTTCGAACAGAAGTTCGGCCTCCCCTATCTTATGTCCGGCAGGAATGATGTCCGCACAACCTACTTTATTCCAGTCAAGTTCAACTCCCAACATCCGGCGCAGCTTTTCAGCGGCGAATGGAGTGAACGGTTCAAACGCGCTGGAAAGAGACGCACATATCTGAAGACATATATTAAGGATAGTCCCCGTCCTTTCGAGATCCGTCTTGGCCACCTTCCACGGCTCCGTATCCGAAATGTATTTATTACCCACACGGGCCATGCTCATAGCATCTTTAAGCGCCTCGCGGAAACGATACCCTTCGATATTCTTTTCCATAGACTCCTTCAGCACGGGTATCTGAGCAAGAGCTTCTTTATCAACATCTTCCAAGGCGCCACACGCGGGCACCACTCCAGCGAAATACTTATGGGTAAGCACCACGGCCCTGTTGACGAAATTACCGAATATGGCTACAAGTTCGCTGTTGTTTCTGGTCTGGAAATCCTTCCAGCTGAAATCGTTATCCTTAGTTTCGGGAGCATTGGCCGTGAGAACATAACGAAGGACATCCTGCTTGCCTGGAAAATCCTGAAGATATTCATTGGCCCAGACAGCCCATCCACGCGATGTAGAAATCTTATCTCCTTCAAGATTAAGGAATTCGTTAGCCGGAACATTCTCCGGAAGGATAAATCCGTCGCCGTAGGCTTTAAGCATAGAAGGGAAGACTATGCAATGGAATACTATATTGTCCTTGCCAATGAAATGAACGAGCTTGGTGTCTTCGCTCTTCCACCACTTCTGCCAATCATTCGGAAGAAGCTCCATCGTATTGGAAATGTATCCGATAGGTGCGTCGAACCACACATAAAGAACCTTACCCTCAGCTCCCTCCACCGGAACAGGCACACCCCAGTCAAGGTCGCGCGTAACGGCACGAGGCTGAAGCCCGCCGTCAAGCCAGCTCTTCACCTGTCCGTAAACATTACTGCGCCATTCCTTATGTCCGTCGAGTATCCACTCACGAAGCCACTGCTCGTAGTCTTGAAGAGGCAGATACCAGTGCCTGGTTTTCTTCTTTATAGGTTCGGCACCGCTCAGTTTGGATTTAGGATTGATAAGTTCCTCCGGAGAAAGTGTGCTTCCGCATTTTTCACATTGGTCTCCATAAGCTCCCTCAAAGCCGCACTTAGGGCAAGTGCCTACTATATAACGATCTGCAAGGAAAGTCTTGGCCTCAGGGTCATAATACTGCTCGCTTTCTTTAGTGATGAATTTGCCATCGTCATAGAGCTTTTTGAAGAACTGCGAGGCGTTCTGCTCATGCACTTTGGATGTGGTGCGTCCGTAAATGTCGAAATTGATGCCGAAGCCCTTGAAGGAATCGGCTATGATGGTATGAAATTCATCCACCACCTCCTGCGGAGTACATCCACGCTTACGCGCTTGAATCGTGATAGGCACCCCATGTTCATCGCTGCCGCACACATACAGCACATCCTCCCCTCTCATACGGAGAAATCTCACATAAATGTCTGCGGGCACATATACACCGGCCAGATGTCCTATATGTATAGGTCCATTGGCATAAGGAAGCGCACAAGTTACAAGCGTTCTCTTAAAATTCTTTCCCATACTTGCTATTATATTTATCTTTTATCGTTTTCTGTTGTTTCTGCAAAGAAGTGTATTCACGCAGAAGCCTCATCTGCGCATCAGGACCGTCCGTCTGTCCCATCTGCTTCTGAATGTCCTTCATATCAGATTCTATTTTCTTAATTGCCAATAAGATAAGTGTTTTAGGTACATTAATGGTAAGCCAAGACCCGAGAGTAGTTAGAGAAGAAGCGAAACTTCTGACTGTTATCTCATAACGATCTATCGCAAGCTCACCCACCACAGAAGATACCATCCTATCCTCGCCCTCCATAAACTGACGCACTATCTGACTGCACGAAAGCCCTTTATCGTAAAACATCGTCTTGAAATCCGTATATATACGCTCATACACGGCATTGGACATTCTATAAGCATCTTCATCAAGCGCATTTACTATAAAGTCCGCCACACACATCGGCTGAGGATCATAATAAGGAGAATCGGACTCGAAATTAAGCGGTTCTTCGGCATAACGAAGTAAAAATGCCAATATTTCAGCCTCCACCGGTGCCAGAATCTTATTTTCAGGCTGATAGATATAATCCATCGCCTCCACTGCCTGCTTCTCGGCGGCGACTGCGGAGACTTCAGGACGCATTGACAGAACCTTTTGGGTATTAACCTTACCTATCCTGTCGAAAAGAATCTGCTCCTCTATGGAAAACTTCCGCGCACACTCCTGCACATAGACAGAGCGTGTCACCGCATCCTGAACCTTGGCTATGGTGTCGGCTATGTCGTTAATCACCCCTGCCCTTTTAATGGGGTCAGTGCCTGCGGAAAGCATAAGTCGTTCGGACTTGAAGCTGATGAAATCCTGCTCATGCTCAGCGATATACTCCTGAACTTGGGCCAATGTATGTTTACGTCCGAAGCTATCCGGGTCCTCCCCCTCCGGAAGAAGCACTATACGCACATTCATCCCTTCTTCGAGCACGAGATCCGTTCCACGCAAAGCGGCCTTTATACCGGCATTGTCGCCGTCATACATTATGGTAAGATTAGGAGTAAATTTATGAATAAGCCTAACCTGTTCAGAAGTGAGAGAAGTACCGCACGAGGCTACAACATTCTGTATTCCAAGCTGATGGAGCGTAATCACATCTATATTACCCTCCACCAGAAAGCACTTGTCAAGCCTGGATACCTGTGCCTTAGCCTGATAAATGCCAAGCAGCGAGCGACTTTTCACATAAATCTCCGACTCCGGGGAATTGACATATTTTGCCGGGGAATCCGTCTTTAGTGTACGCCCGGAAAAAGCGATGACCCTACCGGATACAGAATAGATAGGGAACATCACACGTTCACGAAATCTGTCCGAAAGCGACCCGTCGTCGTGCTTAATGGTAAGCCCCACTTCTATAAGATATTCAACCTTATGCCCTGCCGCAATGGCAGCATCGGTCAGTGTCGTCTTTCCTGACGGAGCCCATCCAAGGCCTTCTTTTTTTATAGTATCATCCTCAAGACCACGCGAATGATAGTAAGCCATAGCCACAGCTCGCCCTTCTTGAGTGGAAAGCTGCTCCATAAAAAACTTATGAGCAAAGTCAGTAACTATCATAAGCGACTCGCGCTTCTGCCTGGCCACTATCTCCTCAGCTGAAAGTTCCTCTTCTTCGACTTCTATATGATATTTACCCGCGATATATTTAAGGGCGTCCGTGTAGGAACAATGCTCGTAATCCATCACAAAAGATATTGCCGAGCCGGATTTACCGCAGCCGAAACACTTATAGATACCTTTGGCCGGAGATACGTGGAACGACGGAGTCTTCTCATTATGAAAAGGACAACAGGCCACAAATCCGGCTCCGTTACGCCTGAGCGTTACAAAATCGGAAATAACCTCCTCTATCTTAAGGCTATCCTGTATCTTCTGTATCGTATCCCTACTGATCATCATCCGGACTGCTCACTCCAAAAGGGCACAAATATACTAAATAATTACGACGCGACTTCACATAGGAATTTTAGCCGGACAAGCCTTATCTCCTCTTCCGTATAGTCATTCCCTAAGGCATTAATGGCGTCCGAAAGAGAATCGGACTGCGCCTCGCACTTGAAATATTCCATCAACTCTTCCGTCACGTCAGGGTCAATTTCCTGATTTATATAGTAATTCAGATTTAGAATGAGCCCCGATGACACTATAGTCTCCAGCTCCTCGAACAGCTCCTCCATGTCCATATCGAGAGAACGCGCTATCTCATCAAGAGATATTCGCCTGTCCACCAAGCTGATAATTTTTATCTTCTTCTCGGACTCTCCACCGGTAGTCTTCACTACATAATCATTAGGTCGGACAATTTCATTCTCTTCTACATACTTGGCTATAAGCTCTATAAACTCCTTCCCGAATTTCTTCGCCTTACCCTTGCCGACGCCCTGACAATTGGCCAATTCATCATAAGTTATAGGATAAATTATGGACATATCCTCAAGAGCCGGGTCCTGGAAAATAATCCAAGGCTGAAGAGAGAGCCGACGCCCCATATCCTTACGCAAGTCCTTAAGAAGCGCGAGCAACTGAGCATCACCGCCACCTCCGCGCATCGCGGCAAGCGTAGCACCTGCCCCCTGCTGCTCATCGTCATCACCTCCATCCGTTCCGGCGAACTGCCTGTCCTCCACCAAAGATAAAGGCCACGAGTTCTCCAAAAAACTTCGGCCCAGATCCGTAACATAGATAAGTCCGTAAGTTTCAATCTCTTTTTCAAGCAGATGAGCTATCAAACCCTGATGAATGACAGCAGCCCAGAATTTCTCCGTGTGCGGAGCACCGGCTCCGAAATACTGTATCTTATCGTGATTATAGCTCTTGACCAATGCCGTTTCGTTCCCAGACAATATGGCCGCCAAATGCTCTATCTTGAAATGTTCTTTTAGAGAAAGTATCAGTTTGATGACAAGTTTCATCTCACTCTGGCCATCGAAAACAGGCCTTGGATGCAAGCAGTTATCGCACATGCCGCAATTATCCACGAGATAATCCTCTCCGAAATACCCGAGAAGAAGCTTGCGCCGGCATTGGCTCGACTCCGCATAAGAGACCACCTCGTCGAGAAGCTGACGCGTAATATCCTGCTCGGCGATAGGCTTGCCTTTCATGAACTTCTCGAACTTCTGTATGTCCTTATAACTATAGTATGCGATGCACACTCCCTCTCCGCCGTCCCTTCCGGCACGCCCCGTCTCCTGATAATAGCCTTCCACGCTCTTAGGAATGTCATAATGAATGACAAATCTGACATCCGGCTTATCTATGCCCATTCCGAACGCTATGGTAGCCACTATCACATTCACCTCCTCCATAAGGAACTTGTCCTGATTTTCGGCTCTCGTCTTCGCATCCAGGCCTGCGTGATAAGGCAGTGCTTTGATACCGTTAATTTGCAGAAATTCAGCCATTTCCTCCACTTTATGCCGGCTCAGGCAATAGATAATCCCCGATTTGCCCGTATTCTGCCTTATATAACGTACGATATCCTTATCTGCATCTACCTTATCCTTAACCTCATAATAAAGATTAGTACGATTAAACGAGGACTTGAATATGCACGCCTGCGGAATATTTAGAGTTTTGAGTATATCGCTCTGCACCTTAGGTGTGGCCGTAGCCGTAAGCGCTATGACCGGAGCCCTCCCTATCTCGTCTATCATAGGACGTATCCGGCGGTATTCCGGACGAAAATCGTGTCCCCATTCGGATATGCAATGCGCCTCGTCCACAGCGTAGAAAGACACCTTCACCCCACGAAGAAGAGAGACATTCTCCTGCTTGGTAAGAGACTCCGGCGCCACATACAGGATTTTCGTCTTACCGGAACGAAGATCGGAGTGCACTTCTTCCATCTGTGATTTATTCAAAGAAGAGTTCAGAAAGTGGGCTATGCTCTCGTTACCGGACACAAATCCGCGTATGGCATCCACCTGATTCTTCATAAGCGCGATGAGAGGAGAGATGACCACCGCCACCCCGTCCATTATAAGCGCAGGCAATTGATAACAAAGCGATTTACCTCCTCCTGTAGGCATAAGAACGAAGCAGTCCTTCCCCTCCAGAAGACTTTTTATTATCTTCTCCTGATCCCCTTTAAAGGCATCGAATCCAAAGAAATTTTTTAAAGTGTCGTGTATTTGCGTAGATGAAATCATTTTAAAACGTATGAATAGCCAATCCTGATCTTAATTTAGGTTCGAACCAAGTAGTCTTAGGGGGCATTATGAAATCGCTGTCCGAGATGTCCTCTATCTGCTCCATCGTTACCGGGTATAGCGCAAACGCTATCTTCATCTCCCCACTGTCAACCCTTCGTTTCAACTCGCCAAGTCCTCTGATGCCGCCCACAAAATCTATACGGGAATCGCGGCGAAGATCCTTTATCCCCAATATCGCATCAAGCACATATTTGGACAGAATGCTCACGTCAAGTTTTCCCACAAGATCCTCGTCGTGGTAGATATCAGGACGAGCACGAAGCTCATACCATTTACCTTCCATATACATAGAGAATGTGTGTAACTCCGTCGGCGCGTAAATAGCTTCGCCCTTGCACATTATGTCGAAATGTTCTCCGAGAAGGCCAATTATCTGCGTAGGTTCCAGACCGTTAAGATCCTTTACCACCCTGTTGTAATCGAGTATCCGCAACTGGTCATCGGGGAAACATACAGCCATAAACCAATTATACTCCTCGTCCCCATGGTGATGCGGATTACGTTTGGCGCGTTCCTGCCCCACTCTCGCCGCTGCCGCACTACGGTGATGTCCGTCCGCTATGTAGAACGACTGGACTTCGCCCTCGAAAAGTTCCGTAATACGAGCTATCTTTTCATCGTCGGAAACGACCCAGAACTTATGTCCGAAACCGTTTTCATCAACAAAATCGTACTCGCACTGCCCAGAAGCCACCTCCGCGAGTATGTCTTCGAGTTCCTTCTGATGACGAAAAGCGAAAAATACAGGTTCGATATTGGCATTCTGAATGTCCACATGAACCATCCTGTCGTCTTCCTTGTCCTTTCGCGTAAGCTCGTGTTTTTTAATGTGCCCATCCATATAATCCTGACAATGAGCACATAACACGAATCCATATTGTGTCCTGTCTCCCATGCTTTGGGCATAGACATAGTAGCAAGGCTTGGAGTCCCTAAGCAAATAGCCTTTCTGCTGCCAAAGAGCAAAATTGCAGACTGCCCTCTCATACACTTTAGGATCTTTTTCGTCCAAAAGCGGGAAGAAATCTATCTCAGGCTTCGTTATATGAAGAAGCGATTTCTCTCCTGCCAATTCAAGAGCTTCCTTCGAATTTATCACATCATAAGGAGGCGCGGCCACTTCAGTCACGAATTCATGAGGTGGGCGCAATGCGGCAAATGGTTTTACTCTCATCTGTTCACTTGAAATTTAACGTTACCTGTCTTGAAAAAATCCACTATCTGACGAGCAGCGGCAAGTCCGGCATTGACATTCGCCTCAAAAGTCTGAGCCCCTATCTTCTTAGGATTGGCATATACCCTGAATCCGGCCTTTTCCTGCAGCGCAGCGTAATTATCCGGCGCCACATCGGTCGCATATTTAAGATCCTCCCTACATTCGAGCGCCTGAAGAAGGCCATCTTCGTCCACCACTTCCTTACGGGCCGTATTAATCAGGACCCCGCCCTTAGGCATAAGGCACAGTAGGTCCTTTCCCACTATTCCCTTTGTCGAAGGAAGAAGAGGTAGATTAAGGCTGATGTAATCACACTGAGAATATAACTGTTCCAAACTGCCAATAGGAGTAACTCCCTGAGAGGCAATATCCTGCTGACTGCGCACCGGATCATAGGCACATACCTTCATCCCAAGTGCGCGAGCCTTCGAAGCTATAAGAGCGCCCACATTGCCAAAGCCTTGAATACCAAGCGTCTTCCCCTGTATCTCCCGCCCCGTCGATGGGTTAAACTGATTACGGGACATAAATATCATAAGACCGATAAAAAGTTCCGCTACTGCATTGGCATTCTGCCCGGGAGTATTCATAACCACCACAGAATGCTCAGTGGCGCAGGTCAAATCTATATTGTCATATCCTGCTCCGGCACGCACCACTATCTTAAGATTTTTGGCCCGAGAAAAAGTCTTCTCTGAAACCAGGTCGCTACGTACTATGATGGCATCAGCATCCACCGCAGCCTCGGAAAGCTGGGTCTCACTTTCATACTTTTCAAGAAGAGCGAACTGAAAACCAGCCTCCTTTATTATATTCTTAATGCCCTGCACCGCATCGGGAGCAAAAGGCTTCTGTGTCGCAAGTAAAACTTTCATACCTCTTTCTATTTATGAATGCTCTCAAACTCTCTCATACAATCCACCAAGGCCTGAACGTCTTCTTGAGAACTTGCATTATAAATGGATGCCCTGAATCCGCCTACACTTCTGTGCCCCTTTATGCCAATCATACCTTGACCTTTAGCAAATGAAAGGAACTCATCCTGCAGATGTTCATATCCGGGAGCCATCACGAAGCATACGTTCATAAGCGAGCGATCCTCTTTTTCAGCCGTTCCTACGAACAGGCTGTTACGCTCTATCTCTCCGTACAGAGTTTCTGCTTTAAGAGTATTACGAATCTGCATAGCCTCTACGCCTCCATTGGCCTTAATCCACTTAAGAGTCTGATACATAATATAAATGGCAAAAACAGGAGGCGTATTGAACATGGAACCTTTTTCTATATGCACCCGAAGGTCGAGCATAGTAGGAAGATAACGGGAAACCTTGCCAAGAGAATCTTTACGGATAATGGCAAATGTGCACCCAGCCGTACCGACATTCTTTTGAGCGCCGCCATATATCATAGCGTATCTGCTTACATCCACCGGACGGCTCATAATATCCGAAGACATATCGGCGATAAGAGGCACCGGGCTGTTCAAATCATAATGAATCTCCGTACCATAGATAGTATTGTTAGTGGTAATATGGAAATAATCCGCATCGCGCGGAATGGCGTAATCCTTAGGGATATATGTGTAGTTCTTATCTTTCGATGACGCCACTACTTCGACCTCTCCTATCCCTTTAGCCTCCTTTATGGCTTTCGACGCCCACACACCGGTGTCAAGATAAGTGGCCTTATGCTCAAGATAGTTCATCGCCACGTAAAGAAACTCCATAGAGGCACCTCCGGAGAGGAAGACAACCTCGTGGGTATCCGGGATTTTCAGAAGCTCCCTCCACAGAGCACGAGTCTCATCCATAATATTTTCCCACTCTTTAGTCCTATGAGAGATGGAAAGCAAAGAAACTCCGGTACCTGAAAAATCACGGATAGCATCCACCGCTTGGTCCAACACTTCGGAAGGAAGCAGACATGGACCGGCATTAAAAACATGAACCTTAGCCATAGTCGTTATAATTTTAGTTTTTAGTGAAATCCCTTAAATCGGCAATCATTTCAAAACAGTGTCACGGTTTTTTATACCAAAAGACTATCAAATAATGCCATCTTGCTTTTTAAAGGATTTCGTACTTAAAGTTAGGCAAATTATTTATTCTTTCCAAGAAATCCTGTTCTTGGGACAAACGCACTCTGACCTGCAACCGGCACTCCTGCGAAAAATCTTGTCCGCGCTGAGGCAGAGAAAGTTCCTTTACAGCCTTCATCACTTCCGGCATCAAGGAATAGTCATACGTCAACGAATACCACTTCCCGGCCACTTTCTTTATTACGGACGCATTGTTAAGAGCATCGGCACTGGCCGCCTTATAAGCCGCTATGAGTCCCGGAACGCCAAGTTTTATGCCTCCGAAATAGCGCACCACCACCACTGCCACATCACTAAGATTACGGCTATCTATCTGTCCGAGTATAGGGCGACCTGCCGTGCCTGAAGGCTCTCCGTCATCGCTTGCTCGCCATAGCGCACCGTCATAACCTATACGATACGCCACACAATGATGCCTGGCATCGTGATAATCTCTTCGCGCCCTTTCTATCAAAGACTTAACCTCCGCCTCACTTTCCACAGGGTAGGCAAAAGCGAGGAATTTGCTCTTTTGGTCTTTGAAAATTCCCTCAGAAGGGACCTCTATGCTGTAATATTCGTCAGAAATCATGGACATTTTCTATTCAAATTTAATAATTCTTTTCTATTTTTGCTATATGATTTATCAGTTCCGCGTTACACTCCCCGGCATAAAGGGTTTCTACAGAATCTACAAGGTAAATTCTGCCAATTCATTATATCACTTTCACAAGCAGCTTCAGGCAGATTTGGCCTTCCCTGCGGACCAGCCTATACTTTTCAAGGCATACAATGAAAAACAGGAAGTTATAGCCCGTTACGCCCTCATAGATTTAGGATATGGGACAGTAGATGACATCACCATAGGAAAAGCCGTTGCCGACGGAGTAACATCTTTCGATTACTACTACGACACACAGGCAAAAAAACGTGTCATTCTCACTCTTGAAGGTGAAGAGAAGGACAATGGGGTAACAGTTCCTACCCTGCTTCAGGATTCCAAAGGACCGGAGCCGGCAGCATTCGATAACGGATACGTAGCTTTCGAAGACCTGCCTAAGGATAAAAGAAAACTTCCTGGCGAAAAAAATCTGCTTGACCTTTTGGGAGAAGACGAGGACGACGATGACGATGATTTCGATGATGACACGGAGGACGAAGATGAAGACGACGATAAGCCGGAAGAGATTTACGATGAGGACGAATAGATAATGCTTCAAATTTAATGAACATTGAAAATTGATTTGTTTTTGAACCTGATTTTTAGCACTGTTTAGAGAACAAGAAATAAAGCGAGAAATTAGAAAAATTTTGTAAAAACAAATTATTTATATAAATTTGCAGTCCCTTTGAGGAAGGAGAGGTGGTAGAGTGGTCGATTACGGCAGTCTTGAAAACTGTTGAACTGAAAGGTTCCGGGGGTTCGAATCCCTCCCTCTCCGCGATAACGATTGGAAATCAATCAATTGAGCGATTTACGCACAATTTTACGCACATAAATGCTGAAGTTGTGCGTAATTTTATTGTATAAAATCGACCGAAATCCAACTAAACTATAAAATTGGATTAGGCGCAAAAGTATGTGTTTAGGCATAGATATTTGCTGTTGTCCGGTTTTGTTATGTCAGCCGGGTTGACTATCTGTTTTGCCTGATTATCGGCGGAGGAGTTTCAGAGCGATTAATGCCAGAAAGATGAGCGTACTGACAACGCCTATCCACATCAAAGCTTTCTGCCACCATTTAAGGATATTGACCTCTTTCTCGATGACGGTCTCTATGGTCTGGACTTTCTGTTCTTCTTTGTGCCGTTCCTTGTATGTGAGGTAAATTCCCATCGAATCCACGACTGCCTTTGCCGTGAGTCGGTTGTCTTTCAGTGCCAATGTCTGCCGGACTCTTGCTGATTGTTTGAGCGTCCGGATTTCTTCAAGCCTTGCGCGACCTGTGGAGTCGCAGCGGACAAGAGCCTCGACCACGGAAGAATCCGGCTGAACTTGAATGACGGTGTCGCGGACTATTTCGGTGATGGTGACAGTATGCTCGGTGTTCTCCGTCTTGTGAGGGTATAGTTTCGGACAGCAGGACACGGCCGCTAATGTTGTCAGAAATATGATTCCGTATTTCATTGTGCGGAGATTTAATGATTTGTAATCCACAACGATGACCTGCCTTTATTCTTTATGGCCGCTTGATCTGTTCCCTCAACTGACGCACTTCCTCCTGAAGCTGCGAGTTCTCCGCGCAGAGCCTGTCCACCGAAGCCTTTAGTTCCTCGTTCTCCCTGCGGACGGCTACAATTTCGGCGTTTACCGCCGTGATGTCTACGAGTAGTCTTCGGTTCTCGGAGGAGAGCAGGTCTATGGAAGCCTGGAAGTCTTTGAGGAAGTCGTTGCGCCGCTTGCGCGAGCCGACTATCCAACCGACCGTTGCGGAAACGAGCGGGATCATGTAGGTTCCGATGAACTGGAGGATTTCTGATTTATCCATAGGGCAGGAAGATTTTATGTTGAATTAGGAGGATGCCAATGGGTTGAACGCCGTCAGATTTCCGAGAAATAGAGTCTCATTTCTGCAAGCCTCCGTTTCTGAAGTCCAGGCAGGACAACGCCTTTCGCATAGACCCAGCGCAGGAACTCGTCCATAATGGAGTTGTCGTCCGGATTCGCCTTGACTTTCTTCAACAGCGTGGATTTGCGGAAGTTTCCGCCTCCGACATTGAACACGAAGGAGGCAAGGGCATCGAACTGGCACTGACGCAGATTCAGACACTCGGCGTTGACGATATTCTCAGCAGTTTCAATGTCTTGTTTTAAGAACTCCTCCGCGTGTCCGATGCTGATTGTCATCCTCTCCGTTACATTCGATGTATGTCCATAGCCAATAGTCCAGACTCCGGCCGGGCATCTGTATGCTGTCAGCCGCAGTCCCTCGAACCGCCGTATTAGTGAATATGCTTTCTCGCTTGCCTTCATAATGTTGCGCGTTTTTTAGTTTGCTCATTCTCAATCGTAATGGTAAACCATCGCCCCGTCACCGGAGACCGCCACTTCTGACGATGGTTCCAAGTGACGGGGCGATGAATCTGTCATCGGGCTTCATCCGCCGCGAATCAGCGGTCAGCCCGGCGATCTGTCAGCCAATGCTACAGCGAAATCTCCCCGAGCACCTCCCCGGACTTCTCTCCGGTCTTGGTGTTGATGAAGAAATACTTCAGGAACACCTTAGGTGCGGCGGCGGTGACCGCGCCGTGTACGGCCTCGTACTCCGACTTGAGGTCGATGGCGGTGTCAACCACGGCCCTCGGCGAGCCTATCATCACGGCCTTGCTGTATGCTCTGGTCACGCCGTTGCTCTGCGGGGCGGAGGCCATGATGACGAGCTTGAGGTCTGTGGTGACGGCCGGCGGGTCGGGCAGCTGGAAGGTGAACTGCGTGGCGGTGAGCGAGAGGTCAGCCTCGCAGGGGGCGTCAACCCCGGAAAGCACCGGAGGGGCTGAGAGAGCGGTTCCTCCAGACTTGACTATCCAGAAGTTCAGCCTCGAATAGAGGTTCGCCCCGGAGATCTTGGAGGAAGTGCCGAGCACCGACTTTCCCTTCTGCGTGTTGGCGAGCGCGTTCCACGAGAGGATCTGGGCGTTGGTGAGTCCCTTCCAACCCTGCGAGAGCTGCTTGAAGATTGCCTTGACGGACGACTGGGCGGCGGTCTTGAACCCTCCGCCGTATCCACGGTTGCGGATGTACTTGCGGCCGCGCACCTTGGCTGCGGTCACTCCCTTCGCCGAGCCTGACATCTCCTCGAAGGCGATTGATGGAATGTACTTCATGATGAAATGGTGTTAAAATGATGAAACATAAAGGTTTATAATCTTGTTTGCTGTTCAGTGGAATCGGACGGAGTCCCGGAGCCGGAGGAACTGTCGGTGCCGTCCGAGCCGTCAGCGCTTTCAGTCGCCCCGTCCCTGACGGCGAAGAAGTGCAGGAACGTGCCGTCGTTGGCCGTGTAGGCGTTGTCGTCGGGGTTAGTACAGGAGAAGTGTCCTCCGCTCACGCGGCCGATCGAGAGCGGATGCCCCTTGTCGCTGATGTACGGGTTGCTGTAGATGACGGGTATCTCCACGTCCACGTCGGAGGGCATCCCCGTGATGTCGAACGACTGCGAGAGCGAGCCGCCCTCCGCCCTGAAGCCGTCGAACGTCATCAGGCAGAACACATAGCGCTCCTTGACGATGAGGCACTTCTTTTTCAGGACCGCGTCGGAGGAGTTGCCGGAGATTCCCGTCGTCACGAACCCGTCGGAGACTATCTCCGCCCTCTGCCCGCCCCTGGCGTATGCAGAGCAGACCACGATGCGCAGAGGCCCGTGTTCATCGAAGGCGTCCACCTTCTCGATGCGCAGTCTGCCTCCGGATATCCTGCTCCTGAGCAAGGTTCCACGGAACGCCCTCTCGGACTGGGAGAGAGTCCTCGAGTCTATGAGATAGACGCAGGTGTCGGCGGACTCCCTCATAAGAAGCGAGTCGAACCCGAAGACAATCTCCGTGGCGTTTTTCCAGGCCTCGGAACTCGGGTCTATGTCGAACCTGCCGTTCAGTATGGTGAGGTTCCCGCTCTGATAGTCCTTGAACGAG
>CAVJMH010000007.1:0-72885 GCA_963650755.1 Firmicutes bacterium TM09-10 | reverse complement strand
TTGCATAATATAGCCACAGTAGAGGTTTTTCGAAGCATTTGCCCGTATAGGGTCGAGAAGCGACTGCGTAGAAAAATCTCTGCTGTGGCTGAATTACGTTAAGTACCGAGAATGGCACGGGTCCCGAAAAGAACTGCCTCTACAAACGCCCGATCAAGAAGGAAAAATATTGATTGGTTTATAAATTTTTTTAATTTTGCAAAAATTACAAAATATTGACTTATGCCCGTCCTTCTTTTAATATTTGCCATAATAATCATTATATGCGTATTTCTGAACAAGTTTTCCAGCAAAGTCGGAATTCCGGTGCTGTTGTTTTTCTTGATGCTGGGTCTTGTTTTCGGCAGTTACGATAACCAATTTGCAGATAATAACGCTTGGCTTGTAGGCGACATAAGCACCATAGCTCTCATCTTCATTATGTTCTATGGCGGCTTCGGAACTCGCTGGAAATCAGCCAAACCTATAGCAGTAGAAGCTGGATTATTGGCCACTGTAGGAGTGTTCCTGACAGCAGCTTTCGTGGGACTGTTCTGCCACTACGCCCTACGATGGGAATGGGTAGAAAGTTTTCTGATGGGAGCAGTGATAAGTTCTACAGACGCTGCATCGGTGTTTTCCATTCTACGAACCAGAAAACTTGGCCTAAAAAACAATACCGCACCTCTGATAGAAGTAGAAAGCGGTTCCAACGACCCTATGTCATATATGCTCACCTCCGTTATGCTTTCACTTCTCGGAGGAACGATAACTGCCGGAGCTGTGATATGGGACATAATCTCGCAGATACTTTTCGGCGTACTTTTCGGACTGGGAATCGCCTATCTCGCTTCAAAACTTCTGAAGAGGATAAAAATCAAAAGCAACGGATTCGACATACTGCTTTTCATCGCTATAGCCATCCTCTCTTATGCACTGCCTTCAATTTTCGGCGGTAACGGATTCTTAAGTGCCTACATAGTAGGTATTTATCTTGGGAACAACGACTATGCAGGCAAAAAGTCTATGGTGGGCTTCTTCGACGCCATAACATCCCTTATGCAAATAGTGATTTTCTTCTTGCTTGGAATGCTGGCTGTACCTTCCGCCCTACTTAAAGCATTGGTGCCAGCCCTCATCATATTCCTTTTCCTTACACTTGTCGCCCGCCCGCTGTCAGTATGCGGAGTACTCGTCCCTTTCAGAAAATATCCGCCATCGCAAATGGCCCTAATCTCTTTCGTGGGACTTCGAGGAGCTGCATCCATAGTGTTCGCCATCATGATTCTTTCTTCCAAGGCAGCCCTGACCAATGACATATTCAGCATCGTCTTCTGTATAGTAATCATATCCATAGCACTCCAAGGATCGCTGGTACCTGCCGCGGCCAAAGTCTGCAAAATGACAGATTCGGATGCCGATGTCATGACCACTTTCTCTGACTTCCAGGAAAAATCCGAAATGTCATTCAGCAGCATATCCGTCTCAGAAAACAGCCCTTGGAACGGCAAAACCATAAGCGAACTTGGACTTCCACAGGATTGTCTTTTAGTCCTGGTTCTTCGTGGAGACGAAAGAATTATCCCCAAAGGGAACACGGTTCTGCAATCCGCAGATGAAGTGGTACTATGCGCCAGAGCTTACCAAGATGCCGGACAGGATTCACTTATGTACTACCCTATCACAGAGATTGATAAATTGGTGGGATGCAAAGTCAAAGATTATCCGGGTGGCGCGGATACTCTGCTCGTAATGATTCAAAGAGGAGAACAGAGAGTTATTCCGCACGGTAACACCACACTTAAGGCCGGAGATGTGCTGGTTACGCTCAAACGAAGCAAGAAATAGCCGCACCAGAAGAATTAATCGCCCATACGAAGGCGAGCTCTTCGAAGAAGTTCCGCCTTTTCACTTTCTGAAATAAACGCGTGAGCTATAGCACATTCTACAGCGGCGCGAGCTTGGCCTTCAGTTAAAAGTCCGGCATCGAACAGCCTATCGTATTCTTTAACAAGTGTGGAATCTGACACTGACAGATTATCAACATTTATAGTCACCTCCACGCCGGCATCCAGGATAGTATTAAGAGGATAATCCTCCATACGCTCCACCCCCTTTATGGCGTGAGTATCAAGATTACTTTTAGGGCAAATATCCAAGCATACGCCCATATCCTTTATGCGTCGCATGAGATCTGGATGAGAGAAACACCTGATGCCGTGAGCTATGCGGCTTGCCCCATAATCAAGTGCACAAGAGATACTTATAGCCCCGTCCGCCTCTCCGGCGTGTATAGTGAAAGGTATGCCGAGCGAAGACGCATATTCAAAATAGGCCTTGTAATCCGAAGTTGGATACAAGGCTTCAGCACCCACAAGGTCAATGGCGACAGCGCCCCTCCCCAGATATTTCTTAGCGAGCCTTATAGTCTCGTAGTTCAGCTCATCCTTTCGGCCACGCATACAACATAAGATAAAATTGGCCTTAATCTCTGGACACTCACGCATCCCCTGCTGAAGGCCCTCTATCGCCGCTCTGACCACTTCATCCTGAGAAATGCCCTTATAAGTATGCTGAAGCGGAGCAAAACGTATTTCAGAATAGATAATACCCTGAGCTGCAAGCCTTTTCACTAAACTATATGCGCTATATGCTATAGGAGCTTGGCTCTGCATCATATCTATAGGAAGATCAAAACACTTGAGATATTCCACCAGATTGTTCGTTCCCGGAGGACAAGTCAGAAGACTTTTCAGTTCCGCAGGGTCAGTGCTGGGAAGTGCCGCTTCATTTCCGCCCAAACGGGCCATAGTTAGGATGTCTTCAGAAGTAAGAGAGCCGTCAAGGTGTAAGTGGAGATCCACCAAGGCATATTTCGATGCATCGATTGTTGCAGACATAGGCATCATTAAAATTTTGCGAAGATAAGAAAAATCAGCGTGTCTGCCAATTTATCAGTAAGCGATAAAAATAAAAAAGGCAATCAAATAATAACAAATTACTTTTTAACGATTACTATTAGTACCTTTGGCGCGAAAACACACACCGTAATGAAGACTGAATACGAAAAAATGCTTGCCGGCGAGACTTATTCCGCCATCGCCCCTGAACTTGTGCAGATGAGGGATAATACCGCCGACCTTTGTTGGGAATATAATAAGATAAGACCTACCCTAACAGAAGAACGTAATAAGATGTTATATAAGATTTTAGGACAGTGCGACGAGAGTACGGTCATCAATCAGCCTTTCTACTGCGACTACGGCAAGCATATCCGCGTCGGACGGAATTTCTTTGCCAATTTCGGGCTTACCGTGCTCGACGAGGCCCTTGTAAACATAGGAGATAATTGTTTCATAGGGCCGAATGTAGGCATCTACACCGCTTGCCACAGCACTGACCCGAAGGAAAGGGCGACAGGCGATGAATGGGCGAAGCCTGTAAACATAGGAAACGACTGCTGGATAGGCGCGCACGTTATCATACTCCCAGGCGTAACCATAGGAGACAGATGCACCATAGGCGCAGGAAGCGTGGTGGTCAAGGACATTCCCGCCGACTCCATCGCAGTCGGTAACCCCGCTAAAGTCATCAAGAAAATTTGATTTGACCAACCTTTATTTGTTCAATAAAGTTATGTAACTTTAAAAGCTTTAACGTTATTGTTCAACATTTATTTCTCAAGTGAGATGGATAAGATTACTAAAGACAACTGGAAGGAGACAGACTTGAATGTTGATAGTCTATGGATTATTCGGGAGCGGGATAAAAGCGGCAAACATGCCAATGTTTACCACGGTAATTTTATTCCGCAAATACCTAATCAGTTAATTCGCCGATATACGCAAGAAGGGGATACTGTAATGGAGTTATTTTCTGGAAGCGGCACCACATTATTTGAATGCGAAGCTTTAAAAAGAAATTATATTGGCTTTGATATTAATAAACAAATACTGGCATACGTGGCCGAGAAAATAGCAGGATGCGACACTATACAATATTCAAATTGCGAATGTGATGTTACGGACAGCTCATCTTTTAAAGAACAAACTAATAAAATATGCCAAGAACGTGGGATAGAAAAAGTTGATTTCCTAATCGCACATCCGCCTTACCTTGATATCGTCAAATTCACACAAGACGAAAGAGACCTTTCCAAAATATCAAACGTAGATATATTTTTAGATAAATTCTTGCTTGCGATGACCAATGGCATATCTTACTTAAAGAAAGGAAAATATCTGGCAGTCATCGGAGGCGACATCTATAAACAAAGTGAAGTGATTCCATTGGCCTTCAAGATGATGGACATAATAAAACAGAATTTTAACGTTAAGATGAAAGGGATAATCATTAAAAATATCGAAGGGAATAAAGGAAAGCTTGGAACACAAGATATTTGGAAATACCGAGCTCTTCAAAGCGATTATTTCCTTTTTAAACACGAGTACATTTTTGTCTTTAAAAAGATGGATTAGTATGTCAAAAACTGAATTATTTATAGAATTAGCAACTCCTAATTCCAACGGAATAAGCAGATGGGTACATACCTCTGAATTCATTGGCCGTTATACTGAACTTCAACTTGGGAACGGAGGAAGTTGGTGTCGCGCAAGTTCCACACTTGCAAAAACATATAATATCGAATTTGACAAATCCCTTACACCAGGGAACTCGATTGACGCCATAAGACTAAATGGATTTAAGCAAAAAGATACCTTTAGCCAATCCATTCGAAAGGACATAAAAGACTTTTACAAAGAACAAAAATGCGTAATGTTAGGAGTAAAAGGCTTTTCTGAAAACACGAAGATTGAAGTCGACCATAAAGATGGCCGCAAAGAAGACTGGCGTGTGTCAAACCCAGAAACCCAAAGCTTTGATGATTTTCAGCCATTATGCAAAGCTGCAAACGATGTAAAACGCCAAATATGCAAGGAATGCAAACAATCAAATGAACGATGGGATGCGACCAACATAAAAGGGAACCCGTATCCATTTTATGCCGGAGATAAAAATTATACTGAGGAACTTGGTTGTATAGGTTGCTATCAATATGATCCAGTAGAATACCGAAAAACTTGCGTAAAAAAGATAATAAAAGAGGCATCAGAACACACCTCAGAATATATTATGAATAAACTATACCACGAAGATTAGCAATGAATTACATAGGTTCTAAATATTCGCTTCTGCCTTTCATTGAGTCTGTCATCGAAGATGTAGTCGGCAGTAATCTCGAAGATAAAATTTTTTGCGACATCTTTGCAGGCACAGGAATCGTGGGCCGTTTCTTCAAGACGAAAGTTCATAAAGTCATCGCAAATGACTGGGAATACTATAGTTATGTTCTAAATCGCAATTATATCGGGAACCATCTTGAACTTGACGGAAAAGAAGACTTGCTAAATCAGTTGGACCATTTGGCAGGAGACGAAAACGGATTTATCTACAAAAATTATTGTGAGGGCAGCGGAAGTGGACGCCAATATTTTTCTGATGAAAACGGTAAAAAGATAGATGCAGTGAGAGCACAAATAGAGGCGTGGAAAACAGATGAGGTTATCTCGGAAGATATGTATTTCTTTTTATTAGCCAGTTTACTTGAAAGTGCAGACAAAGTAGCAAACACCGCATCTGTATATGGAGCTTTTCTAAAACACTTGAAAGCCACTGCACTAAAGCCTCTTAAGGTAGAGGCCGCCATATATGCGACTAACGAAAATGAACACGAGGTCTATTATTCTGATGCTAACGTGCTCATTAAAAATATCAATGGAGATATTCTTTATCTGGACCCTCCATATAATGCTCGTCAATACGGAGCCAATTATCACTTACTCAACACAATAGCAGAATATAAGCCATTCACGCCTAAAGGTAAGACCGGATTAAGGGATTATTCAAAATCATCTTATTGTGGGAGAAGGACAGTGCTTTCCTCTTTTGAGGCTTTAATTAGAGACGCCCGTTTTAAATATATAGTATTATCATATAATAATGAGGGTCTTATGTCTATGCAAGATATTGAGAACATTCTGTCAAAATATGGCCATTACGAAATGTTTTCGCAAGAATATCAAAGGTTCAGAGCGGACAAAGAAGAAAATCGCAATCATCTTGCCGACAAGACCATCGAATACTTGCACGTACTGGAGAAGAAATAATCCTGACAATTCCTTTGAAATACAGAAGCCATCCCAATTTCTAAGAAGTTTTTGCTAAATTTGTAGGATATGACTACAGCGGAACAGATAAAAGATCTTCATAGCAGGATAGAGGCGCTTCAGAAATGTCTTCATATAGAAGATAAGCGTAAGGAATTGGCAGATAAAGAGGAGAAAAGTCAGGCGCAGGGCTTCTGGGATGACCCGAAAAAGGCCGAAGCCTTTATGAAGTCCCTTAACGCTGTCAAATCTTGGGTGGTTTCTTTCGATAAAGTCAAAACAGCCGTAGAAGACCTCGATGTTCTTCAAGAATTTTCCTCGGAAGAGGACTGCGCCGAATTGGATGCTGCTTTCGCTCAGGCACTTTCACAAGTGGAAGACTTGGAGATGAAAAATATGCTCGGCGCTGAGGGAGATAATCTGGGGGCTGTGCTCACCATCAATTCCGGAGCAGGCGGGACGGAGGCCAATGACTGGTCCGCCATGCTTATGCGTATGTATCTCAGATGGGGCGAAAGAAACGGATATAAGATGACCATCACCGAAAATCTCGAAGGAGACGAAGTGGGGATTAAAAGCGCAACTATCTCGTTCGAAGGAGATTACGCCTACGGATACCTAAAATCCGAATCCGGAGTTCACAGACTTGTCCGAATTTCACCTTTTAATGCGCAAGGCAAGCGCCAGACGACCTTCAGTTCCGTATTTGTTTACCCTTTGGTGGACGACAGCATCAACATAGAGATTAACCCTTCTGATATAGAATGGGATACCTTCCGCTCCGGTGGACACGGAGGCCAAAATGTCAACAAAGTAGAGACCGGCGTGAGAGTAAGACACATCCCGACAGGCATCACAGTAGAAAATACAGAGACGCGAAGCCAGCAGGACAACAAGCAGAATGCACTTCGCATCCTCAAATCGCGCCTGTACGACATAGAGTTACAAAAGAGACGAGAAAAACAGGCAGAATTGGAAGGGCAGAAGAAAAAGATAGAATGGGGCTCACAGATACGCTCCTACGTACTTCACCCCTATAAAATGGTGAAAGATGTGCGCACGGGTTATGAGACGGCTGATACTCAGGGCGTTCTCGACGGCGACATCAACGCTTTCATGAAAGAATATTTAATGAACAGTTAATTTATACACTATGGCAGAATTTAAGTATGCACCTATGTTTCAGCTTGGCGAGGACCAGACTGAATATTATAAGGTTCCAGGCTCGGAAGCACTTGTAGGCGAAGGCGAATTTGAAGGCCATAAGATCCTCAAAGTAAGCAAAGAGGCTCTTACCGTGCTGGCCAATACCGCATTCCGCGATGTCAGCTTCCTTCTTCGTCGTTCACATAATGCGCAAGTAGCCAAGATTTTATCCGACCCGGAGGCCTCAGAAAACGACAAATATGTAGCCCTCACGTTCCTTCGCAATGCAGAAGTGGCCGCAAAAGGTAAACTTCCTTTGTGCCAGGATACAGGAACAGCCATCATCCACGCAGAAAAAGGACAGGGAGTATGGACGGGTTTCTGCGATGAGGAGGCTCTCTCGCTGGGCGTATTCAAGACATACACGGAAGAAAATCTACGTTATTCACAGAATGCTCCTCTGGATATGTACAAGGAGGTCAACACCAAATGCAATCTACCAGCCCAAATCGACATCGAATCTACCGAAGGTAACGAATATCGCTTCTTGTGCGTTACCAAGGGCGGCGGATCTGCTAATAAGACCTATCTTTACCAGGAGACCAAGGCCAGAATTCAAAATCCGGGGACTCTTGTTCCATTCCTTGTAGAGAAAATGCGCTCACTCGGCACAGCCGCATGCCCTCCATATCACGTGGCTTTCGTAATCGGAGGCACATCCGCAGAAAAGAACCTGCTAACCGTAAAATTAGCATCCACTCACTACTATGACTCGCTTCCTACATCAGGAGATGAGACCGGCCGTGCTTTCCGCGACCTCGCTCTTGAAGAAGAACTGCTTAAGGAAGCTCAGAAGATAGGGCTTGGCGCACAGTTCGGAGGAAAATATCTTGCGCACGACATCCGCGTAGTGAGACTTCCAAGACACGGAGCCAGCTGCCCTATAGGACTTGGAGTCAGCTGCTCGGCCGATAGAAACATTAAAGCAAAGATTAATTTCGACGGTATATGGATAGAGAAAATGGACGACAAGCCTTATGAGCTTATCCCTGAAGAACTTCGCAATGCCGGAGAAGGCGATGCAGTTAAGATTAATCTTGACCGACCTATCAAAGAAGTGCTTAAGGACCTCACCAAATATCCTGTAAGTACGCGCCTCAGCTTAAGCGGAACCATTATCGTAGCCCGCGACATTGCGCATGCTAAGATAAAAGCGCGTCTTGACGCCGGAGAAGGCATGCCTCAATATTTTAAGGATCACCCTATATATTATGCCGGTCCTGCCAAAACCCCAGAGGGAATGCCTTGCGGTTCACTCGGGCCTACTACTGCCGGACGCATGGACCCTTATGTAGATGAATTTCAGGAGAATGGCGGGTCTCTCATCATGCTCGCCAAAGGCAACCGCAGTCAGGTGGTAACCGACGCATGTAAAAAGCACGGAGGATTTTATCTCGGCTCTATCGGAGGTCCTGCCGCCATTCTTGCTCAGAATAACATCAAGAGCATAGAATGCGTAGAGTATCTGGAACTCGGAATGGAAGCCATTTGGAAAATCACCGTAGTGGATTTCCCTGCTTTCATCCTCGTGGACGATAAAGGCAACGACTTCTTTAAGAAGATAGGCCTCTAATCTACTTTACTTTAGAACTTTATCTAATTGAGCTTTAAGGTCCGCTTCCCCATTGATGGAGGCGGACTTTATTTCACCATCCGTAATAAGAATGCTGTATGGGAGCGTCGTCACATTATAAAGAGATGCCGCAGCAGAAGCAGCCCCCGAAACATCGCAGACATTAATCCACGGAAGTTTCTGGTTTCTTACGACCGAAGCCCATAGCGCCTTATCATTAGAAAGGCACACAGAATATATTTCAAAACCTTTCTTATGGTACTGTTTATACAAAGGAAGAAGTATCTCCGTATTGAAAAGCTTCTGAACATCCTGTGTATCAGTCCAGAAATGCAGAAGTATAGCTTTAGCCTTCACACCTGAAAGGGAAACTTTCTCCCCGTTAATCCCCGGAAGGCTCAATTCCGGAAAACCCACGCTCTGAGCCTGCGAAAGGGCAAGATTGAGACCGAGCTGGTTCTCCCGTGCCTTTGTCTCCACCTCAAGCGCTTTCACGAAACGCGAATCCGGATAGACCGTCTTAAGACTGTCGCACACACGCCTGAAAAGCACGGCATCGGTAGGCTGAGAAAAAATCGGCACACCAGGTGACAGTTGTTGATAAAAAACAGGTATGACCGTAAGGGACTTGCAGTTACGCATCACATAAGACACCCTTCCGTGATAATAATCTATATACGCCTTCACTGCCTTCGAAAGGTCCTCTTGGGAGCTTATCTGCTGATAGAAAGCATTATAATCCGCCTGTACTTCGGCGAGTTTAGCTGACCCCTCCGAGCCGATAACACTATAATGTCCCAATGTATCCGCCTTCACGACGGCCTTTTGCCCTTTTTCAAGAAGAAGTGAAGCCAAAATGGCATCCCCCCTATAAACATAGACGAATTCAGGCTGTCCTTCCTCCACATTAAGAGCATACTTAAAACGACCTCCGGCATCAGTCTTTACAGAGTCAAGTAACTGAGAAGAAGATACATCGAGCCTATAAAGTGCTAATTTCTCCTCCCCTATGCCATCCACAGTCATATCGATGGTAGCCTTGTGGGCACAAGAGACCAGACACAAAGCAGACACTCCCACGACAAAAGCCTTCCTAATCATCTATGCCAATTTTTTAAATTCTTCATAAACAGCCGCAGCAATCTCAGCCTTACGACTGTCACTCACCTCCGGACGTTTCTTCCTGAAATCCATATCTCCCTCATTCTGAAGAGGAACGAGATGAATATGAGTATGCGGAACCTCCATGCCAAGGACTGCCACACCCACCCTTTTGCAAGGAACCACTTTCTTCAGTGCAATGGCTACCTTTTTCGCAAAGTCCCAAAGCCCTTGATAAGTCTTCTCATCCAGAGAAAAGATATAATCGTCCTCTGTCTTCTTAGGTATCACGAGAGTATGTCCTTCTGCCAATGGAGAAATATCCAAAAAAGCATAATAATCCTCATTTTCAGCCACTTTATACGACGGGATTTCCCCTGCGGCGATTTTTGAAAAAATAGTCATAGAAATAATTACTGAATGGAAATCTCTAAAATCTTGAACTTGATAACTCCGGCAGGAACCTTAGCCTCCACTATATCCCCTACGCCATGTCCTATAAGAGCTTTAGCGATAGGAGTGGTGGCCGCAAGCTTTCCTTTAGAAAAATCTGCTTCGGATTCACCCACAATTGTGAATGTCATATTCTGATGAACATTCAGGTTCTCCACTTTAACAGTGTTGAGCATCTGGACCTTATCTGTAGAAAGCATAGAAGCATCCACGACCTTGGCCCCGGCAATCATGTTTTTAAGATTAGCTATCTTTATCTCCAGAAGGCTCTGCGCCTCTCGTGCAGATTCATATTCGGCATTCTCTGACAAATCGCCTTTCTCTCTGGCCTCTGCAATCGCAGCGGAGATTATCGGACGCTGTTCCAAAGCCTCCTTCAACTCTTTCTTAATACTTTCGAGCCCTTCTTGGCTCATATAATGCACCTGTGCCATATATAGTAATAATAATTAAAGGAACTTTCCAGTCCCTCTTAAACTAAAAATCAACTTAGCAATCGTAAAACTTACTAAAAATCTTTGCCGCCTGCAAATTTCGGCTTCATAATCTCCGAATAGAGAATCAATTTCTTCCTATCCTTTTTTATATCGGCCTTAACAGCATCAACGGTTTCCTTTTTCTTATCGTCACTGTCTTTCTTCGTGGTCATACTTTGCGAAGATAAGATTTTTCGCTGACATTTCGTCCTTTTTCAACTGTTTTTTTAACTCTTCAAACGAAAAAAACCTTATCTCGTCCCTTATCTTACCCTCAAAAGTAACTTCCACGTCAAGACCATAAATATCTCTGTCAAAATCAAATATATGTGTCTCTATAAGAGAGGCGGCATCGACGTTGCTCATCCCCATATAGACTTTCCCCTGCAAGAATACCTTACTCAGATATACCCCCGCTCCGGGAACACATTTCAAAGGTTCACGAAGCCGAAGATTAGCCGTAGGGTAACCGATAGTGCGGCCCAAACGTTTTCCTCCTACTACCACACCGCTCACAGAATAGTCCCTGCCCAGCATTTTTGAGGCCAATTCGACCTCCCCGCGCTCAAGCGCCCTTCTTATCTGGGAAGAAGACACCCTCACTCCATCCATATCTACCGGGGGCACTATGACAGCGCTAAGTCCCTCTTCGCGAGCCATCTGGGCTATCTGCTCCGTAGTCTTACCATCGGAGCCGAAACGGTTATCATAACCCAGCACTATATCCGTGACTCCGTAACTTGAACAAAGCATTCGAATATAGGACAAAGCATCAAGAGAAGAAAATTCTTCATTAAAAGGCAGGACCTTCACATCCCCTACTCCAAACTCTTTAATAAGCTCTGTCTTTTCTTCTATCGAAGTAAGAAGTCTAAGATCTCTCGCCCCATTTTGAAGGAAAACCCGCGGGTGAGGCCATAGCGTGATAACAAGACTTTGCCCGCCTCCCTTTCGGGACAATTCGAGCAAAGTCTTTAATACCTTTTGATGTCCAAGATGGACACCGTCAAAAAAACCTGTGGCCGCTACAACCATTTAACGATAGGAAAATCCTGTCTGTGAGGGAGTTCGGCATTTTTAGGATAAATCCTCGTACCTACTTCGTACATACCTGTCCTTTCCGGAAGAACTGACGTACGGAAAGTGGCGATGCCATTTTCACAAGAGACAAGCTCATAATTGAACACTTCCTGAATATGGAGCGCTCCTGTGTTATCTCTCGATGTAAAGAGCACCTCTACGCCTACATCCTCTGCCTTCAAACGGCCAAGATCTATAACCACCTCACACACAAGTTTGTTCTTATCTGACAACACGCAAGACGCACTCGGCTGAGTGTATGAAACGATGCGCATGTTGTTCCACTCCTGACCCACATACTGCTTCCAAGACGCTATCTCCTCGGCTGCCTTGCCATTTTCTTCGCTCAAATGCTCAAAACGCTTACTCTGAGGCAGATAATACTGATTATAGTAATCGGTAAGCATACGGTTGGTCGTGAAATTGGAAGCCACCTGAGCCACCGTGTTCTTAATATAGCCTATCCACTTGCTGCTACGTCCTGTAGTAACGTCAAGATCGTAATAGTCAGGGGCTATCTCGTTCTCAAGTATAGAATAGATAGTCGCGGCATCCAGCTCGTTCTGATACTCCTGGTCATCGTACGTACGCTCCTGAGGAAGAGCCCAACCGGCGTTCTTAGTATATCCTTCAACCCACCAACCATCGAGAACTGAAAAATGCATAACTCCGTTCATAGAAGCCTTCTCTCCTGATGTACCTGAAGCTTCCTGCGGACGTGTAGGGTTATTCATCCACACGTCAACTCCCTGAACAAGACGCTTGGCAAGCGTTATGTCATAGCCAGGAACGAACACTATCTTACCTATGAAACGAGGATCCTTACTGATTTCAACTATCTGTTTAATAAGTTCCTGGCCTGCTATATCTGCAGGATGCGCCTTACCGGCGAAAAGGAACTGAACCGGACGACGAGGGTTGTTCACTATCTCGTCCAGCTTATTAAGATCGCGGAATAGGAGCGTAGCCCTCTTATATGTCGCAAAACGACGGGCAAATCCTATGGTAAGCACATCATCGCGAAGGTTCTCCTTTATGGTAACCACCTGTCCCGGAGTATAATGCGCAGACATATTAGGGTCAGAAAGCCTGTCCTTTACGGTCTTTATAAGGTCGGCCTTCAGGAACTGGCGCGTTTTCCAAATCTCCTCATCGCTCACCTTATATATGCCTTCAAAGCAGTTCTTATCGTAATGAGAAGTCTTGAATTGCTCGCCAAACACCTTAGAATGAATAACTTTCCACTCCTTAGCTGTCCAAGTAGGATAATGAACTCCGTTAGTTACATAACTTATGAAGAGTTCTTCCGGAAGATAGCCCGGATACATGCTTGAGAAAAGCTCCTGACTCACCTTACCGTGGAGCATAGACACGCCGTTCACGTTCTGACTGAAATTAGCGGCAAGCACACTCACCGAGAATTTCTCCGAAGGATCGTCGGCATTAATCTTTCCGAATTCCATAAATCCGTGCCAATCAAGCCCATACCTCTGTGGATAATGTCCGAAGTATTTGCCCATTTCCTCCTCCGTAAAGGCATCGTGCCCGGCCGGAACCGGAGTATGAGTAGTAAACAGAGCCGAAGACCTTACGAGTTCGAGTGATTTGCCTAAAGAATAATTATACTCCTGCATAAATATGCGAAGCCTCTCAAGCCCGGCAAATGCAGCATGTCCCTCGTTATAATGGTACATTGTAGAATTAATGCCCATCTGACGAAGAGCCCTCACGCCTCCTATACCCAGCAAAATCTCCTGCTTGAGCCTGTTTTCGTGGTCTCCGCCATAAAGCTGATGCGTAATGGTTCTATCCTCCGCCGAATTGGCTTCATAGTCAGTATCAAGAAGATAGAGATCGGTACGCCCCACAGCCACTTTCCAGATACGTGCATAAAGCGTACGTCCAGGAAGCTGCATGCCCACGCTCTGCCATACACCGTTAGCATCCAAAACCGGCTCCACCGGAATCTTCAAAAAATCCTGAGCCACATAGTCCGCCACCTGATTACCCTGCGGAGTGAGCCTCTGCGTGAAATAACCATATCTGTAAAGAAGCCCTACTGCCACCAGATTGACATTCATATCCGAAGCCTCTTTCAGGTAGTCTCCGGCCAATATTCCAAGACCTCCGGAGTATATTTTAAGGGACGTGTCCAGGCCATATTCCATACAGAAATATGCGACAGACGGCTCTTTTCTCTCACTCTTTTTCGCCATATAGGAATTGAATTCCGCAATGACAGCATTCATTCGAGCCAAGAAATCGTCGTCTTTGGCCAATTCATTATATCTCTTAAGGCTCACCTTGTCAAGAATTTCCATAGGATTATGACCAGACTTGTGCCATAAATCCGCATCTATACTCTTGAACAAAGCCTTGGCGTCATCGTTCCAACACCACCAGAGGTTCCTGCACAAAGTCTCCAATCCTGAAAGTTCCTCCGGAAGATGCCTCGTAACCATCACGTTTTTCCATGACGGTGAAAAACTTGCGTTTACATTCATATAATTCAAGTTTCGCAATTAAAATATGTTATAATTTCTTAAAAATCGTGTGCGATACAGTTTACTTTACTGCCAAAGCATCATTAACTCGGATAATAAAGTCGCTCACCACGTTCATATAGTTAATGAACGCCTCGTAAGGTGAACTGTATGGGTTAAAATATTTGTGCATGTCGCCACCCATAAAGAACTTGGTGCACATATAATAGAAATGGTCGCTCTCCTGAAGATGACCATAATCGGCCCAAAGCTGAGGATCATTCAGCAGAGAAAGCTTCTCCTGAAGACTGTAAATCTTCGAAAAGGCCTCATTCTGAAGTTCATTTCCGAGCCAAGCCGTAAGATCCCTTTCCTCGTCTGCCCAAGAAATAGGCGAAGGGACAGAAAGTTCGGATACGGCCTTATATGAAGCGGACACTTCCGATGGTGTCTGGAACTTGAAGTCCTTATCCTTAAGGCACTCGACCGGAAGATTTTCCATAAAATCAAAGATGCCAGTAGAAGCGTCCGTGTGCTCTCCGAAAGTCTCATAGTCCATAAAAAGGCCTACATAATCACCCTCCGAAGAGTCTATCCACGTCTTGAATTTGTCCGCTGTAAGAGGCCAGCCGCCCCAGTTCTTATCTCCAAAACGGAAAGCTATGTCGTCACTTAACGAGTAATTCCTCAAAAGTATGTTCTGCTGCGGGACTATATCGTTACTATATATATAGTTAGGACATCTCCATCCGAGAATATGCCTGGCCCCCTCGGTAAGAATGGTCTTAAAGCCCATTTCATAAACCTGCTTTCCTATCTGATCCGAATAGACAAGTTCCGTGTTTCGGAAAACCTTAGGCTCTACTCCCAAATATTGTTTTATAGCCTCTTTATGCTTTTCAACCTGGAATTTGAATTCGGCCGGAGAAGCTATAGAGGCCAATGAATGATAATAGGTCTCGCAAAGGAACTCCACGCATCCGGTATCGGCAAGCTTCTTAAAGCTGTCCAGCACCTCCGGAGCATATCTGTCGAACTGCTCCAAAGCAGATCCCGAAATGGAAAATGCCACTTTGAATTGGCCTTTTGAAGCCTTGATAGCTTTCAAAAGCACTTTGTTCATAGGAAGATAGCACTTCTGTGCCACCCTGCGAAGAATAGTTCTGTTAGCAAAGTCATCATAATAATGAGAATCCTTGCCTATATCAAAAAACCTATATAACCTGAGTCTGGTAGGCTGATGTACTTGGAAATACAAACAGATAGATTTTGCCATAACTATATTATTTTGTGATTTGTTCGTAAATATTTTTCAACTTGGCGGCCGCATGGTCCCATTTCAGAGCATTGACCTCCTCAAAGCCGTGTTCTACGGCAAATTTTGAAAGAGCCGGATAATTGACAAGCGCATATATGTCATCTGCCATAGCATCCACGTCCCAGAAATCAACCTTGAAGGCATATCTGAGGACTTCGGCCGCGCCACTCTGATACGAAATGATGCTCGGCACATTTGAACGCATGGCCTCAAGAGGCGAGATACCGAAAGGCTCACTCACAGACGGCATCACGTACACATCGCTCAGGGCAAACATCTTCTGAACATCTGTCCCGCGCAAGAAGCCCGTGAAATGAAATCTGTCAGAGATGCCAAGGCGAGCCACCTGATTTATGGCGCGTGTCATCATATCTCCGCTTCCGGCCATAACGAAACGTACACCCTTTGTTCGCTTAAGAACTTTCGCGGCGGCATCTATAAAGTACTCCGGACCTTTCTGATAGGTAATTCTTCCGAGGAAAGTTACGACTTTATCCTTAACGCCGCGCTCCACCAGAAGATCCTCTCTTCCACTGAAATCCACTGCATTATGTACTGCCACCACCTTCGAAGGCTCTATGCCGTATTTGTTTATTACTATATTCCTCGTAAGCTCAGACACGGCCACCACCATATCGGCCTGCTCCATACCGCGCTTTTCTATGGCGTAAACACGAGAATCCACCATGTCGTCCGACCCACGGTCAAACGAAGTGGCATGGACGTGCACTACAAGCGGCTTCCCCGTAAGTTCCTTAGCGGCTATTCCTGCCAGATATGTAAGCCAATCGTGAGCATGTATCACGTCAAAATTATCTTTCTGCTGCATGGCGATAGTTCCGCCCACCTGAGCATAACGGGTAACTTCTTCAAGAAGATTGGCCCCATACTTACCGGAGAATTTGAATTTCTGCCCAAATCCTATGGTAGTCTCCCTCACATGGTCCTTCTTCATCTGCTCTATGGCGTCAAAATACTCTTCCGGGTCCACATAAGGCACAAGGTTCGAATCCACATGGATGAACTTCACTTTGTCTATGAACTCGTCCACGCTCTCGCTTATATTCTGAACCGCCACGTCGCTGGCATTTATTATGGTCGTGCAGCTCTGATCTTCGTCTCCGCTGGCAGAAGGCATCACAAAAAGAGTCTCGACGCCATTATGCGCCAATCCCTCGACTATACCCTTACAAGCGGTACCAAGTCCGCCTGCAATATGTGGAGGGAATTCCCAACCGAACATCAATACTCTCATAACTGTTCTCCTTTATATTTTTCCAACAATTCGTCCACCCTCAGAAGCGCAGAAGTGCACAATGCCGAAGATATGGCTCCGTGTGGCTCGAAAGGAGGGTCTCCGTCATAAAGTTCAGAAAACGCCCCCACACCATGCTTATTCAGATCCTCATAGAATCCTTCCACAAGCCACTCAGCCTTCTTAATGAAAGACGGGCCCTTTATTCTCAATGAAGTCTCTATATATGAGGCCAATAGCCAAGGCCTGGTGCTTCCCTGATGATATGCCAAATCCCTTTCAAGCTGCGAGCCTTCATACACGCCTTTATATTTGACATCCCTTGGAGAAAGCGTTCTAAGGCCGCGAGCCGTTACGAGTTCACGGTCTATCACCCTCAGAATGAGCGGATGAAGTTCATCGTCCACAGGAGAATATTTAAGGGAAATAGCGGCCAACTGATTAGGCCTTACATCCAGATTCTGCCCATTATTATCCACGTAATCAGCCAGATAACCAGCCTCTTCGTTATAAAAAACTTTAGTGAAATTATCCTTTACCAAAGAGGCTATCCCGCTCCACTTCTGAACGAAGGACTTATCGGCACCGCGTCCTTTTTCCATCTCAAGGGCGAAGCAGATGGCGTTATACCACAGCGAATTAGTCTCCACCTGATAGCCGGCACGCTCCGTTACCGCACGGCCCTGAATATACGCGTTCATCCACGAAAGCGCCACCCCGTCTTTCTGCGCCCACAAAAGACCGTTAGGATGCATGGCCACTTCACCTCTCACTCCAGGCAGGTAACTTTCAAGAACATTTTTAAGTGTCTTACCATACTTCTTCCATACCTTTTTAGCGTCGGCCCCGTGCTCTATATAACTCTGAAGGACACAGGCCAGATGAAGCGGAGCCTCCACCTGAGTGGTACGATGAGTAAGACGTTCCTGTTCGTCAGCGATGAGATTATCCAAAATCTCTTCAAAAGCCTCAGATCTGCCCGCTGAAAGAGTAAGTCCAGGAAGAGCGACCAGAGTCTCGCGAAGAAGTCCAGCATAAAGCCACGAATAGCCGGCCTCTATCTTCATCTTCCCGTTATGATGAGTTATCAACGTATCTGCACAGCGAAGCAACTGCTCGTGATAATCAGTAATTTCACTCGCTTGTGAAGCCAGTTTCTTAAATTCCGGAGCAAATGTCTTAGGGTCAGCTTCCGCGATAGAAACTCCCACTATAAAACTGCGGCCCTTATGAAGAGTCAGTTCAAAGACGCCCGGCGAAAGAAGATCCTCCTTACAGTCGAAGCCGCGACGATATTCATCTGAATATGTTATGCCATAATACCAATACGGCTCCGCGGTAAATTTGGCCCTGGTGTCGGAGAATTGGATATACAGATCCGGATACGACTCATAAAGTCTGAAACTCTCTCCTCCCGGAACCGCCTTACCCTCCGGGCGAGCCTGGTCATTAACATGGGTAAGAGAATGTATATTCCTGAATGCCAATAAAGGACGAAGCTTTATCAGTGCTTTCTGCGGGCCCTCCAGAAGTTCATATTTAATGTAAAGCCTGTCCACTTCCGGGCAGAGCAAAATGCTTTTGCGGATTACGATATCGCCTATCTTGTATGTTATCCTCGTTATAGGATCCGCCTCAAAATCCACCACATACTTATGCCCGCGCGGCTCATACACATCTCCATAGCAGTGAATTCCCAGATTAAACTGTTTTCCCTCTACTATCAGGGATTCATCCAAAGAGGAAAGCATCAAGAACCTGTCTCCTCCGAAGCGGTCCAGGGTGAGAGCAAGCAATCCATGATAGCGACGCGTATTACAGGTCACGATGGACGTGTTACAATACGCACCTGTCTTATTGGCACATAAAATCTCTCTCTTCAGCGAATAGGAAAGATTTACCAATTCCGCCTTATTAAATTTCAAAAAAGCCATATCATTTCGTTTTTAACAGCACCAGAGCACACCTGCAAGGCAGATATAAACTCAAAGTGTGATCCACCGTAATATGTTTCTCATTTTTCTGCAGACGTCCGAAGCCTCCATACTCTACGCTGTCGGAATCAAACTGCAGGACATACTCTCCGTCGGGCATCTCAAATCCGTAATTTTCATAGGAATAGCCCGGCGAAAAGTTGAGCGCAAATATAGCATTTTGACGTCGGAAAATCAAGACTTTTTTTTCTTCGTCCGTGCGAAGAAGTTCCGGGGATGATTCCAATATTTTATTCCCGCTCAGAAAATGCACGAACTCGGCGTCAAAAGCCTGCAGGTCTCCGTATCTGAGCAGAGGATTATCGGCAAGCGACCATTGGCGTCTGGCATATTTATAGGACCATCCGTTACCCTCACGAGGGAAATCTATCCACTCCGGATGACCGAATTCATTACCCATAAAATTAAGGTATCCGTTCCCCGCCGTGGCTGCCGTAAGAAGCCTTATCATCTTATGAAGTGCCATACCTCTGTCTATAATCAGGTTTTGGCTCGCCTTATCCATGTGATAATACATCTCCTTGTCCATCAGACGGAAAGCTATGGTCTTATCCCCAACCATAGCCTGATCGTGGCACTCCGCATAGCTTATGGTCTTCTCATCTTCGCGTTTTCTGGTAAGTTCCCACCATATCTCCCCCATAGACCACTGCTCGTCTGAACGCTCCTTTATCCACTTTATCCAATGGTCCGCCACTCCCATAGCCATCCTGTAATCAAAACCTATTCCGCCTTCGTCCAGAGGTGCGGCAAGTCCTGCCATTCCGCTCACATCTTCCGCTATGGTGATAGCCTGCGGATATAATTTATGGATAAGGATATTGGCCAATGCCAAATATGTCACGGCATTCTCATCCACCCCGGAATTGAAATAAAGCTCATAATTACCAAAATCGGTTCCGAGACCATGGTCCCAATATATCATGGACGTTACCCCATCGAAACGGAATCCATCCAGATGATATTCTTCGAGCCAATATTTACAATTACTTAAAAGAAAATTAATTACTTCATCCTTACCGTAGTCGAAACAGCGTGACCCCCACGCCGGATGATAACCCGCGCTTCCCTTGTAAAAATAGAGGTCGTCCCTACCGTCGAAACGGCTGAGTCCCTCCGCCTCGTTGCTTACACTGTGCGAGTGCACTATGTCCATTATCACGGCTATCCCCATGGAATGAGCCTCGTCCACAAGACGTTTAAACTCTTCCGGAGTGCCGAATCGGCTGCTCAGGGCAAAGAAATTCGACACCTGATAGCCGAAACTGCCATAATATGGGTGTTCCTGCAGGGCCATTATCTGTATAGTATTATAGCCCAATTTTTTAACGCGAGGAAGAACCACTCTGCGGAAATCATCGAAAGAAGCGACCTTCTCCTCTTCGGAGCTCATGCCTATATGGCATTCGTAGATAAAAGGGACCTCCGTCTTTCGCGTAAATTCGTACTTCCATTTATATGGCTTCGAAAGGTCCCACACCTGCGCGCAGAACACTTTCGTCTCGGGGTCCTGAACAACCCTTGTAACATAAGCGGGAAGTCTTTCGGCACCTCCACCGCTCCACTCTATCCATAGTTTATACAGTTCGCCATGGTGCAGGCAGAAATCCGGCAGGCGAAGTTCCCAATTCCCCTTACCTACCGGAGAAAAAGAGTACGACCGCACCCTCTGCCAATTATTACATTCCCCTATAAGGTAAATCTTATTAGCATTAGGAGCCCACTCGCGGATCACCCAGCCATCCTTGTCCTTATGGAGTCCATAATAAAGGTGAGAATTGGCCTGAGAATGTTTTTCCCAAGAGTCAAGAATCCTACGGTGTCTGCGTTCTATGGCATCCTTCCAAGGCTCAAGCCAGGGATCGGTTTCATATATCTTTTTCATAATCAGAGTGATTGGTTATCACTCCAAATATAATAAATATTCCTATAAGTACGCGTCAAAAATAAGAAGCTGCTTTGAAATAATTTCGACAACCATTTTAAAAATACTACTTATAAACAGGGACGTTCCTGAAGGTAATCTTATTGCCTGCCAGTTTAATATCATAAGCTTCCACCTCCAGTATATAAGTCATTGACGTTACATCCGAAGGAACATCTTTAACCGTTATCGAGGCCTTGCATTCCGGGCCCTCAAGAAATTTAGAATACACACAACCATTATAATCACTTGCATCTCTGAAAGTCATATTGGCAGAAATGTCGGGATTGTTTCTTCTAATAAAATAGTGATAACAAGCGAAAGTGCGTGCCTTGTCCAGTAATTAGTTACGCGTGAGTACACGTGTTTACCGGACAATTAAAAAAGGACGAACTCTTTCGAGTCCGTCCTTTTTTAATTATAATCCACTATGAATTATTGTTCATCCGGTGCATCGTTTCCACCCTGTGGGCCATAATCAGGACCACCTTGCGGACCATTATTTTCCGGGTTCTGAGGACCAGCCTGAGGGCCGGCACCCTGACCTGCCATAGAAGAATAAACTTCGCCCATAACCTTGTTAAGTTCCTCTGAATATCTGTCTATATCTGCGATATTCTGATTCTTAACAGCCTCCTTAAGTGAAGCTAAAGGACCTTCAAGAGCAGATTTCTTATCGGCAGGAACCTTATCTGCGTTATCCTTAAGGAATTTATCAACTTGGAAGGTGAGTGCATCAGCATTGTTTATCTTATCCACTCTTTCCTTCTCGGCCTTATCGGCGGCTTCATTGGCCTTAGCCTCATCACGCATCCTCTGGATCTCCTCATCAGAAAGCCCTGAAGAAGCTTCGATACGTATCTTCTGTTCCTTACCAGTAGCCTTGTCCTTAGCAGAAACAGAAAGGATACCGTTCGTATCTATATCGAAGGATACTTCTATCTGAGGTATTCCACGAGGTGCAGGAGCGATTCCGTCCAGATGGAACACACCTATCTGCTTGTTATCCTTAGCCATAGGACGCTCTCCCTGGAGTACACGTATCTCGACTGAAGGCTGGTTGTCAGCGGCCGTAGAGAATACCTGATCCTTATGTACAGGGATAGTAGTGTTAGATTCGATAAGTTTAGTCATCACGCCACCGAGAGTCTCGATACCAAGTGAAAGCGGAGTTACATCCAGCAAAAGCACATCTTTCACATCGCCTGCGAGCACACCACCCTGAATAGCAGCACCTATAGCCACAACCTCATCTGGGTTGACGCTCTTGTTAGGTTCCTTACCGAAGAAGTCCTTAACAAGCTCCTGAACTTTAGGGATACGAGTTGAACCACCTACAAGGATAACTTCATCTATCTGAGAAGCAGTAAGTTTTGCATCTTGCAGAGCCTTACGGCAAGGTTCTATACTTCTGCGGAACAAATCATCGCAAAGAGCCTCGAACTTAGCACGTGTAAGAGTCTTTACCAAGTGCTTAGGCATACCGTCAACAGCTGTAATATAAGGAAGGTTAATCTCTGCTGAAGTCTGATTTGAAAGTTCAATCTTAGCCTTCTCCGCAGCTTCCTTCAAACGCTGAAGGGCCATAGGGTCTTTCTTAAGATCTACTCCACCGTTCTCGGATGCGAACTCTGAAGCAAGCCACTCGATGATAGCGTGATCGAAATCATCACCACCGAGGTGTGTATCACCGTTCGTAGATTTAACCTCGAACACACCGTCGCCAAGTTCCAAGATAGAAATATCGAAAGTACCACCACCAAGGTCATATACAGCCACCTTCATATTCTTATTCTTCTTATCAAGACCATAAGCAAGCGCCGCTGCCGTAGGCTCGTTGATGATACGCTTTACGTCCAGTCCGGCAATCTTACCGGCTTCCTTAGTAGCCTGACGCTGAGAATCGGAGAAATATGCAGGCACAGTAATTACGGCCTCCGTAACTTCCTGACGGAGATACTCTTCCGCCGTTTTCTTCATCTTCTGAAGAATGATGGCTGAAATCTCCTGAGGAGAATACTGTTTACCGTTAATCTGAACACGCGGAGTGTTATTCTCGCCACGTACTACATCGTAAGGCACTCTTTCAATCTCCTTTCCTACCCTGTCATAAGTCTCACCCATAAATCTCTTTATAGAGAAGATGGTGTTCTTAGGGTTAGTAACAGCCTGACGTTTAGCGGTATCGCCCACCTTACGCTCGCCGCTGTCCGTAAATGCAACGATTGAAGGGGTCGTACGGTGTCCCTCATTATTAATTATGACGGTAGGCTGATTACCTTCCATCACAGCGACACAAGAGTTTGTCGTTCCTAAGTCAATACCAATAATCTTTCCCATAATATTATCTTTTTTATTTATTTCTTAATTCATACTGTCCGCCTCCTTTTTTCGGCAGACGTCCTGCTTTTCTTCCAAGAATGTGCCAAGCCCTCCGACTGTGACAATTTGTCAATTTTAAGACCTGCACCTCTGTCTCCATCTTATTTTTAGCTGTCAATAAGAAGTTATATTGAAATGACTGCCGTATTTTATTATGGTGAATACGTAACCGATGACAAAGATGAAAATGCCCGGAAGGGCGGTGTAAGAAAAGAGTGCAATTATTTTAAAGCAGTTTCTAAATATTTTGCATTGCTAAAAAAAATTACTATCTTCGCCAAGACTAATGTAAAATCGTAAATAAAAAACATAATAGACTTATGAAACTTACCAAAATCATCGCCGTTGCAGGACTTGCAGTTCTTGTATCACTCGGCACTTCTTGTCAGTCTAAAAAGGCTAAAGAAGCTGAAAAAGCAGCAGCTGAAGCAGCAGCTAAGGCAGCAGCCGAAAAAGCAGCAGCCGAGGCAGCAGCTAAGGCAGCACGCGTTTTTACACTTTCAGATGCAGTTACAGCCGTTAAAGGTGAACTTAGCGCTGAAGATGCTGAAAGCTACAAGCAGGCAGTTAAAGACGTCATCGCTCAGACTCCTTACGGATCACAGACTTTCGCTCTTCCTACAGCCAGTGTAACTTATGCTTCAGAGAGATGCGACCTTAACAAAGGCACTAAAGAATTGCTTCAGGAATTCCTTAACGTATATAACTCTACTGACAAAAAGGCTGTCATCCTTATCGAGCCTTATGCAGATGACACATCTGATAAGGAATATAATAAGGCTATCGCCATCGAAAGAGCTAATCTGGTTCGCAGTTGGTTGTACGCATATCAGGTTCCTGCAAGAAAAGTTAAAGTCGTTTGCCCTTGCAAAGCTACGAAGATCGACACCGGCAAGCAGAGAGTTAACGTTTCTATCGCAGAATAATACTCTTAATGGAATACAGATCTTTATCTGACACAGAAATCCGGGACCTCGAGTCCCGGATTCTTTTTGAAGACAACCACCTGCTGATTATCAATAAAAAATCAGGGGAAATAGTTCAAGGAGATAAGACAGGCGACGAATGTCTGTCCGAAACGCTTAAAGCCTATATAGCCGGCCGCGACCATAAACCCGGAAAAGTCTTCATGGGCGTTCCGCATAGACTGGACAGACCCGTAAGCGGAGTGTGCGTATTTGCTAAAACTTCTAAAGCCCTTGAACGTATGAACGCAATGTTCCGCGGATCAGACATCCACAAAAAATACTTAGCGCTTTGTTGCGGCCGTCCTCCTAAAGAAGAGGACGAGTTGCAGAACTACTTGTGGCGCAACGAAAAACAAAATAAAACTTATATCTGCCCGGGAAACAGGAAAAATGCCAAGCTTGCAAAGTTAAAATACCACCTGCTTGGCGCCAGCGACAAATATTATCTTATAGAAGTCGAACTGCTTACAGGAAGACACCACCAGATACGCTGTCAGCTTTCAAACCTGGGATGCGTTATAAAAGGAGATCTTAAATATGGAGCGCCACGTTCTAATCCCGATGGAGGAATATGCCTCCACGCACGGGAAATAAACTTCATCCACCCTGTAAAAAAAGAGCCTATCTCCATTCACGCCCCTATTCTTTCTTCCTGGGCAAAAATCGCAGACGCGGCCTTTCCCATATCTCAGTAAGATATTCACTTGGCCTGGTGGAAGTGACTATCTTGAACCACGTGTTGAACGAGGGCACTGAATTAAATCCTGACATACGTGCCACTTCGCTGAAGCGCATTCTGGGCTCATCTCTTATGAGCTGCTGCGAATGTCTCACCCTATAACCATTAATATAGGGGCGAAAATTGGTCTTCCCTATTCGGCTCAAAGCCTTGGAAGTTACCGAACGCGATACACATACCAAAGAAGAAAGATCCTCTATCGAAAAATCCCCGTCCAGATAAGGCTTCTTCTCCTCCATCACCCTCTCTATCCTGTCATAGACATTCTTCAACTTCGCCGTATCATCCCTAAGATACGATACGCCACTGCGCCCTTTCTTGTTCTCCGGCCTTCTTATGAATTTCTTAAATAGAAACAGTTTCATTCCCTATAATTTTAGCTGTTACGCGTCCTACCCGCACACGCAGCGGGGAGCAAATATAAACAAAAAAACCTGCCAGGAAGCACCTGGACAGGCTTTTAAAGGACACTGGGACGAAAATATATTTTAAATTATTTCTTTCGTCCAGTTTTAATTGACTCGAAGCCTTTACCGTAAACCCCCGTTACAGAAGACACAGAAAGGAATGCGTCAGGATCTATCATCTTAATGTAACGTAAAAGTATATTAAGATCGTACTTTCTGGCGAGAACCATCAAAACTTCCGTAGGCTCCTTAGTGTACCAGCCCATTCCGTTCAATACGGTAACGCCACGATGAAGATCTTTAGTTATGGCGTCAGCGAGCTCGGTATGTTTCTTAGAAAGGATTATCAGTTGCACGCTCTGCTTCGATCCTGAAATGACCATATCAAGCACGGTTCCGTTGACAGCTATAAGGATGAAACCATAGACACAGGTGGTAATCTTCTCATTAAGCTGCATAACACCTCCATCTGCCGTCTGCATAGGGACGAACATTGATGAAAGGATAATCACCACATCCATGGCGAGAATCATTCTTCCAGGTGAGACGTTACGGTATTTGTTGACTATAAGAGCTATAATGTCCGTTCCTCCTGTGCTTCCGCCTTGAGACATACATAATCCTATACCGGTTCCAGCCATAAGACCTCCCATTATGGAACTCATAAGTTTGCCATTTTCCACCGCGAGTATCTGACAGATTTCCGCAGGAATAATCTCCTGAAAAAGGTTTAGTCCCACAGAAGCCACGATAATCGCATATATAGTCTTGAAACCGAACTTGTTACCTAGAATGAACAAAGCCACTATGAGCAGCACCACATTCACCACGAAATAGGTGTAACCCATCTTTATCCCTGTAATATACTGAATTACAGAAGCAAGACCGGACACACCACCACCTACCAACTGATTAGGAATAAGAAATACACTCCACCCCACGATATACAGAAGCATACCAAGAGTTATGATGGCGTACTCCTTAAAAACAGTTAAAACAGCCTTTGTTGACATTATTTATTCTCCGATTTATTCCTGCTTATACCGGCTTTTATCTCCTCGAAACCCTCTCCATAGACATTATTCGTAGGAGAAACACTCATAAAGGCACGAGGGTCAAGTCTTTTAATCTCCTTCATGAGCGAAGGAAGTTCATTACGTCCTATAAGAATCAAAAGTATATCCTTATCCTGCTTGGTGTACCAACCTTGAGCCTTCAAAACAGTAACTCCTCTATTCATATCGTTAATGATGTGGTCGGCAATCTCTTTATATTTCTGTGAGAAAACGAACAGCTGACAGGAGCTTTTCTTACCTCCCACCACCACATCTACGAGCAGAGAGAAGGCTATTATCTCCTCCACTCCATAAATCATGTCGGTGAACATACGGTCCGGCAAGAACAGAATCATACCTACTATAACCAGGTCCATAATCATAAAAGCTGTGCTTAACGATACGGGCCAATACTTATTGATCATTATCGCGATAATGTCAGTTCCTCCGGTGCTTCCGCCCGTTCTTATGACCAGACCTATACCTAAAGCCTCCAGACACCCTGCGATGACAGGTACCAGAACCTTGTCCTGAACATAGAAAAACTGCCCCGGAGCACAATGTAGGAACTCACATTTGGCAACCAGGTCCATCATCAGGGTACTTACCAGAATACAATATATGGTCTTGAAACCAAAGCCTATGCCCATGGCCCACATAGCTATGACTATGAGCAAGATATTGATGACCACATAAGTATATTGCGCCGGGATAAGTCCACCGGTAGCATACTGGATGACTGTAGAAAGTCCCATCATACCTCCTGCCGATATTCCGCAGGGAATCATAAATCCTTCCCACGAAAAAGCGAAGACAAAACAGGCGAATGTAAGAATCAGATAATCCTTCAACTTGTTTTGCAAGATCTTACTATCCATTATTTTACAACTATATTAATAATTCTTCCAGGAACGACTATAACTTTCACTATAGACCCTCCGACGACATATTTGTCCGTCTGAGGATTCTGCCTTATAGAGGATTCCACTTCCGCCGGAGTCATAGATTTAGGAAGCTGAACGGTGAAACGCATCTTACCGTTGAACTGCACAGGATAGGTTACACTGTCCTCCACAGTGAAAGCCTCCACATATTCAGGGAATGTAGCCTTGCAAACACTTTCCTCGTGTCCAAGCGCCTCCCAAAGTTCCTCGCAGATATGCGGAGCGAAAGGAGAAAGCAGAATTACGAGAGGAGTAAGAATCTCCATCTTATGACATTCTCCAAGTTCAGAAAGTGCTATCATAAAAGCACTTATGGTGGTATTATAAGAAAAAACCTCTATATCTGTCTGCTCTTTGCCTATCAGTTTATGAAGGGCTTTCAGTTCGGCAGGAGTGGCCTTTTCATCGTTTACAAGGAATTTGTCGCCATCATAGAACAAGCGCCAGAATTTCTTCAGGAAACGATGAACTCCGTCTATACCTTTCGTATCCCAAGGCTTGCTCTGCTCTATTGGCCCGAGGAACATCTCATAAAGTCTCAGAGTATCAGCACCATAAGCATCACACACGTCATCCGGATTAACGACATTGTACATGCTCTTGCTCATCTTCTCCACTGCCCAACCGCAGACATACTCTCCGTCTTCAAGGATAAATTCAGCGTTCTTGTATTCCGGACGCCACGCACGGAACGCCTCTATATCCAGTCTGTCGTTATGTACTATATTTACATCGACGTGTATCTCCGTAGTCTCATACCTTTCTTTAAGCGGAAGAGTAACAAATGTATTAGTCCCTACTATTCTGTACACGAAGTTCGAACGACCCTGAATCATTCCCTGATTTATGAGTTTATCAAACGGCTCGTCCTTGCAGACATAACCCAGATCATAGAGGAATTTATTCCAGAACCTTGAGTAAATCAGATGCCCGGTCGCATGCTCCGTTCCTCCTATATAGAGATCTACAGACTGCCAATATTCATCTATCTTCTTATCCACAAGGGCGTTATCGTTATGCGGATCCATATAGCGAAGATAATATGCAGATGACCCTGCAAAGCCCGGCATGGTGCAAGTCTCAAGCGGATAACCTTTGTAGGTCCAGTCCTTGGCACGGGCAAGAGGCGGTTCCCCGCTGTCGGAAGGCTTGAACGAATCTATCTGAGGAAGTTTTATGGGAAGGTCCGCCTCATCTACAGGCGTAGCTATGCCATCCTTATAATATATAGGGAACGGCTCACCCCAATACCTCTGACGAGAAAAAATAGCATCACGAAGCCTGTAATTAACTTTTCTGCGGCCAATCCCCTTTTCTTCCACATAGTCCTTTGCCAATTCTATAGCCTCCTGCACGGTCTTTCCATTAAGAAATCCACTGTTACACATTATCCCCGACTTGGCGTCAAAAGAAAACTCTGACACATCACAGCCCTCAATTATCGGGATTATAGGAAGAGAAAATTTCTTAGCAAAAGCATAATCCCTGCTGTCGTGTGCCGGCACAGCCATAATGGCTCCAGTACCATAACCCGCGAGAACATATTCACTTATCCAAATAGGGACCTGTTCTCCGGTAAGCGGATTAACCCCGTAAGAGCCTGAAAATACCCCGCTTACGTTCTTGGTCTGAGAAATTCTCTCCCTCTCGGTCTTCTTCTTCACCTCAGCGACGTAAGCCTGTACGGATTCCCTTTGGGAGGCAGAAGTCAACTTCTCCACAAGAGAACTCTCCGGAGCAAGCACCATAAAAGTAACTCCGAAAATAGTGTCAACCCTCGTAGTAAAAATAGTTACAGGAAGATGACTTCCATCACAAACGGTGTCGAACTCCACTTCCGCACCCTCGGACTTGCCTATCCAATTCCGCTGCATCTCCTTCAGTGAATCAGTCCAATCCACACGCTCCAAGCCCTCAAGAAGCCTTTCTGCATAAGCGGACACACGGAGCTGCCACTGCTTCATCTTCTTCTGCACGACAGGAAATCCTCCACGGACGCTGAGTCCATCCTTCACCTCATCATTAGCCAGAACAGTTCCAAGACCTTCACACCAGTTAACAGATGTTTCACCTTGATAAGCAATACGATAGCGCATCAGCACAGTTTCCTTCTCCCCCTCCGTATAAGACTTCCAATCTTGAGAAGAGACACCGTCATAACCTTCAGTTTCAAACTTTTTCACAAGTTCTTCTATAGGACGCGCCTTATTCTGCTCTGGGTCGTACCAGCAAGAGAACATCTTAAGAAAAGCCCACTGCGTCCACTTATAAAAAGATGGATCACAAGTCCTTACCTCGCGCGACCAATCATAAGAAAAGCCTATTCTGTCGAGCTGACTGCGATACCTCGCCGCATTCTTCTCCGTAGTAAGCTCCGGATGCTGTCCCGTCTGTATGGCGTACTGCTCCGCCGGAAGACCGAAAGCGTCATATCCCATAGGGTGAAGGACATTGAAGCCCTTAAGCCTTTTATATCGTGAATAGATGTCGCTTGCTATGTAGCCAAGCGGATGACCCACGTGAAGCCCTGCCCCAGAAGGATACGGGAACATATCCAGAACGTAGTACTTAGGTTTGGAAGTGTCTTCCGTTACCTTATAAGTATTCTCGGCAGCCCACTTTTCCTGCCACTTTTTCTCTATTTTCCTAAAATCGTATTCCATTATCAGTTTTGTATATGGAGAAGTTATTTTAAAATAATCGTTAAAATTCAGCTATTACCTACTTGGCTATCAGCACACAGGCGTCCCCAGGGCAGAATTTTTCCATCTTAACCATGGCATAAGCGTCTATAGCCTGGCCCAATTCATCGCAAGGAAGCAGCCCTACGGATATGAGCCCATTTGAAAATTCGAGCAGGACAGGGTCATACCCACACGCCCTGGCATCGGAAAGCATCTTATCAAGAGTAGGTTTCTTACGATAGGTTCCCACCACTATATAGTACTTATGGTCCGGAGTATATTTTAACGGGCTGTCCGTGTGTGTGTATGCGAACGGAACATTAAGCCGTCCGTGTCTATGCACCATTTCATACTCACTGTTTTCCTTCGCCTTTACAGTAGCCTCATCTTCCTGTTGCTCACAGCACGGCTCGGAAGAAGCATTTTCCTTAACGGAAGCAGACTTAATCTGCTCCGAAGTAGGCCTTCCGGCCAGAGAGCGAAGAAAATCGCAAGATGTAAAGGACAAGCCTACAAGACAAATAAAAAGAAGGCCGATGACTTTTTTCATAAATACTATCTTTAATCCCTGTTTCTAACTTTTTCGTTCCACCATTTTCTCGATGAAGGTTTTCCCATAGAACCCGCAAAAATAACAAGAATTAAGGACAAAAAAAATGATATATTTGCAGTATGAGAAAGACTTTAAGCATAGACGGGCTCGATCCGGTAAAACTATATGGCGTAGGAGACAGCCTGCTGAAAGAATTCACTTCCTACTATCCTAATCTTAAAGTGGTGGCACGTGGCAGCGAGATAATCCTGGACGGGAAAGACGCTGATGTAGAAGATTTTACGCAAAAACTGGGACTTCTCATAGAGAAGATGATGCACAAAACCAATCTTAACATCTACGATATAGAAGACCTTTTCTCCGAAGAAAATCCAGCGTCAGACTTCAAACTTGACGCCACAGCTCCCATAGTATATAACACTGAAGGCAAGCCCATAAGAGCCCGAAATCCCAAGCAGGAAGAAATGGTCAAGGCGTATTTCGAAAACGACCTTATCTTCGCCATAGGTCCTGCCGGCACCGGAAAGACGTACATCGCCATAGCCTTGGCGGTAAGAGCGCTCAAAAGCCGCGAGATAAAAAGAATCATCCTCACGCGTCCGGCAGTAGAGGCAGGCGAAAGGCTCGGTTTTCTGCCAGGAGACCTTAAAGACAAGCTTGACCCCTATCTTCAGCCACTCTACGATGCTCTCGGAGACATGATACCTTCTCGCAAACTACAAGAATTCATCTCCGACGGCACCATACAGATAGCCCCACTCGCCTACATGAGAGGACGCACCCTCGAACGCGCCTGCGTAATTCTTGACGAAGCGCAGAACACTAACATAGGCCAATTAAAAATGTTTCTCACCAGAATGGGAGAAGGGGCTAAGTTCATCGTCACGGGAGATGCCACACAAGTTGACCTTCCTAACCGTGAAGACAGCGGACTTCTTAAAGGAGTGAACCTTTTAAAAAACATAAAGGGCATCGAAACCATCGTCTTCTCTAATGACGATATAGTCCGACACCCTTTAGTAGGTAAAATTGTCAAGGCCTTTGACGGCCGGTAGAATTATTCTACAGGAGCCTCCCCCTTGACGATTGCATCATACTTAGCATACTTGGCAGCGAATCCTGCATCCGAACTGAAACGGTAGCATGCGTTTCTAAGATATTCAGCCACAGCAATCTTAATGTTAGCGTCCTTTGAGATGGCATAAGCTGTCTCGAAAGGCTCTATACAGCTCTTAAGCGCTTTCTCGAATTCAACTACGAGAGCATTGTACTTAGCGTCATCCATCTCGTTAGCAGCCTCATCCTGAATAGCAACTGCCTTATTATAATATAATTGGCCAATACCTATATAACCGAACTCATAATCTGGATTTATCTCCGCACACTTGCTGTATGCTGCTATGGCCTCTTGCTCACGACCAAGCTGAACGTCAATGTTACCCTCTACATAATAAAGAGAAGCATTGTTAGGTTCATTGGCCTTAGCTGCCTCCACAAGCTCGAACAGACGATCTGTGTTCTCGCCGGAGTTCATGTAGAAATTAATGAGCCCTACGAGTACGCTCTGGCTCTGAGGGAACTGCTGGAATGCCTGCTCAAGATAACTGCGGCATGTCTCCTTGTCGCCTTCCTTGGAAGCTATATCAGCAAGCTTGGCATAAGCATCGCCCTCTTCGCCATAATAGCCTAATGAAAGACATTTTTCGTAATAAACCTTAGCCTTGTCATATTCTCCAAGCATATAGGAAGTCAATGCTGAATTATACACCGCGTTAGTGTCAACTACAGCATAAGGCTGCTGCTCAGAAGCTTCCACTGCCTTTTCAAAGAGATAAGAAGCCTTCTTCATATCTCCAAGAGTGTAAGCAGTATAAGCCTCGTCGGTGAATTTAACGGACAGTCCGCGGAATGCTTCCTTAAGATCCTTGGCCTTCTTACCGTTCCCATCCAAAGAAGCCGCCTTCTCATAAGCTGCAAGAGCCCTTTCAAGAACATCAGGATAGATAGGCTTGGTTACCTCTATCATCTGAAGTATCTCATTAGAGTTATAGTAATAGTTACGGGTCTCGAAAACGGCCTTTATATACTGAGAGCCTGAAAGTTCGACCCATTCCTCTGACGAAGGTTTATCCTCTCCGAGAACGATGGCCAAATCTGCACGTGGAGCGCCGATCCAAGCATTTCCCATAGGGGCTGAATAAGCCTCCAGATAAGCCTTGCCAAGTTTAATCCATGTGTCAGGTTTCTCAGCCTGCTTAGGATTCTCTGTTTTCTCAACTGCCTTTTCTACAGCCTTTTCAGCCGCAGCCACACTCTTAACTGACTGTTGCGCATTTGCAAAAGAAAAAGAAGTTAAAAGAGCTAGAGTTAAAAAGATTCTTTTCATAATATTCCAGTTTTATTGATTAGCTGTTTCATCCGTTACTACAGAAGACTCGCTGCCGGTCTCGACTTCAGAGACTTCCTCCTCCGCCTCATGCGCCACTACCGATACCGCCGCTATACTGTCTCCCTCCCTTATGTTGATAAGTCTAACGCCCTGTGTGGCACGACCCTGAACGTTAATGGTAGAAAGCGCAAGTCTAATCGTAAGTCCGCTTCTGGTAATGATCATAAGGTCATTCTGAGCGGTTACAGACTTGATAGCCACAAGATTACCCGTCTTCTCATTAATCTTGAGAGTAGTTACACCTTTCGCTCCGCGAGAAGTCTGTCTGTATTCATCTATCTCGGAACGCTTACCATAGCCGTTCTCACTTACTACCAGTACGGTGTGTTCAGTATCTCCCGGCTCCACGCTTATCGCACCTACAACCTCATCTCCCTCTGCAATATTGATACCGCGAACGCCCATAGAATTTCTTCCCAGTTCACGAGCCTGCTCCTCATCGAATCTTACGCATCTTCCGTCGCGTGCCGCTATCATTATCTGCGAATTTCCCTCAGTAAGAAGTGCATCCAGGAGTGAATCTCCCTCCTTAAATCCGATGGCTATAAGACCCTTGTTACGGCTTCTTATATTAGCAAATTCGGTAAGACGTGTTCTCTTTATGAGACCGTTCTTAGTGAAGAGTACGACATAATGGCTATCTGTATATTCTCGGCTTTCTATCTTAGCCGCATTAAGATATGTCTTTATCTTATCGTCCTGATCTATAGTAAGAAGATTCTGTACGGCACGACCCTTAGCGGTACGGCTTCCCTCAGGTATCTCATAGACTTTAAGCCTATAGCAGAGACCCTTTTCCGTGAAGAACAGCATGGTCGAGTGCATATTGGCCACATAGATATGCTCTATGAAATCTTCATCGCGCACGCTACCTGCCTTTTTACCTATGCCTCCACGAGACTGAACCTTGAACTCGTTAAGAGACGTCCTCTTTATATATCCCAAGTGAGAAATGGTGATTACCACATCTTCGTCCGCATAGAAATCTTCTGGATTAAATTCGTCGGCACTGAGAGTAATCTCGCTTCGACGCGCATCGCCGAACTTCTCTTTAAGTTCCTCACATTCAGACTTAACCACTTCAAGCTGAAGCTTTTCGCTTGCAAGAATCTTCTCGCACTCATCGATAAATTCGGTGAGTCTGGCCAATTCGTCCTGAAGCTTATCCTTTTCGAGTCCTACGAGCTGGCGGAGGCGCATCTCCACGATGGCATTGGCCTGAAGATCAGAGAATGCGAACCTCTCAATGAGCTTAGCCTTAGCATCATCGACATTTTCTGAATGACGTATGATGGAAACGACCTCGTCGATAACGTCTATCGCTTTAAGCAAGCCATCCACGATATGTGCACGCGCCTTAGCCTTGTCAAGATCGAACTTGGTCCTGCGAACCACCACTTCGTGACGGAAATCGACGAAGCACTTAATCATATCCTTAAGTGTGAGAGTGCGAGGACGCCCTCCTACGAGAGCCACGTTATTAATGGCGAAACTTGACTGGAGCGCTGTGTATTTATACAGTGTGTTAAGCACTACGTTAGCATTGGCATCCTTCTTTACAAGGAACTCTATTCTGATGCCGTCGCGGTTAGAAAGCTCTCTGATTTCGGAAATGCCCTCTATCTTCTTATCGCGGACCATCTCCCCGATACGGGTAATCATCTCGGCCTTGTTCACCATGTACGGAATCTCCGTCACCACGATGACACTTCTGCCGTTTTTCTCCTCTATGTCAGCCTTAGCCCTTATGACTACACGTCCACGACCCGTCGTATATGCATCTATTATGCCCTGACGGCCCATGATGATGCCTCCAGTAGGGAAATCAGGGCCTTTGATGTGCGCCATGAGACCGTTCACGTCAATATCCGGGTTATCGATATAAGCGCATATCGCATCGCAAGTCTCTGAAAGATTATGCGGAGCCATATTCGTGGCCATACCGACAGCGATACCAGATGACCCGTTCAGCAGCAGCAGCGGCACCTTAGTAGGAAGCACGGTCGGCTCCCATATCGTGTCGTCGAAGTTAAGCATGAAATCGACCGTGTTCTTATCCAAATCGCACAGTACGCTTTCAGACATCTTGGCCAATTTAGCCTCGGTGTACCTCATGGCAGCCACAGGGTCGCCGTCCATACTACCAAAGTTACCCTGACCATATACAAGCGGATAACGCTGATTCCAAGGCTGCGCAAGACGTGCCATGGCATCATATACCGAACTGTCTCCATGAGGATGGAACTTACCCAACACCTCACCTACGATTCTGGCCGATTTCTTAGTCTGACCGCCGAAATTAAGGCCCAGCCCATCCATTCCAAAAAGCACACGACGCTGCACGGGCTTAAGACCGTCCCTCGCATCCGGAAGGGCTCTGGACACTATCACCGACATGGAATAGTCGATATAGGCCGAGCGCATCTCGTGGTCTATCTCCACAGGTTCTATTATCCCCTGCGGTTTCTCTTCAATCTCTATATTATTTTCAGTATTCATTTCTATTTATCCTAACGCACCAATTCACAGAAGCACGATAAAGCGTTCTAACTGCCTGATTTTATTAGCATTTCAACAGACCAATCGCACCTACTGCCTTCTCTCTGTCAAAGCATACAAAAATAACAAAAATTCTTGTGCCTGCCAAGCCGACATCCCCTAAAAACAGATAAAAAAGCTCTATTCCTCAAAAAGCCTGAACGCAAGACATCCATTGTGCCCGCCAAAACCGAAAGAATTGGATATAGCAAGGGTCAGCTCCGTCTTAACCGCCTCATTAGGAGTGTAATTCAAGTCAAGTTCAGGATCCGGATCATCCAGATTAATGGTCGGAGGCACTATCCCGGCCCTAAGCGCCATTATGGATGCGATGGCTTCCGCAGCGCCCGTAGCTCCCAGCATGTGCCCATGCATTGACTTGGTAGAAGATATGTGAGCCTTGTAGGCATTTTCGCCAAGTGCAATTTTGCAAGCCCTCGTCTCGCATAGGTCATTAAGATGCGTGGCCGTGCCATGTGCATTTATGTAAAGATTATCTTTCTGCGGGTCAAAATGAGCCTGAAACAGAGCATCAGAGATGCACTTCGCCTGAGTGGTGCCCTCCTTATTAGGAGCGGTAGCATGATAGGCATCGCACGTCGAGCCATATCCCACCACTTCGGCGTATATCTTGGCTCCGCGCTTACGGGCGTGCTCAAGTTCTTCCAACACAAGTACAGCCGAACCTTCCGCCATGACGAAGCCGTCGCGATGAGCATTAAATGGAAGCGAAGCCTTTTTAGGATCTTCTATACGCGAAAGCGTCTTGGCATTAGCAAAAGCGGCTATTCCTATAGGGATGACGGCCTTATCCGAACCTCCCGAAAGAATGGCATCGGCATATCCATCCTTAATGGCACGATATGCCTCTCCTATGGCGTGCGTAGATGTAGCACACGCAGTCACCACATCAAGGCATGGACCGTTAGCATGGAACTTGATGGCCACCTGACCAGCTGCCATATTACCTATTATACAAGGAACGAAATTAGGCGAAATCCATTGGCCTGTAGGATCTTCTATGATTTTGGAGACTTCCCGCTGTATGGTTTCGAACCCTCCGATTCCTGAACCTATGTACACACCGAGCCGGAACGGGTCTATGTTCTCCGAAGACACCAGTCCGCTGTCTTTTATGGCCTGATAGGCGGATGCCACAGCGAAAATCGTGAATTTATCCTGCTTACGGATGAACGGCTTGTCCATCCCATAGTTTTCGGGTTCAAAATCTCTGACCTCGCCTCCTACCTTTACAGCGAAACCTTCTGTAGGAAAACCTTTTATGTAATCTATTCCGCAGACTCCTCCGACCAGATTATTCCAGAAAGTATCTACATCATTACCTATACAAGACAGGACCCCAAGGCCTGTAACCACTACTCGTTTACTCATACGTTAATCAATTCTGCAAGTATGCTAACAACCTGCTGTTAAATTTTCAGGGGCAAAGATAGCATTTTTTTGTATCTTTGCTTTCGTATGGCCATAAATGACACTCTTCCAAAGTACATTCTGGGCAAAAAACAGATGTCGTTCAATGTGGTGCTCTCCGCATTGTTCTCTCTTGTGTCCGCCCTTATGCTTTCAGCGACATCGCTCTACGGATGGTTCAATCTGACATCCAGCCATACCATGTGGCACACCTTCGGTTTCTGGCTATGGTGCATGATTATAATAGGAGTGTCCAGAAGGGGGATGTATCAGCTCCGAGACAAAGACATCACTATCCTAACGTACCTCGGATGGTGCATAGCCGAGATGGTCGTCATCAGTCTGCTTTATACGTTCCTCACCTATCTGGGGATAAACCACGGTTGGTTCTCGGCCCCTGAAGAAAAATCCTGGCTACACTTCATTAACTGTATGGTTTTCTGCATTTTAGGACTTGGCATACCTAATCTCATATCCATCCTTTACTGCGCCGTTTCCGACAGAGACCAGACCATAAGGCTGATGAATTTCGGCAACGTCGTCTCCGACACGATAAGCACCCCTCAGAATGACAAGAGAATAATGCTCTATGATAATTCCGGCAGTCTAAAACTCGTGATAAACCAGAATAACCTTTTCTACATAGAGTCCGATGATAATTACATAAAAGTATGGTATCAGGATAGTTACGGTGAACTTAAACAGTTTATGCTGCGCTGTAAGCTCAAGACCATAGAAGAAAGTTTTTCAGACAGTAATCTTGTCCGCTGTCATAGACAATATATAGTAAACATTAACAAAATCGAGCAGATGATACGTCAAAAAGACGGCTCTTTCAGCATAAGTCTCGGGCTAAAGATAGCACCTATCCCGGTTTCGAAGACTTATGAAGAAAAATTCATCGCAAGATTTAATTCCAGATAAATTATGTGGCAAAGAATACAGACACTTTATTATGCTCTCGCGGTAGGGATACTCATCGCCCTCACTTTCGGAGCTGTAGGAACCATCTACACAGCTGACGCTTCTCCGGAAGACGTACGCTATCTCGAAAAGCTTCCCTACGCCATTCTCATCATCCTTTCCCTGGCGGCCAATCTTATAGCACTCTTCAGCTGGTCAAGACGTAGCCTACAGATAAGACTCTCCGGAGCAAGCGCAGTACTGCTGCTCGCGCTTCAGATATGGATAGGGGTGGATTACTTCACGACAGGCGAGGGATTCGTATTCAAATGGACATGCATACTTCCTGCATTTGCATTTATTTTTGACATCCTCGCCATGAAAGGCGTGCTTGCAGACGAACTTCTCGTGCGAAGCGCATCAAGGCTGAGATCAAGTAAAAGGAAGAAAAAATAAAAAACTACATTATGAGAATTGCAGAATCTGAACTGATTATCAATTCGGACGGATCCATTTTTCATCTGCATATCCGTCCCGAACAACTGGCACAAAATGTCATTCTTGTAGGCGACCCTGGCAGGGTGGCTACGTTCAAACCATATTTTGAGACCATCGAATGCGAAGGAGCATCTCGCGAATTCGTATGGGCCACAGGCACTTACCACGGGAAACGCATCACCGCCCTATCCACAGGAATAGGCACAGACAACATCGACATCGTGATGACTGAGCTGGACGCGCTGGCCAATATCGATTTCTCCACGAGAGAAGTAAAGTCGGAACATACCACGCTTAACATCGTAAGGCTTGGTACATGCGGCGCGCTTCAGCCGGAGATTCCTCTTGGAGCTTTCGTCCTTTCACACATTTCCATAGGATTCGACGGACTTATGAACTGGTACGCCGGACGTGAAGAAATCACGGACGTGAATATGGAAAAGGCTTTCATGAAGCACATGAATTGGCCCGAGACACTGCCTACGCCGTACTTTGTAAAAGCATCAGATAAGCTCATCCGACTTTTCGAAGACTCTACGGTCAGAGGCATGACCATCTCTTCTCCTGGATTCTATGGGCCTCAGGGCAGGGTCGTACGCCAGAAGCTCGCTATGCCTAACATGCTCGAAGACATAGAGTCCTTCAGATACGAGGACCGTAAAATCACAAACTTCGAGATGGAAGGCTCAGCTATCGCCGGCATCGCGCGTCACCTGGGACACGAAGCCACTACCGTATGCTGCGTAATCGCGCACAGATACCTTAAGGATGCCAATACAGACTACAAGCCACGCGTAGCGCAGCTTGTAAAATTAGTATTGGATAAGGTATCCTCCTTATAGATATTATTCGCCAACTTCCTTAAGACGTTCGGCGTTCTCCGCTATCTGAAGCTGATCTATAACCTCCTGGATGTCTCCGTTCATGAACACCGGGAGGTTATACATACTCCAGTTGATACGATGATCGGTGACACGTCCTTGCGGATAGTTATAGGTACGAATCTTAGCGGAACGGTCTCCTGTGGAAACCATAGTCTTACGTTTCGAAGCTATCTCGTCGAGATATTTCTGATGCTCAAGGTTATAGAGCCTCGTACGAAGCTCCTCAAAAGCACGGTCCTTATTCTTAAGCTGTGAACGCTCCTCCTGACATTGAACTACAAGACCCGAAGGTATATGGGTAAGGCGAACAGCAGAATATGTAGTGTTGACACCTTGTCCGCCCGGACCAGACGAACAGAACAGGTCAAGTCTGATATCGTCCCATTTTAAATCCACATCGAACTCGCCAGCCTCAGGGAACACGGCCACGGAAGCCGCCGAAGTCTGTATCCTTCCCTGCGTCTCCGTCTGAGGAACTCTCTGAACGCGGTGCACGCCAGATTCATATTTCATAGTGCCATAAACGCCGTCCGTAGAAGAACTGAGTTTAAAAACTATCTGCTTGAAGCCTCCCGAAGTTCCCGGGGTCTGGTCAGTGACTTCAAGTTTCCAACCTTTATTTTCGGCAAAATGCTGATACATACGGAAAAGGTCGCCCGCGAAAATGGCAGCCTCGTCTCCTCCAGCACCTCCACGAATCTCCACGATGGCATTCTTCGAATCATCGGGATCGGCAGGAATGAGCAGAAGTTTTATCTGCTCCTCCATCTGAGGTACTTTAGGCTCCAATTCAGAAATCTCCTCGCGAGCCATCTCTCGAAGATCGTCATCCTTTTCATTAACAAGGATATCCTTAGCCGATGACAAGTTATCCAATGTCTTCTTATATTCAAGTCCGGCCTTAATGATAGGCTCCAACTGCTTGTAGTCTTTATTTAACTGGACGAATTTTTTCATGTCCGACATCACCTCGGGGCTAGCCAACTGGTCTTGAAGACTTTGAAACTTATCCTGAAGTGAAAGGACTCTCTCTAATAGTGTGTTTTGTGCCATAAGGCTGCAAAGATAGCAAAAATTAAAAAATTATTTTTATAACTTCGCGCCACTTCGCCTTGATGAAATATAAGCCCTCAAAGAGCGATGACGACATGCACACGATAGAAGAAAAGACAGAAGCTTTTAAGGATCTTCTCGGAGTAATGGACTCTCTGAGAGAAAAATGTCCGTGGAACGCGGAACAGACTATGGAAAGCATACGCCCGATGACGGAAGAGGAAGTATATGAACTGAGCGACGCCATCTTGCGCGCCGACAGTAAGGACATATCCAAAGAACTTGGTGATCTTCTCTATCATATAGTGTTCTATGCCAAGATAGCAGAGGAACGCGAAGAATTTGACATAGCGGACTGTCTGAAGAAGATATGCGACAAGATGCGCTTCCGCCACCCTCACGTATTCGGAGAGTCGGCAGGAAAACATCTGTCGGCTAAAGAGATAGCTGACACTTGGGAGCTGGTTAAAGCCAAAGAAAAGGATGGGAACAAGACCGTCTTAGGCGGTATTCCTCAAACTATGCCAGCTCTTCTGAAAGCCCTGTCCATGCAAGAAAAAGCACGCGGGTGCGGATTTGACTGGGAAGAAAAAGAACAGGTTCTGGATAAAGTGAACGAAGAACTCTGCGAAGTGAAAGAAGCCATAAAGGAAAATTCGGAAGACCACATAGAAGAAGAATTCGGCGACCTAATGTTCTCTGTCATCAACGCCGCCCGACTCTATGGAACAGATCCGGAAAAAGCACTGAACAGATGCTGCGACAAATTCCGCAGAAGGTTTACCTACCTCGAAGAAAATACCATAAAGAAAGGACTTTCCTTAAAAGAAATGAGCCTGGCCGAAATGGACAAAATCTGGGACGAAGCTAAGGCCAAAGGCTTATAAATTTACTTAAAGAACGAGAAGTGCACTTTACCGTAGCTTCTCATCTTAAAGAAACGCGGGTGCGAAGAAAAGTCATGCCCCGGACCATGCTCAAGGATGAAATAGCAGTCTGGATGAAGTATGTCCTTTTCTAACACCTTATCGGGAATAGACTCAAGCCCTTCTATCGCATAAGGTGGATCCGCAAAGACAATATCGAACTTTTCCCTGCATATATTCAGAAAATCAAAGACATTATCCCGCACCATAGTGACGTTGTCAAGGCCAAGTCGGGAAGCTTCGGTCTTAATAAAAGAAGCGTTCTCCCTGGACATCTCCACACAATAAACTCTTCCTACGCCGCGTGAACCGAATTCGAAAGACACCGCGCCTGTCCCTCCGAACAAATCCAAGACTTTAAGATCTTCGAACTCATATTCATTATCAAGAATATTAAAAAGAGCCTCACGAGCAAAATCTGTCGTGGGGCGTGCCTTATACCCTACCGGGGGCTGAATAGTCTTTCCCTTTAATCTTCCGCCTATTATTCGCATTATGCAGCAGTTAAAAACTTGACTTCCCTGAAATAATGATAGAGACTCACTTGATTATCGGAAGAAAGTTCACTTGTGAAATAAACCGAAGAAATCTCAGGATTAAGCTGGAGCGACTTTAAAGAAAGGAGAACAAAATACATAGCGCTCACAAAATCAGACGCTTTGAAAGTATTAGCAAGAAGAAGACTCTTACCCTGCGCTATACACAAGCTTAAAAGTGCCCCGTCCCAATGGCATAACACCTTATTATACTCCTTTATGGACATCAACCTTTCAAGAGAATCGAGCAGCGCCGGCTTCTTTTCTCCCGCATATATGAAATAGGAATCAAATTCCCGAAGAAAAACTGAATGAACCTGCTCGCCCTGAACTATATCAACGACTTGTGCGAGATATTCTCTCGCACAAGCCTTATCATAAAATGATGTAGGAACTAATGTCACTCTCCTACTCCCAGTTACCTGCGTTATTATTAGGTGCGCTTACACTACCCACCTGAAGTCCTTCATAACGGTTAGAGTTACGGCACTGTGAATCAAGGTTGATTCTAAGCTGGTTATCTAGTCCGTAAAGAAGCTTCTTATAAGGCATGCGAGCCTCGAAGAGAGGAACTTTCACACCGGAAACAGTCTTAATGACAGCCTCCATCTCAGTAGGACAACCACCTGAGAAAGGAATGGTGCGAAGAGAATCTATATTGAAAGTAGGACGAGCGGTGAAAAGCGTATCCTTCACCGGAATCTTCTGATCTATAGAGAATACCAATTTCTTATCACCCTTAAGGTATCTCTCGTTATAGAATTTGTTAAGAGCTTCACCTCTGAGCCAAGGAACTGTCTTACGGACTTCCTTAGTGTGAGCTACAGAAAGAGAATCGTCCTTCGAACCTATCTGCATCTTGACGATGATGTTCCCTGAAAGATAGAATGTCTTGAGAGAATCAAAGCTGTCGGTGTACTTTCCGTTAACGCTCTTATATGCGTCCTGAAGGGTACGGATGTCTTTCAGCCTCTCGATACCCACTTTCTCGCGGGCAGCCTTAGCCTTATTAAACTTAACAGGCTGTGAAATGCTGTCTACAAGCATGTATGTAAGAACTATAGCACATGCCGGAAGAATAAACCAGGTGACAAGCCTATTTAGCACCTTGTTCTGCGTGAACTTTAACCAAGTGTCCTTCGTTATCATTTTTATATCTTTTAATTTTTATTTCGTAAGAAATTTCAATCGAGCAAAGTTAACAAAAGGATTTATTAAATGCAATATTATTGTTAAATTTGCCGCAATGGAAGTAAGTCGAGATCTTATCATATTGGCCTCACTCATAGAGGATGCCCGAAACATAGTGATTATCACGCACGAAAGTCCCGACGGAGATGCCGCCGGCAGCAGTACAGCGCTTGCGGAATATCTTAAATTCATAGGAAAAAAGAACGTAAGCATAGTTAGGGAGGCTCTTCCTGCGACCCTGCTTTTCATAGACAACACTCCCACTTTTTACAAAGACGCCGCCCTCAAAGCCATAGCGGAGGCTGACCTCATATTCTGCACAGACTTCTGCGAGACAAGAAGGTGTGGCTACCCGTCCGACGCGCTAAAGGCATCCGGCGCGAAAAAAGTGCTGCTGGATCACCACGTGGGACCTCAAAAAGATGAATTCGATCTCATATTTAGCCGGACGGACACATCTTCCGCCTGCGAAATGGTATATTATGTCCTTAAAGAACTGTGCCGCGACGATGTGCAAAGACAGGCACTGTTTGGAGGAAGATGCGGATTCTGCCTAATGGCCGGAATGACCACAGACACGAACAATTTTTCCTGCGCCACATTCCCGTCAACCCTTCAGATGGCCGGGGAACTGCTCTCTTACGGAATAGATAGAGACTTTATAATAAGCGAGATATATCACAAATACAGGGAAAACCGCGTTCGTGCATTTGCCTATATACTTTCAGGGCAATTCAGCATACGCGAAGACGGCATAGGCATCATAAAAGTGAGCGAAGAGACTTGGCATAGATTTGGATTACAAGAGGGCGAACTTGAAAATCTGGTAAATGTGCCCCTGTCCATAGATAAGGTTAAAATCTCCATATATCTCAGAGAAGACCACGATACCGTAAGGGTCTCCATCCGTGCGAAAAAAGGCTGGTCAGCCAGAACGCTCGCACAGGGATACTTTAACGGCGGAGGGCACGAATTGGCATCGGGAGGCAGATTGGCCATAGGAAAAGACATCAATAGTTTTGACGATATAGATAAATATTTGGAATTGATTAAATTATGAAACATATTACAGGAACATTGGCCTTGGTAGCCCTATTGTGCGCATCCTGCGCCGAAGAAGGGACGTCGAATACCGGAGAATTGGCCAAAAACGAATTTGAAGCATGGATTTCTCAAAACAAGCAGGATTCGTGGACCCAGACGGAACTCGGTTCGTGGATTATAAGCCTTGACAAGGGAGACATTGAAAATCAAAGCATTGCATCTGTCGAAGATAATCCTTTTCTTAGACTCGAATATACGACTTCTTCACTTGACGGAACCATCTCCGAAACCACGTCAGAGGTCATCGCGAAAAGGCTTGGCACATACGAAAAACGCACATATTACGGGCCGAAATTCTCATACCGCGGATCAAACGGCACCTACGCAGGCATAGAAGAAATCTTCTCACAGATGGGAGTGGGCGGAAAATGCGAAGTGATAATCCCAGGATGGCTTCTCACCACCGACAGATACTCTTCAAAAGACGAATACATAGCAGCTATGAGTTCATCCACGGCAGCAAGGAAATATGAATTTACCGTAGTGGAGTCCATCAGCGACGTGGACAAATGGGAGATGGATCTTCTTAAAAAGACTCTGGGCGATGAATGGGCCAATGCTGACTCTCTTACTACCGGAGTGTATTATGTTCAGGATAAAGCATCTGATAATCCGGACACCACATTCTCGTCCTCGGCTGAAGTTTACATTAACTACATCTGCCGGAGAATTGACGGCACGGGAATAGACACTAACCTTGCTGATTCCGCCAAAGTATTCGGAAACACAGCCACAGGAGAGCCTGTTCTCATAAACTGGGGAGATTCGGCCACGGACCTCACGATGACTTCCAGCAAAAGCAGCGTCGTGAACGGATTTGCCTACGGAATATTTCACATGAAGCCCCACGAGAAAGGAAGAGTTTACATGACGTCATCCAACGCATACTCTTCAAGCGGGTCAGGGACATACATTCCGGCATATTGTCCTATATATTTTGAAATCGAATTAGTTGACGAAGAAGAAGATTAATGATGAATAACGGAGCACCTACCGAACTTGGCACAGAAAAAGTCGGAACCTTACTTAAACGATACGCAACCCCGGGAATTGTCGCCATGACAGCATCCTCGCTGTATAATATGGTGGACAGCATCTATATAGGCAATATTCCGCAAGTGGGAACTCTCGCGATGTCCGGGCTTGCCGTAACATTCCCTCTGATGAACCTGAGCGCCGCCATAGGTACGCTCGTAGGCTTAGGAGCGGCCACGATGACATCCATGATGCTCGGTCAGAAGAACTATGCCGTGGCGAACAAGATACTCACTAACGTGATGACGCTAAATACCATATTCGGTGTACTTTTCAGTGTAGTGGTTCTGGCCTTTCTCGACCCAATACTTTATTTCTTCGGAGCGTCGGACGCCACACTGCCGTATGCGAAAGATTATACGACCTACATTATGCTCGGCAACGTCGTTACGCACCTCTATATGGGGCTCAATAACCTTATCCGAGCATCGGGTAATCCAAAGACGGCCATGGGGCTGACACTTTTCACGGTGATTTCGAACGCCATAATGGACCCTATATTCATATTCACCTTCAAAATGGGAATAAAAGGTGCCGCCATCGCGACCATACTCTGTCAGGTGTTCGCCCTGATTTACGCCATATATTTCTTCACCGGTAAGAACAGAATCATCCACTACGGAAAGCATGTCTTCGGGTGGGATGCCAAGATAGCTAAAGCATCACTCAGCATAGGGATGGGACCATTCCTGATGAACTGTGCCGGATGTATAGTAACTCTCTTTATTAACCAGCAGCTCAAAGCCTACGGAGGAGACATAGCCATAGCCGCATACGGAATAGCGAACCGAATCACCTTCCTGTTTCTTATGATATGCATGGGATTCAACCAAGGAATGCAGCCTATAGCCAGCTACAACTGGGGAGCCCGGCAATACTCTCGCGTGCGAAAAGTATTCTGGCTCACAACAGGATGCGTAACGGGAATGACCATGCTGTGCTTCATCTTCAGTGTTCTGTGTCCTGGCGTATTGGTGGGGATATTCACTAATGACCCTGTTCTGGAAGAACACGCGATAAACGGGCTTCGAACCATGAACCTTTTCATAGGATTCATCAGCATAAACCTTGTGTCTGCCAATTTCTATCAGAATATAGGTATGGTAAACAAGAGCATCCTTCTTTCACTCAGCAGACAATTACTTATCTTAGTACCACTTTTATATATTTTGCCTAACTTTATGGGAGAAAACGGAGTATGGTACTCGTTCCCGATTTCAGATGTAGCTTCCTGCATCATGGCCGGAGCGTTCATAACCGTAACATCACGTAAACTGAAAAACCTTAAAGACGGAGAAGGACTTCCTGTCTTTGAAGAAAATTCATAATATGGAAAAAAAACACATAATTATTAACATCGGACGTCAGTTCGGAAGTGGAGGCAAGGCCACCGCAGACGAATTGGGCAGAATTTTAGGCATTCCTGTATATGACGGAGAACTGCTGACAGAAGCGGCGAAGAAAAGCGGCATACGTAAGGAGCTGTTCACTTCGAGCGACGAAAAGCACAGATTCTGGTCTTTCGGCACAGGCTTGGGTGATAATGAACTCTTTAAAATTCAGAGCGATACCATAAGGGATATAGCACAAAGAGGGGACGCCATATTCGTAGGGAGAGCTTCCGACTATGTGCTTCGCGACATGGACTGCATAGACGTGTTCATAAGTGCGCCATTTGAAGTGAGGGTTAAGAAAATGACGGAGGAGAAAGGCCTCAGCGAAAGGGAAGCCGAACTGCTTGTCCAAAGAAAGGACAAAGAGAGATCGTCTTACTATAATTTCTTCACCTTTACCGAATGGGGTGTAGCTTCCAACTATGACCTATGTATAGATTCGGCCATCCTGGGGATTACCGGGACAGCCGAATTCATAATCGAATATGCCAAGCGCAGAGGCTTGTTGTAGCATTATTTTGCGCACATAACAGCGGCGGCGATAGAGTTAAGTTTAGTCTCAGCGCTGTCCGCACGTGATACGAGAAGGCAAGGCGCGGTTGTCCCCACGAGCATCCCACCTTGCTTTACTTCTTTACATAACTTTGAATTAGTCTTCCAGAACACATTGGCAGACTCAATATTAGGGAAAAGAAGACAATCCGCATCCCCGGCCACTTCACTCTTAAGTCCCTTAATATCAGCAGACTCTTTATCTATCGCTACATCCAACGCGAGAGGTCCGTCTCCTATGCAAGAGCCCAACTGTCCGCGATTTGCCATAGAAGAAAGCATAGCGCCCTCCATACATGCAGGCATGGAATCAAGCATCTGCTCGGATGCGGCGATGAAAGCTATCTTAGGTTTTTCGATACCGAATGACTTGGCAGTTGAAAGAAGGAATCCGGCCTCTTTCACCTTCTGACGGAATTCCGGAGCAGGTATGACTGCCATATCACTTATAAACATAAGTTTATGATAATTCGGGTTATCGATAATACCTACGTGGCTCAGCAAGCCTTTAGCGGGAAGAAGACCTGTCTCCTTATTAAGGATAGCGCGGAGGAATTTGTCCGTAGAGCACAGGCCCTTCATAAGCACGTCCCCCTGATGATCGTGAACCAGAGCCACAGCGGCACTGACGGCTTTGAGCTCCACAGGCTCATCGAGAATGGTGAATTTAGCGACATCAAAACCCTGCGCAGCGCATACGGCCTCTATTCTGGATTTATCTCCGACCAATATGGCCTTCACAAAGCCCATCTCCACAGCTTTATATGCAGCCTCGATACTATGCTCATCCACGCCCCAAGCGACGACGAGTTTCTTACAAATGCCCTTCTCCTTCAATTCGGAAAAGAGACCCTGAAAATTAGTAATCATATCTTTATTTTAAGTCTTTTGTTAGTCTCATCGTGTCCCTGGCTATCATAAGTTCCTCATCTGTAGGAACAAGCGCCACCTTTACCGTAGAATCCGCAGCGGAGATGATTTTCGCATCCCGCGCAGAGTCATTGACAGCCTTGTCTATCTTTACTCCCATATAAGAGAAATTCCCGGCCACTCTCTCGCGAAGCCATGGATTATTCTCTGCGATTCCTGCCGTGAACACTATAAGGTCTGCTCCGCCCAGTTCAGCGATATATGCGGCCACAAGTTTGGTAATATCAAGCACCACCTTATCCACTACGAGCTGTGCGCGTTCATCGCCCTGCTCGGCAAAACCAACTACGTCGCGCATATCAGAACTTTTCCCGGTAAGCCCCAAAAATCCAGACTTCTTGTTCAGCACTTCAGTCATCCGGTCTGGTGTAAGTCCCTCTTTTTTCATTATATATGGGACTATATTGGCATCGATAATGCCGCAACGCGTGCCCATAATCATGCCTTCAAGAGGAGTGAAACCCATAGAAGTATCTACACACTTTCCGTCCTTGATGGCGGTAACTGAGCTTCCGTTACCTATATGGCAGGTAATAATGCGGTTGTGGTTAATATCCAGACCTGCAAGCTTGGCTCCCTCCCTGCTAACATATTGATGGGAAGTTCCGTGCGCACCATAGCGGCGGACTCTGTATTTCTCGTAATACTCATAAGGAAGAGCGTACATATAATTCACCGGGGCCATACTCTGATGGAAAGCGGTATCGAACACCACTACCTGAGGCACCTTGGGAAGGACCTTCTGTACAGCCCTGATTCCCAGAATATGAGCTGGATTATGAAGCGGTGCGAAGTCGCAGCATATTCCGATTTTCTCCATCACATCCTCATCGACCACTACTGAACCGTTGAAAAAATCCGCACCTTGCACGATTCTATGCCCTACGGCATCTATCTCATCAAAGCTTTTTATCACTCCACACTCAGGGTCAGTAAGGATGCCTAAAACCACCTGCATACCAAGGGTATGATCTGGTACACTCTGCACTTTAACGACTGGAGTACCTCCCGTAGGCTTATGTGTAATCTTACTGTCCGGAAGAGCTATCTTCTCTAAATTACCTTTTGCCAAAAGCGAATAATCTTCATCGCTTCGCATATCGAGAAGCTGGTACTTTATGGACGAACTTCCGCAGTTAATAACAAGAATCTTCATATAATTTTCAAAAACAATTTTTCGAGCGCAAATTTAGCAAAAAAAGGCGTACCTTAGCACAAACTGAACTTCACTATGAAAAGCAATTTGCTTCTTCCCGCCTCACTTCACTTTATTTGCGGAGTAACGGCACTGTCTTACATACCTTTACAAGAAAAATACTTGTGGCTGTGCGCTGGGATATGCACGGTTCTCATCTTCGTGGGAATGGTTCTGTTCTGCCACAAAAGAAGAGCGCATCCCTTTATTCCTTTCTTCCTTTTCTTTCTCTGCGGGGCATTATGCGCCATTAACCACGCACTCGGCTGCGAAGTGCATTTCTTTCCATCCGAAGGAGAAAAACTTTTTCACGCGCTCAAATCAACAGTTAATGCAACAGCATTTCAAAAGAGCTCCACGAGGGCCCTTGTGCAAGCGCTTCTGTGTGGAGACCGCACACTTCTTCCAAAAGACATACAGCAAGATTTCAAGAACAGCGGAGCCGCCCATATCCTGGCCCTATCGGGACTTCACCTCGCCATACTCTCCGGTATACTAAAAAAAGCCCTTTTCTTTTTAGGGCATAGCCCAAGAGGAAAAATGGCCCGGAACTCTTTTCTTATAGCAGCCAGCGCCATATACGCTCTCGCATGCGGAGCGGGAGCATCACTTGTCAGAGCTTTCATCTTCATCACGATAAGTGCCATAGCCGATATGTGCCCGGGAAGAAAAGCGGAAGCCGCGAACAGACTGCTCTTCGCCGCCATGCTTCAACTGACATTTCACCCGGAAGCGCTCAAGTCTCTATCCTTTCAACTTTCCTATCTCTCCTGCGTAGGAATAATCACATTGAAACCCTACCTGAGCCTCTGGCTTCCGGAGGACAAAGGCGCGGCAAGGAAAATGTGGGAAAGTCTCTCACTATCACTTAGTTGTCAGATACTTACAGCACCTCTTGTTTATCTTGAATTCGGCATCTTACCTAAATATTTTCTGCTTACTAATCTTATGGCACTTCCCGTCTGCGAATTTCTTATCCACGTGGGCGTGAGCGCCATAATACTAAACGCCCTCGGAGTTCATCCGGGGGCGTTAATATGGCTTAGCGACATGTCCGCAAGTCTAATGCTTGACATTCTGCATATTATATCTTCTATTCCTTAACACATCTCACCTGCGCCGCAAAATCTGTCTTACTCGGGTCCTTCCAGTCAAGGACTTTCGGAGTAGCTACATAAATATATTTGCATAGAGGCTGACCGGCATCATTGGCCCAATAAAAAGCATAATCATTAAAACCGGAGAATTCATACTCCCCATCCGCGACGCTGGCATAGCCGAAAGGCATGAAATACAGCCTAAGTTTATTAGTAACTTTCACATCTGGCCAAAACTCCCAAAGACGTGTGCCGTTAAAATAGGCATCACACATGAAATCACCTGCCGTATCTCCCAGTGACGCCCATTCCTGCGAAGTAGGCAGCCTCCACCCATCAGGACAAGCCTTCAGAGCATCTTCCCACTTATAAAATCCGCCAAATATGTCTTCGGTAGCTTTCGCGCCATCATAAGAGTTTCCTAAAAGATACTTTCCTTCTGTGTTTTTTTCATAGTATGCCAAGTTCTGAGCCATCCAGATCTTCCCGCCGGCATCTATTATCTTATATGTCTTAGTGTCGCGCGAGTCCTTAAAACTTGTAAGTAAAGACCTGTCGCATCCGGTAAGAGATTTAGAACTTACAACAGTGGTAGTAAGCGTTTTAGTCTTCGAATAATAGCCCTTGGCCTCGGCAGTGGCTGTCACCGTGAACTCTCCCGTAATGTCCGGGATGGTTACGCTGTACGTGGAAGTAGTATCTCTTTCAGTATTGACCGAATTCTTATAGGTATAGTAAAGAACCACTTCTTCGGATGTCTCGCTTTCGGGAAGGGATACACCGGTAGATTCAAAAGAATACACATCGCCCGGGTTAACATAAGAAGGAAGTTCCCCTACGGAAAGCGAACCGGAAAGTGAAGAATATGTAGTAGTGCTGTCATCGTCGTCCTTACAAGAAATCATCAGGACAGAGCCCAAGGCCAACACTGTGAAAATTTTACCTAAATTCATAATCGGAATTATCAAATCGTACAAAGATGCATATTTTGGAGCAAAAAACCATTATTTTTGTACAAATACTTTGCCGATATGCACAAAATAAACTTTTACATATACATATTTTTTCTATCCGTTCTTCTGTCGAGCTGCGCGGATAATAGATATTACCGACTCAGCGGCTACGCACAAGGCGGGACATACAGCATAAAATATAAAGGAGCGGATTTACCTCCGGATAAGATGCAAGCGGGAGCGGACAGTCTTTTGCAAGTAATAGACCGCACATTGTCCGGATATAATCACAATTCACTTCTTAGCAGATTCAACGCCGGAGACACCATCACACTTTCTCCCATGTTCGCACGCATGTACGAACTCGCCTACAACTTTTGGAAAGAATCCGATGGAGCTTTCGATGCGGCCTTTGCTCCACTATATGACCTCTGGGGCTTCGGATTCAAATCTTCCCAAACTCCTTCGGAAAGACAAATTCAGGAGTGCCTTCGCACATACGGCTCGGACAAATTAAAGGGGCCCGAACAGATTAACCCTCTCATCGGAAAGAGGATAAGCGGAAAAGACTTTCTACTTCACGAATCTAATGCGCTGCCACAGCTTAACTTTAACGCAATAGCCCAAGGGTTCAGCTGCGACATAATAGCACAATTTCTTGAAAACCACGGAGTTAAAGATTACCTTGTGGACATAGGAGAGATTTATTGCAGTGGCGACGGGCCAAGCGGCAAAGGCTGGACCATAGGGATAGACAACCCTGTAGATGGGAATAACACCCCCGGAGCGGACATAAGAGAAACATGGAATTCCGATGGGAAGTCGCTTGGAATAGTAACTTCAGGAAACTACCGTAAATTCTACATAAAAGACGGAAAGAAATATTCTCACACCATAGACCCGAGGACAGGCCAATGTGTGTCCCATACTCTTCTAAGCGCCACGGTGATAGCTCCTACCGCTGGAGCAGCCGACGCATTAGCTACATTCTTTATGGTCATAGGGGGCGACGCCGCTAAAGAGTATTTATCCTCGCACCCGGACATAAAAGCCTGTCTTATAACAGAAAACGAAGTATGGAAAAACTGGTGAGAGGGTCTATATCTCTATCACCTTATCTGCAAGCGAAGACACGGTCGTCCTATGCGTGATGCATATTATGGTCTTAGTCTTATAGTAACGATCATGAAGACGATCAAGCACCGTCATCTCCGTAGCCGGGTCAAGAGCGGAAGTAGATTCATCGAGTATAAGTATTCCTCCTTCTTTTAAAAGCGCGCGGGCTATGGCGATGCGTTGGCATTGGCCTTCACTAAGACCACGACCCACCTCACTGCAGACAGTATCCATCCCTAAAGGCAGGTCGAATACGAAATCAGCTGCGGCGCTGTGAAGTACATCGAAAAGCATCTGCTCCGTGGCCGAAGGATTGGCCAGAAGAAGATTCTCCTTAATGGTCCCGCTGAGAAGTGTGTTTCCCTGAGGAACATACATAAAATTAGAACGCGTCTGCGGCCCCACTTCCAAAGTCTCGCTCCCGTTCGATATCGTTATATGCCCCTCGTCCGGCTTCAAAACGCCCAAAATAAGATTTGCCAATGTACTTTTACCCCTTCCTGTCTGTCCGCAAATGGCTGTCAATTCACCGGCCGCAAAGAAGCAGGAGAAGTCCTTAAAAATCTCTTTGCGCCCGTCGTAAGAGAAGTTTAGATTTTTCACACTTAGCGATAATTGGCCCGTAAGAACTTTATTTTCAACAAGAAAGTCCCTCGCCATATCATCTATATCCATAAGGCGTTCCTCAGAAGAAATCGCCTTGATGAACGAAGGAATGTACGATGCCATATCCGCCACCGGCCTCTGCACCTGGCCCACCAGCTGCAAGAAAGCCACCATAAGTCCATAGGTTACGGTCCCATCCTTTAAGCCGTAAACACCCCAGAGAAAAGCCGTCAGATAGCCAACCGAAAATCCTATCTGCATAAAAAGACGTGAAATGGCCGAATAATTGAGCCTTTCCTTAGTTTTGGCCAATTCCTCGCCCTGCAGTTCATTCAGCTTTCCTTCGACTATGTCTTCGGCCCCAAGAGTCTTTACAAGCACACGGCTTTGAAGGTGTTCCTGGATAAGTCCCTGAATCTTACCGTCAAGCGTGCGGAGCTGCAACGACAAAGCCCGAAGGCGACGGAAAAACAGACGGGCACCGATCACCGCCACGGGCATAATCCAGATGAGCACTATGGCCAGCGACGAAGAAAAAGAAAAGAGCATCACCGCCGCGCAGACCAGCTGCACAAGGGTAACCATAGCCGACGGAAGAGTGATGCACAGAAATTCGCTCACTATCCTTATGTCTTCTTCAAGACGGTTCACCACATCGGCGCTGTGGAATTTATCCATCCCGTTCCATTTGCTGCACAAGGCCTTATCAAAAGCGTCGCTGCGAATGGATAGTTTAGTTTTTTCAGTAATCTCACCCTCCACCCTTTTCGCGAACACTCTAAACAGTATTTGGCATAGCATAACACTAACAAGCAGCACTACAGAACGTTCCAGAGGTGCATTATTCACCCCCGTGGCGATGTCCACTACCTGCTTACTGAGCCATACGAATGCCAATGAGCACGCCACTCCTCCAAGATAAAGCAGCGAGCAAGCGCCCACTTTCCATCGGATAGGACGGAAAAGCGAAAAAAGTGCACGTATGCAAGGACGAAAATCCTTCATCTCCTACTTAACCACGCCGACTTCCTGCCATTTGGACAGCAGACTGCGAACATCCTCTAAAGCCCTGTTTTCATCTATCTCGTACTCCTGCACGAGAAGTTCAGATAGAGTCTTCTCATTAAAATCCTTCCCCACGACAGACTTCCACAAGAAAGCGGCCGTCTCATTAAGGGAAAGCATCTTATTAAAATTCACAAGATCAGCGCCCTCCGGCACCACTACATTCTCACCGCAAATCTGCCTTAACTTAAATCCGTCAATTATTCTCATATCAATTTAGTTTTTATTATTCTCGTCGCGATACGATTTCCCGCCACCTTCTTATAATCTTCTTAATATCGCCAGCACTATACGCCTATATATATACGGAGCACGTGTCCAACGCCTGACCTTTCGCTTAAACGAGGGCTTCGATACATCCACCGTACGTCCGTTACCCTTAATTATTTTTAGAACCTTGCCCTTAACCCTCTCCACACTGCACTTCTCTTCGCCTTTAAGATTACCGTCGCCTTTAAGTGTAACCACGTCCGCGTCAATGCTTTTCACCCTATGAAGCACATAATTGCCAGGGGGAAGCTGTGCAAGAACAGCATCTCCGACCTCGAACTCTTCCTTCTTTAAGCACACGCTATCCTTCTCTCCCTCTATAAACGGGCGCATACTGCTGCCTTTCACTTCGAAAGTTACCGTCTTCCCCTCTTCCAACAGGGCGCAGACATGCGAAAAGAAAATCGCGTTAGGAACTACCAGATTCATCGCTGTACCGCCTCCAGACAAGTAAATGCCGCCTGCGGATTAGGCAGACAATCCAATTTATAACATTTCACCCCTCTTACCACCTTCTCTATCGAATCATTCAAAGCATCGCCCATACGGCTTTCGAACTTGATGCCCGATGAAGAAGAATATACAAGTGCGTACGAATGCAAAACATCAAGACGCGAAGCTCGGTTCTCACCTGCACGGCTAATCTGCACCATAGCACCCACAGGATAATCCTCATTAACATAACACGGAGTCTTACCGCTCCATGGGGAGCCATAGGCCCGCACCTGACCATCGGGAAGTACACGAACTATGGGATTATCATCATTTAGAAGATGACTTCCTTCTATATTTTCAAGCCACATCCGACTATGAGTGCTCTTACCAGTCCCGCTCTTGGCCAGAAAAAGATATGCTTTCCCCTTATAGACCGTAACCGAAGCGTGCATCTCAAGGGTATGCATCCCTGCCGTACGAAAAGCATACTGCAGCATTAGAGCGTTATTCAGAGCAAAAATGGACTCCGAAGGGTCAAGAATTTCCAACTGTGAATCGCTGAAATCCTCATTCGAGAGAAGCCTCATAGACACAGGTCTCGCCGAAGTGGGGGACGACTCAAAAATCCAGTTATCTCCTTTCCTATAAATAGTTATCTTCGTCTCCCCTGGTTCTGTACTCTGATCATAATACAAAGTCCGCCCTTGAATGTCCACTTTATCCACTAACGAAAGAGTAAAAATGGAAGAAGACGCACCCATAATCAAAAAAGGGTCGTACTGCCCCATCTGCCTCCACAAGGGATGGGCGTCAGGAAGTACGACTCTAAAAGAGTGCCCGGCCACGGAAAATTCTTTTTTCATAGGCCCAAATATACGAAGAACTCCTGAAAAAATGGCTATTTCACCCTCATCGCTCTCAAAGAATTCAAAATAGCTATCACCGTAACTCCGACATCAGCGAAAACAGCCTCCCACATATTGGCCACGCCTACGGCGCCAAGCACCAGGAAAACCAGTTTCACACCTATCGCGAAAATAATGTTCTGCATGACGATGCCATGAGTTTTTCTCGCAATTCTCATCCCCACAGGCAGTTTTGAAAGGTCATCATCCATAAGAACTATATCTGCAGCCTCGATGGCCGCATCACTTCCGACACCTCCCATCGCTATGCCGAGGTCTGCCAATTTCAGCACAGGCGCATCGTTTATGCCATCCCCGACAAATGCCACCGTCTCCTTAGGCTCGCATTTTTTAAGTTCTTCCATCTTTTCCACCTTTCCGGCAGGAAGAAGTTCAGCGTGTATCTCATCTATTCCTATCTCCTCTCCTATCTTTTCGGCTACATCCCTACGGTCCCCAGTAAGCATAACGCACCTCTTAACGCCCACGCGCTTAAGATTTTGCAAAGCTGTCTTAGACTGCGGCTTAACGGTATCGGACACCACGATATAACCCTGATACTCCCCTTCTATGCTTACAAAAATGACCGTTCCTATCTCACTCACATCTTGAGCCTTCACTCCGGCTCTTCGCATAAATTTTTCGTTCCCGGCATAAACCTCCTTGCCTTCAACTTTCGCACAGATGCCTTCGCCCGCAAAGTCTTTAATATCGCTCACCTTACTTTTATCCAAACTTTTCGTGCAGGCATTTCTTAGGGACAGCGCCACCGGATGATTAGAATAACTTTCGGCCAATGCCGCATGGTATAAAAGTTCTTCGGATGTACCTTTCACCGAGGCTATCTTACTGACAGAAAAATTGCCTTTCGTAAGAGTTCCCGTCTTGTCAAACACGAATGTGTCCACCTTGGAGAGGAGTTCAAGAAAATTTGAGCCTTTAACCAAAATTCCTTTTCTGGAAGCTCCGCCAATTCCCGCGAAGAAGGTCAAGGGAATAGAAATAACCAGGGCGCAAGGGCAGGAAATAACTAAGAATATCAACGCTCTATGAAGCCATAAAGTCCAATCTCCTCCAATAAAAATTGGTGGCAGTAATGCCAATAACACCGCTCCTGCAACCACTGCCGGAGTATAGACCTTGGCAAATCTGGTAATAAACTTCTCGCTTTGAGCCTTTCCGTTCTGTGCGTTTTCTACCAAATCCAAAATCTTGGATGCTGTGGAATCCCCAAAAGAGCTTGTAGTGCGAATCTTAAGAAGTCCTGTCATATTAAGGCTCCCGCTAATTACACTATCTGAAACAGACACATCACGAGGAAGACTTTCTCCTGTAAGAGCCGCTGTATCCAAAGAAGAATTACCATAAATAACCTCTCCGTCTATAGGTATCTTTTCGCCAGGTTTTACAACTATCACACTTCCCTTTTCAACATCCTGAGGGGCTACCCTTCTAACGAGACCGTCCACTTCAAGATTGGCATAATCAGGACGTATGTCCATAAGAGAAGAAATGGATTCACGGCTTCGGTCCACAGCCATATCGGAGAACAACTCCCCTATTTGATAAAAAAACATAACGGCCACAGCTTCCGCGTATTCTCCTATGGCAAATGCACCTATGGTGGCGAGAGCCATCAGAAAATGTTCGTCGAAAAGTTCTCCGTGGAATATGTTTTTCACAGCTTCATACACCACGTCCGCTCCGACAAGCAGATATGCTGCCAAACAGAAAAATATCTCATACTCTTTAGGGACGAAAGAAAACAGGTCTGAAGCGAACAGGACTCCGCACAAGGCGATACGTCCGACCATTATTTTTTGTTCTTTTTCCATAACCTCAAAAGGCTGTTTAAAAATGATTCCTCTCTTTTCTTACACGGCCTTCCCGGCCATTTTCATCTTTGACATCGGTTACGTAGCGACATCTACGCTCCCTCTTCTAAAAATCGAAGGCAAAGATAGCACGACAGCCCTGCAACCGAGTTGCAGCTTAGTAGAGTGCGAAGATCCTTTTCATATAACAATAGTAGTGTTATTTCTTTCCTCCACAAGCAGGACAAATACCTTTTAGCAGATACTCCACCTCGTGAAGCTTAAATCCTTCGGGATAACGCACGATGGGAATGTGCGTATTTTCCAGGCAATATGTCTTATGACACTTTTCGCAATAAAAATGACAATGCAGTTCTTCTACCCCACACACGTGATCGTTATGACAATAACAATACTTCGTGCTACCGCTCCCGTCTTCCGTCTCGTGAACAAGATGGTGTTCAGCAAAAATCGTCAATGTGCGGAAAATGGTGGATTTGTCCACACTTTCCAGTTCCGTCTCCAGATCAGAAAGAGAAAAAGTGTCGTGATAGGAAGAAATGACACGAAGAACAAGGATTCTTACCGATGTCGGCCTTACTCCGTGTCCTTCGAGAATGTCTGCGTATTTATCTATCTCTGTCATAAGGCAAATATAGTTTATTTCAAACCTTTTGTCAAATTCAAATAAATTCAGACACGATAGCCCCGGTGGAGTTTTTTTCTTCGCAGTCGCTTCGCAGAGAATGTGAAATGTTTTTCGTATATTTGAGCGGAATGTCAAAAACAGAGAGCCGTATGTTATACCCTATCGGAATACAGAGTTTTTCAGAAATACGCGAAGGCGGATATGCTTATGTAGATAAGACCCAGCAGATTTACAATCTAACATCGACGGGAAAATACTATTTCCTAAGCCGTCCGCGCCGCTTCGGTAAGAGCCTTCTCATCTCCACGATGGAGGCCTACTTCAGCGGTAAGAAGGAGCTGTTCAAGGGACTGGCGATGGAAAATCTTGAAAAAGACTGGACAGAGCATCCTGTTCTGCATCTGGATTTCACGGGAAGCAAGTACGCCTCTGTTGAAGACTTGAGAGAAAAACTTAATCAGCATCTGAATGCGTGGGAAAAGGCTTATGAAGTAACAGACAAGTACACGACTGCGGAAGCCCGTTTCATAGCTGTAATTGACGCGGCATATCAGAAAACAGGCAACAAAGTGGTCATTCTCGTCGATGAATACGAAAAGCCAGTTATAGATAACATTGACAACGACGAACTCGCAGACACATTCCGCCGTGAGCTTCAGGGTTTCTACAGCGTTATCAAAGGCAAAGATGAATACATCCGTTTCGCTTTCCTCACGGGGGTTACCAAACTCGGTAAGATGAGCATCTTCAGTGGACTTAATAATCTGAATGACATATCGATGGACCTTCAGTCTTCGGATATATGCGGAGTATCGAAAGCCGAACTTAAAGCCAATTTCGATAGCAGTGTGGAAGAACTTGCAACAGCGAATAATTTAAGCAAAGACGAGTGCTACGGAAAACTCAAGACGATGTATGACGGATACCATTTCCATCACAAGGCGATGGGGGTATATAATCCTTTCAGTTTACTTAATACGTTCAAATCTAACGAATTTCGCATGTATTGGTTCGAAACTGGCACACCGTCCTTCCTCGTACGCTATCTTAAGAAAGGGAACTATGATCTTGAAGGAATTTCGAAAGATGAAGTTCCAGTGGAAGCTTTGACAGGAACGAACTATACAAATCCTCAGCCGATATCTCTTATGTACCAGACGGGTTATCTGACGATAACGGGCTACGACCATGAATTTATGACTTACACCTTGGACTACCCGAATGAAGAGGTCAGAAAGGGTTTTCTTAATTCACTGAGCCAACTTTATGCACCAGCCCTCATTCAAGGGGAATTCTCTGTTTCCAGATTTGTCCGCGATATTCGTAGTGGAGATGTTCAGGGTTTTATGGACCGTTTCTCTGCATTCCTCGCTGGCAACAGTTACGAAATACAAGGTAATCTCGAACTTTACTTCCAAAACACGATGTACATAATGTTCCGAATGATGGGCCTCTATGTACGAACGGAATATTGCACATCACGAGGGCGCATAGACATAACTATTAATACCGATAAATATATCTATATCATAGAGCTGAAGCGCGACCAGTCTCCGGAAGTGGCTATCAAACAGATAGAAGAAATGGGCTACGCACAACCATTCCTTGCTTCAGGGAAACAAATCATAAAGCTCGGAATAAACTTCTCCTCCGAGACCCACACCATAGACGGCTGGAAGATGGCCTAACGGCCATTTTGTAACAATATTTATATAAACTGTCCCTAAGTTGATTTCTGTTGATAGATATGGCACAACAAGGTTATAAAGTTTACTTCCATATTTATTATGAACTGCTAATGATTTATGACTAACGTCCTAATAAGCGCCGCTGGACTTTGCGGAGCTACCATCATAGGAGCTATCCTGGGTTTCTTCATTAAAAATCTACCACACAAGTGGAATGATATAATGCTCGGATATTGCGCCGGCGCCATGCTATATGTAACGAGCGATGAAATGATACCTGAAACTCACGCGCACGGCTATCAGAAACAGGCCACTTACGCACTTCTATTGGCCTTTATGACGTTCATATTGTCAGAGGCTGTTTTTAAGTAAAAAGCGCATAAAATCAAATACTATGGAACTTATCAGATCACCTAAGGAGCACTTAGTAGAAAGCAAGATACAAGACATTGTGGACGAAATAGTTAGCAATCATACAGAGTCCGATGGCCTACCGGCGAGATTGCTTAAACTTCTTTTAGAAGATCCGGAGATCAAAGCCATTCAGGACTATGCTAACACGGTGTCCATCACCAGACTCGGTTTTAATGACCACGGACCGGTACATATGAAAACTGTCTGCCGCAACGCCCTCAAAATGCTTCTCATTCTGCACAAATCAGGCATACAGACCAGCCTCGAAAAAGAGAACGCCGGAACATTTGCCGACAGCGTATGCGCAGTAATGCTCGCTGCATTCCTGCACGACAGTGGGATGACCATAGGGAGAAAGAATCACGAACTTTATTCCGCGATAATCACATTCAACCTGATAGACAACATACTAAAAGAGACGCTACCCGACGACATCAGACGCAGAGTCATCATACGCTCCCTCGCACTTGAAGGAATAATAGGACACATGGGCACTAACCCTATCCATTCCATCGAAGCAGGGATAATCCTAATCGCCGACGGATGCGACATGACCAAGGGACGCGCAAGAATCAGCCTCGAAAGGCCTTCAAAACCAGCCGAAGGCGATATTCATAAATACTCTGCCAATTCCATAGAAAAAGTTCGCATCTCTCACGGAGAAGACAAACCTATCAAAATAGAAGTCCTTATGAAGGCCGAAGTAGGATTTTTCCAAGTGGAAGAAGTGCTAATACCTAAAATCTCATCCAGCCCGGCCAAACAGTTCATCGAGCTTTTCGCCGGAGTCGAGGGCGAAGACATGAAACGATATATCTAAGCCCCTACTTAAACAATTTGTCCACCTGCTTGGCGCAAGACGGAGTAGTGAACACCGCAACCCTGTCTCCTGGAAGGATGTGCGTATCACCCACAGCGATAAAAGCATCGTTTCCACGAAGAACCCCTCCTATCACGGCATCAAGCGGGAAATTGGTCTCTTTCAAAGATTTCTTAGTTATAATCGACCCTTCAGAAGCGGTGTATTCCACGACCTCAGCATCAGTTCCGCTCATATAGCGAACGAATTTGGCCTGATCACTAAGAGTCAGCTTATATATACGGCTCGCAGTTACAAGCTTCTTATTGACAACCACATCCACACCCATCTCCTCAGCCAGGCGCACATATTCCATATTCTCCACTTCGGCTATGGTCCTCGGAACCCCAAACTTCTTCGCTGCCACACAGGCCAATATGTTAGCCTCATCGTTACCGGTCAGCGCCACGAAAGCATCGTACGAACTAAGTCCCTGTTCATAAAGAAAATCCGTATTGCGAGCATCACCGCTGACCACCTCCACGTTCTCCGGAAGGCTCTCCGCCAACTGCAAACACCGCTCACGTTTTACTTCTATAAGTTTCACCGATGAGATGTCAGAGGCCAATAAAGACGCAGTAATGGCCCCGACAGAGCCACCGCCCATAATCATGACGTTCTTCACCGCGATGTCGTCGAGCCCAAGATAAGTATTCAGTCCCTTTATCCCCTCTTTTCGTATAATGATGTAAACCAAATCCCCAAACTTGAACTTCGTATCAAAACGAGGAATTATCGTCTTATCCTGACGCGAAATGGCTATCACACGGAACTCCGCGTTCTCCTTTTGAGAAAAAAGTTTAGTGAAATCCACGAGCCGCATGTCCAAAATAGGGCTATCCTCTCCCAAACGATACGCTGCGATGTGAAGTTTCCCGCGCGCAAAGCTCATCGTATCGGACGAAGTGTTATATCGAAGCTGCGAAACCACCTCGTCTGCCGCAATCTTCTCTGGACAAATGGTCATCTCAAGGCCAAGATCCTTCGCCAGTTGACGACCCCCCCTCGTCAGAAGTTCAAGGTCACGAGTTCTGGCCACGGCCCGCTTGGCCCCCAAATTTTTAGCAAAAAGCGACGCCACCAGATTAACCTCCTGACTGGCATAAGGAAAAACAGCTATAAAAAGGTCGCATTTGGCAACCCCGGCATTAGTAAGTGCCTTAATGGAAGTAGGTTCCCCTTCTATAGGTTCTATATCTACCGAAGAAGATAGAGCGTCAAGCCTGCTGCGGTCACTATCTATCACAGAGACCTCATTGCCTTCTCTTACAAGTAATTTGGCCAGGTGAGAACCTATCTCTCCTGCCCCGTCAATAACCACTTTCATCGTCTGCTTTTTATTCTATCCATTACTTTTATTTTCCCTTCCGCCACAAAGCCTAAATCTCAGCATTTTCCACAATAGCAGCCCTCCATCAGGCTTTACTCTGCATTTACCGCTGAAAGGAACTATTTTAACGCCTCGCGCCTCGCTATGTGCATCGACCACCGCCCCGGCGTAATCCTTCTTTCCTAAAAGCAAATAAATCAGAGCACAAAGATAATCAAGAAAAGATCTTACTCCTATCCTTATCCCTGAGCGAAAAGGTCCTATGGCTCCTGGAAGATTTTTTCGCAGCATCCATAGGGAATTACGATAATTAAGCCTAAGTTTAAAAGGAGATTTCGCTGGTAAAGTACCCCCGCCTATATGATAAACCACGCTCTGAGGCACTACATTTATCTTCCAGCCCATGGTTGCCGCCCGCCAGCACAGATCAATCTCCTCCATGTGAGCAAAAAATCTGTCATCAAACCCACCGAGAGCTCGCCACAAACCTCTTCTTATCATAAGCGCAGCCCCACTCGCCCAAAAAACATCGGAGGGAGCGTCGTATTGGCCTTTATCCATCTCCACCCGGGAAAGGACGCGCCCTCGGCAATAAGGATAGCCGAAATAATCCAGTCGTCCTCCGGCAGCTCCTGCATATTCAAACCTTTCTGTCTCATGCCAATTCCCATCCTCCCCACGGTCCAAAGCCAAAAGTTTCGGCGCACAAATTCCGCACTCCGGGTGAGAGTTCATCCAATTAAAAAGAGAAGAAAGCCAATCCTCCCCTACAAGGACATCGGAATTAAGCAAAAGATAGTAGCTGGCATCTATCCCCATCAGAGCCTGATTATATCCTCCGGCAAAGCCTTTGTTTTCATAAAGAGGAATCTGTCGCACCTGTGGATATTTTTCAGTTAGCAAGGCCAATGACCCATCAGTAGAACCGCTGTCCGCCACAAAAAGAGCATCATCGCCACCTAAAGAAGAAAGAATTCCCGGGACGAAAGCGTCCAGGAAATCCCTTGTGTTCCAGTTCAATATTACGACAGCGATGCGCATAACCCTTAAATATTCTGCTTCTCGAGCACTTTGGGGGTCTTTTCTACGACCGTGGCCGTGTATCCGAGCTTTTCTATGCTCTTGCGAAGTTTCTCTACCGACGTCTTCTTAGCATCATAGACGAAAGTAACCTGCTTGGTCTTCTCGTCCACCTTGACGTCAAGCACTCCTTTTTCAAAAGAGACATTCTCCGTTATCTTCTCAGCGCATTTATGACAATGCATATCTGTCTGAAAAGTAACCTCCGCCTTGTCTTTCTTTCCGCCGGCATAGCAAGTAAATGCCCCAAGAAGCAAGACGGAAAGAATCATTACGATAAAACGTTTCATATTCCAAATTATTCTGTTTTCCAAATTGTCAGTCTAATTCCCGCATAAACGCGCAGTCCCATCAGCGGCCCCCAAATCTGACTTGCGTCAAAATCAAAAGAAAAAGCATCATCAGCCCCAAAGATAGGATTCTTCTGAGTATATCCCGTAAGATTTTCCCCGCCCAAATATACGTCAAATCCCTTAAAACGACGAGTAACCTGAGCATAAAGAAGAGGATAGACAGGAGAATATCCTGTAGGATACTCGCTCTTCATAAAATCCCAAACTCGGCACGGACCATTGACAGATGCCGTAAAATCAAAAATCCATTTTCTCAGGGAAGTCGCCCACTGAAGATTCAGCACCCCTTTATATCTGCTGGTCATAGGCTTTTCGAGCAAGCCCCTGCCATCGTACTGCGCGAAAGCATCAGTATAACGACCTGTCAGAGTAACTACAAAACGCGGGAAAGGTTCAGCGCTGAAATCCACCTGATAATTATTTGTATATGAAAGAGATGAAAGATAAAATTCTATAGCCCCAGGGGTCTTGTCATAATCACAGAGCATCTGGGAAGTAAACTGCGTTCTGAAATAATCAAAACTCAGATAAGTCTTGCTCCCCTCGGCAAATGGAAGATACCAAGTCGCACTCCCACCGAAAGTCCACGACTGCTCAAGCGGATGAGACGTCAAATCCCCGATAAGAGCCTTCGAAGTGGAAAGCACGCCTATATTATCTATCAATGGAGTAGAATATCTTATCCCCCTTCCGGCATTGGCCCGAAAAACAAGATCCTCCACAGGTGCATATTTCAGCGTGAGACGAGGGGAAATCCTGCCCCCATGATCCAGATAATGTTCTGCCCGCAGGCCAATTATAGCAGAAAACACCTCCCCACGATGATAAGTATATTCCGAAAAGACGCCGGCATTGTTAAGACATGTGTTTACTTTTGCCCCCGCCCCGGGGAGAAGCTCGCGATAATAGTCAAAGGTGTCAGAAAGCCCGAGGGTGAATTTGTGAGATTCGTTTATCTCCCTTTGATATAACAAATTAAGAAAACCGCTATGCTGCATAGCATCATAATTTCTAAGGCCAAATACAGACGACATATCCTGAAAAGAATAGTCCGCAACGAGAGCGATGGAATTAGCGGCGTCACTGCCCAAAGGGTATCCTACTTTAAGATAAGCATTCAGGCTCTTATTTTTTATGTCTGTCTTCCATAGCGGGAGGTACGATGTGCTCTTTCCTTCCTGCCCGCCTTCACGCATGTCCTTCAAAGCACGAAAGCCAAAACGGACCTGCACGCCATCAGGGTCAAAGTATAGCCACCTGTTAGAAAGCGAAAACTGAAGAGTACGAGGTTCGTCCAAGAATCCGTCCGAATTCATATCCATAGGATTACGCTGAGCATCCACGTGCGCCAGAATTATAGTGCTCCACTTCTGAGCGAATTGGAGGGAAGACGAAGCGTTAATGTCAAACTTACCGTCGTGCATAACGGAAGACTGCAAAAACAGAGGCTTCTCATCCGTAGGCTTTCGATGTTCAAGATTAATCTGCCCCGTCATAGATTCAACCCCGTTGATGACTGAGCTCACTCCCTTACTCACCTGTATGCTCTCAAGCCATTGGCCCGGGACATAAGAAAGACCGAAAGGAGCACTCAATCCTCGCATAACAGGACGGTTTTCGTCAAGCATCTGAGTATATATGCCGCTTTGGCCCAGGAGACGTATCTGTCTTGCGCCCGTCACCGCATCTGAATATCCTACAGAGACGCTTGCCGAATTCTCAAAACTTTCCGCAAGATTACAGCAGGCCATCTTGCCAAGTCCGGCAGAAGTTATCACCTCAGCCTTAATGTCTTTACCTTTAGGAATATAGCTCGCCGCCACATCTGCACTAACCACCGCCGTCTGAAGGCTGTCCACACGCTCCGAATACCAAAAAGTAGTATCTACTTGAGCATAAACCTCCACCGGGCAAATCAATATAAGACCTGCCAATCCAACCAAGCTTTTCTTCATTCTCTCAATTTGTTTTCTCGATGCGATTTCCTGCGTCATCGTATGTGTATTCCACAACTTCACTCTCAGAAACAAAAAGCACAAGACTCAACAAAACGATTAATCCGTTCTTTTTCATATTTCGATTCTATTTATCACTCATCATTATGACATCATCATATTTCGGCCACATTTTTACGTTTTTCATTCTTTCATCTGGCGGATAATATAATTCAAGAGCTCCATCATCATTCATTAAATACGACGTGTCATTATATGATATATCATATCTGACAAGAAAATCATATACTTCTTCCCCATTTATAATCTGTATTGTAATAACAAAGACTCTTAATGTATCATATTGGAACAACTCATCGAATTCATATACAGAATATGTCTTTTCTATTGCTCCAGCAGAAACGAACCGACCACCTTGATATCCGACAAAAGTTGTATCTAAAGGAGATACTTCACTTAAGTCATCGTATTCATATATTAGACCCGACATACAATACCCATATATCTTACTTGGAAAAACAAAATACACCCTCCCCTTACTTGTATTATGCAAACAAAAATCTAAACCATGATTAGGCTCTGGCACACACGACGAAATTGTTACGATAAAAAGCAACAATACTCCTTTAACTGGATCTAAATTAAAAAGGGATTTCATTTTTTTCAAAATAAGAAGATGAATAACTATCTGCATCAATTTCTGTCCAATAACTGTCATGATGAGGTAAATCAACTATACAATTAACCAAACTAAGCATTGCAGGAACAGGAAGGTACCCCACTCCCCATTTTTTACTTTGGATCGTGTGCCCATATTCATGTTTATATAGCTCTGATTTTATACGAGATGATCCTTTCATAAAATCATTAAAGGTCGAATATTCTTCAAGCGCCGGATATTTCTTTCCTGATTGATAATTTATATTAATAAAACTCCCCAGGGTTACTCCATTATAAGAAGAATCCTTCCAATAATTTGTTGAAAAAGTAGCACCGCCCCAAAGATCAACGCGGTCATTCCATCCATTTCTTAAACTTGTCCAAGCATATCCAGCGGTTTGTTGAAACACCTCCCAAGTATACCGGCTAAGGCCTTCTCCCAACTCACCCCAAAATGATTTGTTTTCATCAAGGTAGTATTTTCCCAAAGAACTTGAAACATAATTATTGAACCAATTATCATTTCCGTTAATAATCCCATTGACCGCACTCATCGCAAAATTCACCTCATTTAACCCAGCCAAAATACCCATTTCAACGACACCAGCTTTCCCTAAAAAAGCAAATGATGCTATTGCAGAACTTCCCAAAGCTGCTATTCCGGCACCTAATATAAAACCAGCACCAAACCCAGAAAAGAAATATTTTGCCCATTGCCCCTTTCCTAAATCATCACCTCTAATATTGTGCGCCAGAAGATTACCGATCCCAAATGTAGCGCCTATCAAAGCACCCACCGTTAAGATAGTTCCTAATACCTCTCCGCTTTCATCTGTATATTTCAACGGATTATTCAATGCATACGAATATCGGTTAAGATTTTGCGTAAAATCTGGCGCCTGGACATATGGGTCAGGACTTAAGAATCGACCAAGTAAAGGATCATATAAACGAGCGTTCATATTGATAAGCCCGAATTGCGGCAAATGTTCGTGTCCTGTATAGCCTCTGCCAATGAATAGTTTTGGTTCCTGACCGATAGCATATACCTCAAGAGTAGACATCGATCTCAACCTACCCCAAGGATCATAACTATAATTACCTGACAATGCTCCATCTGGAGCTACCACCTGTTTGATACTTCCCAAATAATCCCTTCCTATCTGCCAATCCGTACTGCCATTACGCCACATAAGCGGAGCATTATATGCATCTCCTCCCAAATATAAAATTTCTTGTTCCTTATAACCTTGGTCATTCGCCACAAATTCATATTTATCTCCTACATACCAATGCGTTCGCAACAGACTTCCATTTTTCCTTTCCTCCATCCTAACACGGTTCCCATCAGCATCATAGATAAACGATACACTATTTTCTCCTTCCGTTATTGTAAGCGGTCTATTATAGCAGGAATACATTACTCTTTGATTTCCACCAACCACCACTGTAGAATCCGGCACAAAGGAAGTTATTTGATATGGCTTGGCCATGTTAGTGTATCTCATGTGGCCCACCCCGTCAATCCGAGCTATATTCCCATTTAAAGAATAGCCTATCGTCCTATTGCCAATCCTCGTAAGACGATTAAGATTATCATAAGCAAACGTTTCAATCGGGCCTCCTGTATACTCTGAACGAGAAAGCAAATTTCCTGTCTGTGGATCAAATTCATAAATCTCGTTCTGAATCTCTCCTCCATCTATACGTCTATATAAAGGAAAACCGAAATCAGTATATCCATATTCACGTTTGAGCCCATTAGTATAGATTTCTATTGACTGACCAAATACATTTTCTTTCGACAAGCTACGAACAACAGTACCATTTGAAAGTTTTACCCCTATCTCGTTTCCATACTGATATTGGTAACATTCTGTAGCCATATACCCTTCTTGAGACTCGTATCTTATGCTATCCACTTGACCACCTACACGATAACCATAACTTCTTTTTAAAAATACGCCTCCAGGAAGACTATCTATTCGAGACTGTATTCTACCATAACTATCATAAGAACACGCCGTTATGCATCCATTCGTAGAAGCTTCCCGAATAAGACGCCCTTTATCATCATAAGAATAAGATGTTGACCCATCGTTAGATCTCTCCGTAAGAATAAGCCTACCGAATTTGTCTTTTTGTGTCCTCACCCATCCGTTTGAATTAGTGTGAGTGCTGCTTGATGTCCCATCTGTATTCCACGTGTAAGAGTCAGACTGTACCCCCGCACTTGGATCAATCATCTTAATGCGCCTGCCATATTTATCATATTCGAATGTTGTCAACACATTACCAGGAGCGGTGATTTTCTCTATTTGACCATCATCACGATAAGTATATCGAATCATTCCCCCACCATCCCCTGCCATTATGATATTTCCTAAAGCATCTCGCATCTTTGTAACTACCAAACCTTCTATCTTAGAAGTAATGCTTGTCCCATTATAACTCCACGTAGATATCCTTCCAGATGCCTCATTTTTAGAAATAACCCTATCATAGTCATCATACGAGTATTCCGTCCAATAAGAAGCTTTACTTCCCTTATATGGCAGAGATTCCTTCTGAAGCCGCCCTTTCACATCATAAACCTTATCAGTAATACGATATGTATTGTCAAACCTCTGTTCGCGAGTTCTCACTTCCAAACCGCCAGCATTAAAATGATGTTCAATTGTAGCCTTATCTGTTCCTGTCAGTGTCTTCGTATATAGTCCTGCGCCACCCCAATTTAAAATTGATTCGTATTGTGCACCATCTGAAGTCGTAGTCTTAATTAAATTACCGAACTGATCATATGAATATGTCATTTCCATAGAATTATAATCAATCTCTTTTGTTGGTTTCCCCCACAAAGTATAGTCTGACAACCGCGTAACTCTACCCAATGGATCAGTTTTTGTCAAAAGAAATCTTCCATCTGCATCATAAGTGTAGGTGCTTCCAACATACTCAGAAGAGTTATATGATGCACTCTTCTCCGATATAATATTCCACTTGGAATCATATTCCCATTTAGTCGAAGAAACTTTATAAAGGCCTATGCTGTAATCTACGCCTTGATTACTCTTAATCTTACCGCATACCGTTATTTTTCGAGTAGGATGACACCATTTTTCTCTATCATATTGATGGGTAACTCGCCACACAGAGTCTGCCACAGAATCCAAATTCGTATCTATCGACTCTTTAAGCAAAACGCCCAATACATATTCCCCCTCCATCTTTATATACGCATATTTATTACGCGTCACTGTACTTTGAGCCGAATAACCATTAATTTTCTTTTCTGTTCTTATCAATGTCGGATAACCATAACTATCATAAGTTGTTGATGTAACAACCCTTATCCCTGATACAGCATCTACGTTTTCACTACGTGTCAGACGTGGATTAAGTTTACCATAAGTGGTTGAATAAGAATCATAAGTGTTAATAAGTGTCAGATATGGGGTCTGCGAATTAGAACGACAAAGCGTAGTCTTTACTGGGACTCCAAATTTTTCCGCATTATAAGTCTGAACTTTCGTTACTCCAGATGTAGCAGCAATCTCTTGTACACGCCTAAAGCCACAAAAACCAAGACCTTGATTGTTATATATTGCATCTGTATAACAATAGTATTTATCTTCTGTCTGATTTCCCGAATAAGAACGATTATTTTTTATTACTTCTATCGGAATAACTCTATTTATAAATCCCGTCTTACAACTTATACCTCTATCATAAGAAAAAACACCATCTTCCGAGCCAAGTCGAGAATATGCATTATATTCCCAATTACCAAAACTGTCCGTCATAGTATATACTTTCCTCAGCATACCATGGTCAACATTACAAGAATACAAATCCACAAAACCAGATCTATATGTCATCATATCCCCATGAGCATTCCATGTAGACATGTCTATCGAAATAAGATCAGTCGTCGAATCGACTTTAACATTGGCATACAAGACTTTATCTTCAAAATATCCATTATTGTTCGACACGTAGAATAGTGAGTCTTTCTGGAGATTCAAGATGTCAGGAAGTCCATCTTTATCCACATCCAAAAACATCAGTTCACTGTCAACTCTTCGTTTTATCGGAAACGAAGTCTCTGTTACGAAAGTTTCACCATTAAAAAAACTAACATTCAACCTATCGGATTCTGTAGTAATGCCAGATTCCGTTGCCTCTAGATATGAAACAATATCCATGTAACCATCTCCGTTCACATCAAGTGGTATGGAACGACACCTTTGTGTTGAAGACAAAGTCATTGACTGTGCCGCTATCGCTCTCGTTAAAGAAGAATATGTCTTCGTATTAACGAAAGTCGTACCTGTAAGAGATTGGACTTGATATATTTTTAATCCCACTGATGACAACAAACAAAAATCTGATTTCCCTTTCCCATCCATATCTGCAACAAACATATAATATTCGTCATCATCAGCCTTGGAAAATAAAGTGGTTTCGCTTAATTTTTTCTTCCCATTCAAATCAATGAACGCAAATCGAGATGACTTATAAGTCATTATCAATAATTGCATCTTTCCATCTCCTCTGAAATCACCGAAATAATATCCACTTTTTGCGGGATTGTTATAGTATTTATTATACGTTCCGTCGCTTATCGAAAAAGAGAATGAAGACGAATCAATTTGTCCACCAGTTGTTAAAGAATAAATCGTTACCTTATAGTCTGTGACCTCTTTTTTACTGCAACTATTATTTACTTTTACTATCTCGTCTACTCCATCCCCATTAACATCCAGTATCTCTACACATTGAAAACCATCTCCTACCTCAATAAAATTACAATCATAACCATACGAGCTACGGCTATTAATTTGTATTTTAGTATTCGATGAATACAAACTTCCATATTTTTTATATTTCTTGCCAAGAACGGTTCGTTCCCCTATAACGCCATAATTAGGATAATTAGGCAAAACCACTAAGCCATCAGATAACTTATCCGAGCGTATCTTTCCTCGTTTGTATAGCAGTGATACATCAGACGATTTCACATACGCAATCGGAGACAACAGTCCATACGGAATCCTTGTAAACCCAGGTTGTTCAACTGGAGCCGCGATGTCAATTCCGTACTCAAACTCAATCGGAGGCAGACTTCTTACTCCGCTTTCATAATCTATTTTCTTTAATAAGTTTACATAATCTTTATATTCTTGAGTTAAAGTATATCTATATAAAACCGTCGTACCGCTTTTTACAGTTATTAACCTTAATAACAGTTTGTTTTGCTTAATAACCTTTCCAGCCACTGCATTCCTATAAGGAGAACTATCCTGCCTTCGAACACTTGAATAGGTAAACGTAACTTTTGCATCTTTACCATAGGATATAGACTTTATATAATACGACCCATCATCCAGAGAATACTCAAATATCATTTTATTTCCCTCAATATCTTCATATTCTGTAAGAGGATACTCTACCTGACTGACAAGATTATCTTTATAACCGAATACTGCCTTGCCTCCGTCTGGATATAAAACATCAAAATAAGCAGGAGTACCATAGCTATTCTGATGCTTATGGATCTGTATATTACCTTTCGAAGTAGCAAGTTCATATCCATTCATCAAATTCTCTGACATGACTATCGGAACACCATCTAATGAATATACCGCAGTGGCATCTGAATATAAAGCCGTAGCTTGTGCACTTTCATAAAACAAAGTCTTGTTTCTTACTTTTATGAAAGAAATTCCAGAAAGACTCCATCCATATCCCGCTATTCCATTCCCGAACTGACTGTTATACTCAAGAGCTATATTCGGGACAAGGTGGTATCCAGACACCGTCTGTATAGGTATAGAATATGTTTTACCTCCGGTAGGCGTCACTCCACTTTGAATAGGGATAGATCCCACTCCATAATTAGACAAATCACTGACACTTCGCTTTTTGCGTATAGTAATCTCTGGCGTTATGTAATTCTCGGGGTTTAGCGAAGACACTGACATTTCATTCATACCTCCTTCTATCAACAAAGAAGGCTCCGCCGCATAAAAAATATACTTTATTTCTTGAGAGTTCTTTCCAAGATTAATTACAATACTATCTTTTTGTGGCTCGCTAGTATAATATTTTTGAGCACACAAAAAAGTCTGATTCACAAAAAACAGAATGCAAATTATGGTTATGTATCTGAAGCACTTCATGGTAATTACGGTTATTAGTGGTTATTTATAGACTAAGATCTAAGTATATGACAAAAATTTGAATATATTGAGCCGATATCGGTTTATATGGTTT
>CAVJMH010000006.1:0-75994 GCA_963650755.1 Firmicutes bacterium TM09-10 | reverse complement strand
GCTTGTGCTTAACTAAGAAAAGGAAGGTACCTGTTTAAATACCGGTAGTATTGTATAATAGCGCAACTTAAGATCGTGCTTCATGTAGTGATCAAACGGATTCATATAAAAATTAGCAAAAACCTGAGAAGTAAGATTTCCTATCGGCAGACCGCAACCGTCCGGACATTGAAAAAGACTCTTGCTGCCCGGAAGGCCATCCCAATCGCTACATTGCCCTTTAATGATACAATTATCCGCCGGATTTAGCATAACTGTCTTTTTTACAAGGTATTTCAGCACATCTTTATCCAGACCGGCATAATTACATTCTATAAATTCCTCTAAACGCTCATACAACAGCCTGCGGTTTATGTGCATAAAAAAACCGGAAATATCCAGTTTCAAAACATAGCAGTCACGGGTGTAATTTTTTGAACAACTACGAATAAAACCATTAACCCGAGCAATCGCATACTGCGTTCCCTTACCGATTCGACAGGAATAGCTGTCATTTATGAATGTACTGTCGAGTTTTTGGTCAAGCTTCTGGATTATTAAATGATGAATAACCCGGTCTCTAAAATCCGCCGCAAAAACTTCTCTCTGCACCGGTCTGCGGATAATGAACGCTACGGAGCGCCGAGGCTCATACAATCCAGAGTTGACTTCTTCATAAAGTTCCTGAAGATTTCGTTCGTAGTCCAGCTCAAAAGCGACCGCATTGCTGGTATTTCTTTTTTTCTTGCGGCAGTCCTCATAAGCTAAATAAAAATCGGACAAAGGAATTGGCTGATGAAATAAATCTGTTTGCCAAAAATCCCGCACAGCACGTACCATATTTGAATTATTCTTATTATTGTTGTTTACATTGCCATTATTGAAATTGACGTTGTACGCGTTGTTATTATTGTTCTCAGTAGACGACCAAGTATGCAGGTGAGTCAACAATGGTACTGTGGCGTCACAGTCCAACCTACATAACTCTATGTTTTAGAGTCCACCTGCCCTTTTTAACAAAACATTTGCTCGCCGCATCACTCCTTAGGGCGATGCGTTCCGGCATTCTTCCAAGCTGTGACTTGTTTTCCAATCGACTCCAAAAGCGGGGATATTTCCGATTGCCTACGAAACGTAAGCAATTTCAAATCCACGCAAAGACGAATCTCCAGTTTCAGAATTTCAAAATCATCCAAGAAGTTCTCCAGCCATTCCTTTTTTAACTCTGACCTATTTGCCCGATATATGGAGCGAACTAACCTCAATGCATCTCTTTTCATATCTTGCCCCAACGAATACTTATACTCTCGTGGAAATGCTTGAGTTATGTCAAATAACATTCGCGTCAATTTATATACGTCTCTATATACAGGCAATTGCTCAGTCAGCGCCATAGTCCGATATTTTTTCAGGCTGCCGAAGAATCCGGCAGCCTGATATTAATTATTAAATAATTAAATAGTTAATCATAAAGCCCGCACAGCACGTACCATATTCGAATTATCCTTATTATCGTTGCTTACACTGCCATTACCGAAATTGACGTTGTACGCGTCGCCACTACTGTACTCAGTAGACGACCAATAATAACTTGTCCCTAATTGTGTGCCTTTTATTGACGATAATGTGTTATTCAGCTTCGTCTTTAGGCTGTAAATGGTTGACAATTCCGTCTTCGCCGGCAAATACCAAGCAGATCCTTTTGCCCGACACCACTGCGCTGCTGAAGAACCTGAAACTATCTTATTCGTATTTGCCACCCCATCTGTAGTACTGGTGGCGCCAGTACTGGTGCCATAATATCCCCATACTTTTGATGCTTCATCTGTAGACATAATCTTTACGACTGATGATGAAGCCGAGAAAATTACACCCGCGACACCCTCTGCTTTCACATACTGTCCTATAAGGCTATTCATTGCCCCAGTAATCTTTAACGACGAAATCGGACAGCCGTTCACATTAAGGGTCGTCAGAGACGTGTTGCTTGACACATCAAGGGTCGTCAGAGACGTGTTGCTTGACACATCAAGGGTCGTCAGAGACGTAGAAGACACGTTAAGGTCGACAAGAGACGTGTTGACAGCAAGATCTATAATATTGATTCCACTACATCCGGAAAGATTAAGAGTTTTCACGGCGAGATTTGCCGAGAGGTCTATATCTGACAGACCAGTATTCGCCGCATTCAACGTCTCAAGAACAGTATTATATCCAAGCGCAAGGGCTGTAATGGTGCTATTAGAAGAAACATTAAGATCTTTCAAGGCAATATTCTTACGGACATTGACATTTGCCAGATTATTAGAAGAGCAATCAAATTTGTTAAGACCCGTGTTATTCACAACTCTCAGTGTAGAGAGATTGTTGAAAGAACAATCAAGCGTCGCAAGTGCTACGTTATTATCCACATTTAGGCTTGAAATGCTGTTAGACGAGCAGTCAAGCGTAACAAGGCCAACATTTGTATCTACATTAAGCGCAGTTAATCTGCAAGCATTAAGATCCAAATATGTCAAAGCGGTGAGAGCTGCGAGATCGACCTCTGCTACAAGACTGTTTCCGCTGGCGACAAATTTTGTGAGTTGAATATTCTCCGCTACGTTATAAGAAGTGAGAGTACTGCTATTCGTGAGATTTAAGGTAGTAACGTCAGTGCCCGCGAAAGCGAGATATAGAGTCGAAGCCTGATCATAACCATTAATCGTAAGCATCGTGTCACTAAGTGCATTTGTGCTCACATTCTGAAGATATAGCTCCGAGAGTGCCGTATCATTATTAATGTTTAGTTTTTCTATCGGATTACCGTAAGCTACTATTGTCTCCAGCTTTGTAAGATTTGGAAGTTCTACAGTTTTAACGCTATTACCGTTGAAATTAAGATATTTAAGGTTCGGACAATCCTGCAGACCGGTGAGATCGAGTATGCCTCGACCGGAACAATTGACATTCTGAACATTCTCCGCCTCAAGCACACTTATTTCTCCATCTTCGTCATCATCAAAAAGAGCAAGAAGATAAGACTTTAAGTTCGCGTCAGGAATATTGATCCCTCCGTCATTATAGGAAACCACTGTAGTCTCATCTTTCTTGATGGTCAGGGCCGCCTTCTGTGTAGCATCCTTTACCCAAAGTCTTGACATGGAAGCATTACCATTACAGATGACAGATTGCAACGCTGAATTGCGACTGACGTCAAAGCTGCCGATATTATTGTTAGAGCAGTCCACAGTCTCAAGCGCAAGGTTCTTTGTTACATCAAGCACGGAAAGCTGATTATCACTACAGTCAAGAACTATAAGTTTTGTATTTGCAGTCAATCCAAGACTTGTAAGATTATTCGAAGCACAATATAGAGTTTCGAGATCCTTGTTCCCATAAACGTTAAGCGAAGCGATAGTGTTATTCGAACAGTCCAAATTTTTAAGAGCGCCAAGCTTAGTCACATCCAATACACTAAAACTATTCTTGCGGCAATATAAAGTCTCAAGCATAGTATTGTTTTTTAAGTCAAGTAGTTTAAGATTATTATTACTGCATTGCAGTTCCTTTAGATTTTTATTATTGGCAAGATTTATCGCACCTACACTGTTACTGCTGAAATTAAGTTTTTCGAGAGACTCACACTCACCAATATCCAAAGTCCCGAGTTTATTAGAAGAGCAATCGAGAGTTTTAAGCTTTGAAAGGCCACTGAGTTCAAGACTCCGAAGGCTGTTATTATTAACCAGCACCTCAGTAAGTTTTGGACTATGGCTGAAATCTACTACTGTCAGTTTATTGCAGCTGACATCTATCGTTTCGAGATTACTGAAGTATTCTATGCCGGTAAGCGAAGTGATGCCTAAAAGACTGCACTCCATTTTCGTTACTGCTTGAGCTTCTTCTTCGCTGATTTCACCATCGCCGCTTGTATCAAAGTTTTCTACACAATAGGCTTTAAACTTCGCATCTGCAAATGATATGACATCCGTAGTCCAAGGAACCATCTGAATATAGTCAGTCGTCAAGTCATTATTACCATCGGAAATGCTCAAACGGACATTAGCGGAACACTGACTCTTAAAATAGTCGTCTTTAAGATTTTTCCCGCTTACTGTAATCGTCAAAAATTCATTCTCCGCAATCGCAGATTCTATAGTCAACTCGACCGTTTCCGGAGCAGCTTTTGTGATTGTATAAACCGCTTTCATAGAAAGTGCCTTATTCCATACTTTTACAAGCTCTGCGGCTGTAGAGGCAGGCTTAAGTTCAAAATCAAATGAAGCGGTTCCCGCAGTTATCGTTCCATTATTGGTATATGTCATTATAGCCTTCCCATCGGAATATTTAGGCACATAAGTAATAGACTGAATGCGGGCAAGAATAGACGCAATCTGCTCTTGTATATCCTCAATATCTTGCTGAATGGAATAAATCGTGTTTTTGATGCTCCTTATATCCTTTTCACAAGTGGAGACACGAGTTGTAAGCGCTGTAATAGTCGCGTTGAGTGTTGCTACTTCCTCTGTTATGCGTGAATTCAGCGAACTTACTTCTTCTGCAATCTTGCCAGTGAGTTGTCCGTTAAGAGCGGTAATGGCCGTATCTATCGCTGACACATAGGCTTCCGTAATTTCGGTCTTCTGTGTAGCGAGATCTATACGTAACTGTGCGATGTCGGCTGCATTCGAAGCAATAGCCTCCTCGTTACTGCTGATTGCGGCAGCATTTGTAGCAATTAGATCCGAATTTTCGGCAATATCTGAAGCGTTTTGAGCTATATTTTCAGCATTTGTCGCTATTTTCAATGCATTATCGGCAATCGCCGCATCAGTGGACGCTTTCAAATTACTTATGGCTGTCTTATTAGCGGAGATGAGGTTAGAATTATTTGCAATGGCTGTCTTATTAGTATTGATAAGTGCGGTATTTGCTGAAATCTTCTGCTCAAGAGATGTCTTCAGAGCAGAAATCTTGGAAGTGTAATCCGCTTTTACGGACTCAATCTCTGCATTTATAGAAGCTATATCTGACTGAATATCATCAATTTCACCTTCAGATATCGACATACGCGATTGCAGCGCAGATATCTTTGAATTCATCTCAGACTCAAGAGAAGAGATTTGGGTCTTGATTTGACTGATTGCCGTAGCATTGGTTTTAATGGAAGCTGTATTGCTGGATATTTTGCTCGCATTTGCAGAAATCTTTGCTGAATTGTCTGCTATCTTGGATGCATTATTCTTAATATCCTGCTGGGCAGTAGACATATCCGACTCAAGTGCTGAAAGATCCGAATTAAGTTGTGCTATGAGTTTGGAATTGGAAGTTATCTTAGCATTAACACTGGACTCCAGCGCATTGATAAGGCCTTCAAGATACGTCTTCTGGCTATTAAGCTGACCCTCCAGATAGTCTTGAAGACCTGTGAGTTTTGATTCTACCTGTGCAGATGTATAATAGGATGAAAGTTGGCTGTTAACCCAGTTTTTCATCGAGGTCTCGCTCGCAGTAATTGCATTGCCGATGGCTGTAGTATATGCCTTTGTAATATTTTCAATTGCAGAGGAAAGTTCTGCTGCAGCATCATCCGCCACCTTCTGAATTTTAGGCTGAAGCTCGTCCCGAAGACCAGAAATCGCTTCATCAAGGTCCTGTTTACTGACACCTACGGAAGACTTCTTGAGAGACTCTATTTGCTCGTTGATAGCAGTAACCTGACTTTGAATTGTCGCTACGATTCCGGCGGTTGTGTTATACTGCTCAAGCGTAGCGAATGTGACAGACGCCCAATCCTTTACTTCCTGAATATCAGTATCGATATACTTTTTGAGAGCATCTATCTGTTCCTGAAGTTCGGCATCCTTAGCCTCAAGTGTCGCTATTGAAGTTTTTAAGGCCTCCAATTCGGCACTGACTGACTCCTTATATGCACTAAGTTGCGCAAGGCAATTAGCCTCTGCCGTGGTGATTTCCGCTGAAAGTTCGGCTTTTAGATCCTCTATGCCTTTTTCGAGGTTTTGGTCGATTTTTTCAAGAGCAGACTGCTGCTCCTTTAAAGCGGTAATGCTCTTCTGAAGTTCAGCATCTGTGGTCGTCAGATTTGTAATTGATACCTTGATGGCTGAGATCTGTTCATTTACGCTGTTTATCTGCGTATTATTGATTTCATCAATCTGTCTTTGCAGGTCATCCAGTTTCTCGTTATTACAAGACACTAAAACGACGGACAAAATGCCCAGCACGGTAATTAGTTTAACAATTTTTTTCATAAGAATAACATTTGATATAGTTTTCGTGCAAATGCTCTCTTATGAAAATGTTCAAAAACCGTGGTTATTATAACCTTGTTCGAACCCAAAGGTCAAGAGCCGTTCTCGTTTTGTAAAAACGGCCCTTAATAACCGAATTTACCCCCCCCATAACATATTGAGTATCAACTCAATAATTACAGGGGGAGGCAAAAACACTTTGATTTTGTATTTCAATTACTATAGCAGTCGCAAAGTAAACAAATTTTTTTCTCATTTGCAACTGCTCGCTGATAATCAGAGACTTTTGGTCATAGCCATTATTCGTGAGAAGCAAATCTCTGAGCGGCTAACTGCTCGAATTTCGTGCCTGGACGACCGTAATTGGCATAAGGATAAATAGATATACCCCCACGTGGAGTAAAAAGACCTGTCACCTCTATGTATTTGGGGTCCATAAGAGCTATGAGGTCCTTCATAATAATGTTGACACAATCTTCATGAAAATCTCCGTGGTTACGAAAACTGAAAAGATAGAGTTTAAGACTCTTGCTCTCCACCATTTTCACGTCCGGTATGTAACTTATCCTTATCTCCGCGAAGTCAGGCTGCCCCGTAATAGGACACAACGAAGTAAATTCCGGACAATTGAACCTTACCCAATAATCGTTGCCGGGATGCTTGTTAACAAAAGTTTCCAACACCTCCGGGGCATAATCATCTCTATATTTGGTCTTACGTCCAAGCGACTGAAGGCCTTCCGTTGCACGATCACTACTCATAAATCTAAATATCTATTTTACTTACAATAAGTCTCTAAATATCACTAAGTTTAAAAGGATTATACGATATATTCTCGTCGAAAGTATCCACTCCTTCCTTTTCCTTAAGATAAACTACGACACGGGAAGTGACAGGCAAAATAATCACTTCGTAGAGAGTTTTTACCGTCACCTGCGTAAAAATGATACTCAAAATCGTCTCTGCGCTCATTATGCCCCAGAAAGCCAATGGATAAAAGACACAAGAATCTAAAAGTTCCCCTCCTACAGAAGACAGAATAGCGCGAAGGCCAAATCGCTTTCCTCCGGAACGAACCTTCATCCTACTTACTATAAAAGCATTAACATTGCTCCCGACAAGAAAGGCGATAAGCGAAGATACCGTAGTGCGCGGCACCATACTGAAGAGCATATTAAACGACCTCGCCACCTCCTTACTCCCCTCATCGACAGGCTCGGGAAGAAGACAGACCAATGCAGAAGCAATAGCTACAAAAGCGCTCATCACAAAGGCGAGCCATATAACGAACCGAGCCTTTCTGTAACCGTACACTTCTGTGATACAGTCGTTTAAGATGTAAGAAATAGGGAAAAGAATGACAGCTCCTGAAAGCTGCAATGAACTATGGCCTACCTGCCATATTCTTGGAACAAAAATGTTCGAGGTGATTAGACAGACTATAAACACTACTGTCATCACCAGAAATCTGGTACTGAATTTTGACATTTTCTTGTTTTTTAACGTGGTTTCAAGAACACAGGGCCTGCCTCGTCAACAGACAGGACCCTTTGTTTATATTTTAAACTTCAAGCGAAGTATTGAATTCTCTTAGGAAACGAAGGTCATTTTCAAAATAATGGCGCAGATCGTTCACCTGCCACTTAAGCATAGCGATACGCTCAAGACCCATACCGAATGCAAATCCGCTGTACTTCTTACTATCTATCCCGGAAGCCTCAAGCACATTAGGATCCACCATTCCGCAACCCAGAATTTCGAGCCAGCCCGTACCCTTACAGATATTACATCCCTTTCCGTGGCAGATATTGCAACTTACATCCACCTCGGCTGATGGCTCTGTGAACGGGAAGTAACTTGGCCTCATTCGTATTTGCGTTTGCGGCCCGAACATCTCCCTTGCAAAAAGGAGAATCGCCTGTTTAAGGTCGGCAAATGTTACATTCTCGTCTATATAAAGCCCCTCTATCTGATGAAAAATACAATGTGCACGGGCGCTTATGGCTTCATTACGGAACACACGGCCCGGACAAACGACACGTATAGGAAGCGGCATAGTCTCCATAGCCCTTACCTGCACACTGGAAGTGTGAGTGCGAAGGAGAAGCGGATTAAGATGTCCGGCAGAAATGAAGAATGTATCCTGCATATCGCGAGCCGGGTGATTGGCCGGGAAGTTAAGAGCCTCGAACACGTGATGGTCATCTTCTATCTCAGGGCCCTCTGCCACATCGTAACCGAATTTGCGGAAAATCCCCACTATCTCCTCTCGAACCATACTTACAGGATGACGCGACCCAAGCGAAAGTTCATCTCCCGGAAGAGAAAGGTCTTCCATAATACCAAGATCGGCACTTGCACTTTCAAGTGTGGACTTAAGTTCCTCTATCTTAGCGATGGCCGCCTGTTTCAATTCGTTAAGCGGCTTACCGAACTCTCTTTTAGAGTCTTTGTCCACAGTGCGGAACTCCTCAAAAAGTGCGGTAATCTCACCTTTTTTGCCAAGATAACGCACTCTCGCTTCTTCAACCATCTTAGCCGAAGTGCATTTAAGGGAATTAAGTTCTCCTATTATCCTCTCTATATCTTCCTGTTTCATATCTATTTATTTCTCTTGCTCTCTCTTTTATCTCTGGCCTTTTTATCACGGGCGGCTCCCTGCTTAAGGTATTTCTCCCATTGGTCCTTATTGAGAATCTTCTTTATAGAATTATACATCTGCTCGTTCCATTTATCCTGAACCTGCTGGTAGATGTCTGAACTCTCAACCTTAGCCTTATTCTTTTCCTCCAGCTCCGCTACCATAGCGCCATAGTCGTGAGTAAAAATGGAATCCATATAAAATACTTGCCAATACTCAAGCTCAAGGGTCTTTTCGTATTTTTCTATGGTCTTATCTATGCTTTCACGAAGTGTCTTCTCCTTATCCTGCGGAGCAGATTCCTGCGCAAAAGCAGTCATAGAAATAAAAAGCGAAAAAACTATCCAGAAATATTTCATTAGATTTGTATTCAAAATCGTACAAAAATAAACAATATTAAAATAAAATGAAAAAGGTTCTCGCCATTCTGGCATCATTGGCATTATTTTTCCCGACTACCAGCGACGCATGCACAAATGTTATCATAACCAAAGGGGCTTCTGTGGATGCATCCTCCATCGTCTCATACGCAGCTGATTCGCATTGGCTTTACGGAGAACTTTACTTCCATAAAGCTGCACGCCACCCGCTCGGCAGTCTGCACGAAGTCATAGAATGGGATACGAACAAGCCGCTCGGGACCATTCCGCAAGTCCCATACACCTACCAGACTATGGGCAACATGAATGAGTATCAGCTCATTATAGCCGAAACCACATGGGGCGGAAGAGAAAGTCAGATTAACGAAACCGGCATTATGGACTACGGCTCGCTTATTTATATCACCCTTCAGAGGGCAAAGACCGCCCGCGAAGCGATATCTTGCATAGCTGAATTGGCCAATACCTATGGATACCCTTCCGAGGGAGAAACCTTTTCCATCGCAGACACTCAGGAAGCGTGGATTATGGAACTTGTGGGCAAGGGTGAAGAAAAAGGCATCGTGTGGGTAGCACGGCGTATTCCTGACGGATATATCTGCGCACATGCTAATCAAGCCAGGATTGGCACATTTCCACAAGATGATCCACAAAACTGTCTTTATGCTCCGGATGTAGTTTCGTATGCACGTCGAATGGGCTGGTATGAGGGTGAAGATAAGGACTTTAACTTCCGCCATACTTATAATCCTATGGATTTCGGGGCTGCGAGAGGATGTGAGGCTCGGGCTTGGGCTGCCTTCAATATTCTGTGCGACGGCGTGTTCACATACGAAAAGGACGGAAAGGAAGTGCGCGAAAAGGCTGATAATTATCTGTCTCACGTCATGGGATATGACCTGGAGCACGAAATGCCGCTTTTCGTAAAACCGGGACGTAAAATAGGCGTAAAGGACGTGGCCGACGTGATGCGAGACCACTACGAGAACACGCCAATGGATATGCGTACAGACGTGGGGGCCGGCGGAAATGCTTGTCCTTATCGTTGGAGGCCAATGGATTTCGTAGTAGATGGGAAGACTTATGTTAACGAGAGGGCCATCGCCACTCAGCAGACGGGCTTCTGGTTCGTAGCACAGTCGAGAGGCTCGCTCCCTCGGGAAGTGGGGGCGCTTCTGTGGTTCGGCTGCGACGATGCCGCCACATCTTACCTTACCCCTTGCTATGTTAACTCAAGTGAGGTGCCTGAGTGTTTTCGAGTGGGGAACGGTAATCTGTTGTCTTATTCTGAGACGTCAGCTTTTTGGGCTTGCAATCGTATAGCTCAAGCCTGCTATAAAATGTATAACATTATGGAGCCTTTTGTTCGCGAAAAGATAGACGCGTGGGAAAATGAACAGATTTCTTCTGCCGTTCCGCAGATGGATGAGAAGTTGTGCGCTCTTGTTTCCAAAGGAAAGACTAAAAAGGCCGTGAAAGAGATGACTGAATTCACCACGTCCACGGCCCTGACCATCTTCGACAAATGGGTCGAACTCGATAAACTTCTGTTGGTTAAATTTATAGACGGTAATGTAAAGGCCCAGAACCCTGACGGAAGTTTCGTTCACAGTCAGTGGAGCGAAGGCATTCCCGACGGACTTACACAACCAGGTTATACTGAACACTTTAAGGCGTGCATCGTAAAAGACCACGGGGAGGTTTTGGAAGCGAAATAAATTACATACATAAATTTACATTCCATCAACCCATTCTTGTGCTGCCTTTTGCGCACGTTCGCAAGCAATCTTAAGTAGTTTCACTATTCTGCTTGAATATGGCGTGTAAACAACAATGTTAATCGTTCATTACTTATAATCGTCCGGACATTCCGTGCGGAGGCATTCCTGTACTGAAACTATTATAAAAAGCTATTTCGCATATAGAGAAACGTGCACTACTGAGGCAATTCGTCAAAGGACAGTTTTACGGATTGTACCTTTGTGCCATTTGGTGAGTACTCAAGATATTTTCCGGTGTATTTATGCTTGGCAGGTAAATGATTAGTTTCTATGTCATATAGGATACTGTTTATGCTATTGTCTTCGTTAAATAAGAACTGAGCTTTAAGAACACCTAATTCATAATAATTTATCTTTTCTACAAAGCCTGTTGACTTTCTCAAAAATACTTGAGTCCCATTAAGTTGCCCATCCAATCGAGTTTCGTATATGGTACTATTTTCAGCTTCAACTTTATAACGCACCGCCGTCCCAAAATCGTCATACTTTTTATGCTCTCCATAATCTTACATAAATTTTAACTTTTGAGGAAGCTGAAAGATTTTCAAAATGACTTATAAATTCATCCCATCTATTTCTATCGATTAAAAAGCACGCTTGAGATATCACAGACGCACCTTTAGCCCTTCCCATACTTCTTAACTATTTCATCAAAGATTCGCTTAGTCGAAAACTCAACGAACTGACTGAAAATGTATTTCAGCTGTTTATTCTGGGCTTGACTTTATTCAGGCTGCGATATTACGGAATCAATTCAAATTGATACGCTATATTTTTGCATGCAACTTACTATAAAACAATTTATCATAAAGAGTTGTCTAAATTTTATTTGGGCACTAGTGATAAACGACTAGAACGTCACAGGCCTTTTTAGCCCGTTCAAATGCGACTTTCGCTAATTTGGCTATTCGGTCTGAATAGGGAGTATAGGTTTCGATAATATTATAATAGTCCTTTAGGTACCATTTATTATCGGAATACAAACAGGTAAGTGCCATTTGGAGAAAAGATATTACCTCTTCATCCGTCTTTTCTGAAAAATACTCCGTCATCCTTTGTGGTTTACTTATAAGTAATTGTCTAGTATCATCAATTACATAATTAACCGCATCGGCAGCCCATATATAATTATAGGATAATCCTAAAAGTTTATCAAGAACTTTAGTTTCTACTATTCTATCATTAGAGAACAGATATTTAATATGTTCGTAACCACAGTCATATAATATTTTTTTTGTGCCATTTATCATATCATATCCATATACATTCACAAAATCTTCATATTTATCTGGAAATGCAGCCACAAAGGCATCATAGTCCTGTTCTTCGTAAGCCTTTTGTAGTGCTTCTGCACATTTCTGAACATCAAAAGAAGATAATAACAAAACTGCGCATATTAAGCTTGCGGCAAATCTAAACTTGTTCATAATTCACTTTATTTTAATCGTTTATTACTTATAATCGTCCGGACATTCCGTGCCCCTACACTTTCTATGAAAGGCTGTAATTCGTTGAATTTATCACCGCTTTTAGATACAACTCCATTCCCATCGTATGTTGTTCCAGGTAGTAAGCATCCTTCTGTTTCATTACCATTATTCCCTAAATGATAAAGAATCATTCTTGACTTGGGAACTAATTCATTAAATATGATATAGTTATCCTTATACTTTTTGCTATGATAATTATCTATTTCATAGACACCCTCCGGGATTCGTTTGTCCATATTAGGAGTAGTTGTATCAGGACCTTCAGGTTCGAGAATATATCCTCTCACTGATTCGTCCCCTCCGACAGTCTTGAATATACTAACCGTATAATTCGATCCCTCCTCAAAGCGATATTGAATTATCAAACCACCTACCTCCTTAAATCCATCAGAAAAAGCGTTTCTCACCAGCACCGCTGAATTGGCGGTAATATTCAGATATTTATCTTCAACAAGATAAATTTTACCATCATCGATATTGTCAGTAGTAACAAATTCGCCTCTATAAGAATAATATACCGCTTCCCCATTCGGGTCCACGAAGTTCATGGGATTATTATTACAGTAGGCGTACGGGGAAGTGGACAAATATTTGCCGGCTTGTGGGTCAGGCGTAGTCCAGCGTCCGATTCCATAACTGTAGTACCTCGCCCCGAAGTCTATCACATCGGCGCTATTATTCGTGTCGAAGTCTTGTAACTCTTTTCCGGCATAATACCATCTGTTCCGACCTACCTGATAAGGAACATGGGACTGTTCGATCTGCGTCCCATACGGAAGATAATCACTGGTTTCTATCACCAATCCACCATTCGGACGCACTACGGCGCGTACATTTCCCAAATAATCTTTTACATCCCAGCACTCCCACGGCTCTCCATCCGGTGTATCACTGCAATACACTCTTCCTTCCGGAATCTCCACAGACCCTAAGGCAATGCTACCGTTGGCCCTGACCTCATACACAAAACTACCTCTATACACCACTCGGGAAGAGTCTGACTTCGTTACAGAAAACTTCGCTCCATCGGATAGATACGTGTATTTTAGACCATTAACCATACTTGGCAAATTTAAGAAATTATACGATATCCCCACCCCGTCATATCCATTTTGTGTAAGATTTCCATTGGCATCAGATGAAAACCATGATTCTAACATTTCAGTGTATGGATTGATATACGCCATGTCAAGAATATTTCCCCTATACACGAAGCCATAATCGGTAGATTTTCCATTCTCGTTTCGTCTTATAAATTCCAAGTTCCCATTCAGATCATACTCTATGTCCTTTTCTGTTCCCACATCGGTCTGAATTCCATTCACATAGCGAGTATTTCCTGTGAATCTGCCCAGATGATCATAGTCATACTCATTTCGGACGGTCTTCTCCGCAGAAGATCCCGATAGCTTCTGATAAAAGCTGGCTTCATTTACAAGACCGTCGTATCGATAACTTATCTGATTATTAAAGAGTAACGTATTCGGGAGCCTTGTCTTAACGCCGGTAATCCAGCCAAGCATATTACGCTCAAGACTTTCCTGAAGACAATACGAAGAACCATTTTTATTCCCGCTCGTGCTTTGTAACCTGCCAAGTTCATCATATTCATAGGTCACAGTCCTTAGCGCTTCTCCGTCGAGTGTCCTTGCACTTTTCACAAGACGGCACCATCCATCATAAGTATTCTCCGTCTTTATCTCATGCGTCGTTCCTGACGAGTCAGTATGCTTCTCGTCGGATACAAGCACATTCCCCGCGAAATCGTACTTCATTGAATATCGCGAGCTCCAGCCGTCCGATGTCTTCTCCAGCATCTGTATAATTCTTCCCCGGGCATCATACCAATATGCCCTGCGGGTAAAACCCTCTAAAGTGTTAGACAGTTCCCTTAAGCGCTCATAGGAGACTGCTCCAAGGCACCTTGTATTGCTAACATCTCCTGCGGCCACAACACCGGACACCTCCTCAAAAGCCATATCGGAAGGGATTCCGCCCGCGGGAACCGTTGCCGACCTATATGCCAATTCCCTAATCATCTCCCGTGAGATAATCATCTGCGTTATAGACACATTATATACCAAGCCATCCCGCATGCCACTTATCCCTACTGACGGGACACAGAGGCCTTCTTCCGTAAGACGATCATAACTGTCATAAAGAAAATATCTTCCCTTACCTTTAGAGCGAAGAAGAGCATCATCACAATACACCATTCTACCACGCTGATCATAAGCCATTCTAGTCCCGCCATCTCCGGGAGCGTGTCTCCACGTAAGTCGTCCCGCTCCGTCATAGAGCCATCCGAAACAGTAATTACGCACAAACGTCCCTTCAAAAGAAATCACCATGTCTTTCTTTAATCTGGAGCTGCCTTCCGGCTGTATCACCAATGCCAATGAATCTCGTAAGTCCCTTACATAATAAGTATCATGATTAACGCCATTATTGATGTTCCTTGACAAAAGCATTCTTCCTAAGGCATCGCTGAATACAACAGTCGTATCATTCTCCTCGGATATCCTAATCGTTTTCGCAAGTTTCGATGCTTCCCATGTCCCTGTGCATTTGACAGAAGCGCTGTCAAGGCCTGTTCGCGTCATGGAAAAACGAAAAACTCCGTCGCCATTGGCATTGGCCCCATATTGATAATGAACTGCTTTCCCCGCGGACAGATAATTTGCTCCAGGCTTTCGCTCACTGAGGATCCTACCTCCTCGCCATCTCTCATAAGCACGCTCGGCAAATGCGCCTGCACCGTCATTATAATTATCTTCGTACCAGTCCGCCTGCGCCGCTTTCCAGTTATATGTATTCAAGCTGTCTAAAAGGATACCACTAAACGTATTGACGGCATAAGGGAGAAAAACGGCCGAATCTGCCCTGTCCATTACATCATAACATACCGGCTGCAGAATTGACGGATAACTATTACTCTCACTCAACTCCACAGTAAGAGCCTCTCTTCCCAAGCCATCATAATACACCATATCCTCCAGGCTTGTCCGTGCAGAAGTATCAAGAAAACGCTGAGTAATAATATGTGACGTCTTTCCATTCTGTTCGGAAGACAGCAGCCCGGTTATACGATTTATTAGGTAGCCGTCGCTGTCTCTTATGGTCGACAATCTGTTATGTGCATCGTAAGTATATCTTTCATTGAGTCCGCTCGGGTAATCGACCCTCATCAGTCCCACCATATCCTTCCACGAATATGACGTAATGCCATCATCTCCGTTTTCCGTCCTCTTCAAGATATTTCTCCCGTATGTGTCCCAAGTGTAACTTATGCTTTTCCCTCCGGAAAAGTTCACACACGTAGGCCTCAGGTGATTATCTCTTGTTATCGTAATCGTCTCAATTGAAGCAAACTGCTGCTTTATAATCTTTTCCGTGTTCGGCGTGTCTATTCTATATATGCTGATTGATGACGGAAAGGCACTTTTATCACTCCTGTTATACGAAAACTCCGCACGATTAGTAACCAAAGATTGAGACTCGGCACTTTCCTTTACGCTCGTCTGAATTACTTTTACGGCTCCCGGACAAACGCTCGCATTTGACGCACTCAATCCTGCACAATAAGTGTAATCTACACTCTTTTCATATCCACTCTGAAGATCGGTAGTCTTTTCTGTCGATATGCGTCCGTTTCCGTCCCTTGTCCACTCCTTTTTCACTCTTAGATCATTATCTGTCTCCACGACAGATGTCAGAATAGGCCTGAAGCGGAACTTCATCATAGACCCACTTATGGAAAACAAATTGACCCCTTCTATTACTCCTACGGGCGTCTCGACATCATAAGACAGGCTCTTACAATACCGGAGAACTCCGTCGGCATCATACTCACTGACATTTTTCTGTGTACCACGAAATAGCGACCAATCCTGCGAAGCAGGTAGAAACATATTCAGCATCTGGGTTTTAACATAATCATTGCGCGGCGAAGTATCTGTACAAATCGTGTTTATCGATTCCATAGAATAATAATCCGGATAATCCTGCCAACCAAGGAAAGAATACTCCGTTCTACTCCCATCTATATGGCATTCGGTCACCTTACCATATCCCAGGCGCGGACTATATCCCATCGTACCGAACCCGGTCCGAGTATAAAACGTGGAACTCAAGCAAACTGTAGAACTTGACTCGGGAAGCGGATCTGTCAACGTCTTATAATATTCACACTCTGCTACCAGACGAGGATAATACCATAATACACCATCCTCATACTCGTAAGTCTTTCTTCTTGCGAGCGCTCCCCAGCTCCAATCACTCACACTCTTCACCCTCACTCCTCCTACTACCTTACCGAAAGTTTCAAGATGCGGCATCTCTCGCCAGTCTCGTTCAAGAAGATAACGAATGTAATTACTCTCATACTCGATGTCCGTATATCCTCCGGTCGGATAATCAATATGTACGAGTGCCCCGGTAGAAGCCATTGCAAATGAATGGTTCTCACAAGCACCCTGTTGCGCCAATCCACCTCCATTCATATTACTTCGACCTCTCAGATCCGTTATTCCGTTCCCGCCCCAATATCCATAGATATCCACTTCGCTTAGATTATCAGCCGTAGGCAGAGCGTTACCTGACGGCACAGAAGCATACCTGAAAGTCCATTTGCCAAGAGCCTTAGTCTCAACGGAAGAAAGCAACAGACGTCTGGTAGTGCTTCCAAGCATATCATGACCAAAGCATATATTTTCAATTATAGTCCCGCCACCATTTCTCACGAAGATGCTGGAAAGTACGCGATTTACCCGGTCCCTCCGGATATTAGGCAGAATCGCCCCCGATGCATTATAATTGGCCTCACAGATTTCATTTTGGGTAGCTGTCCTCTCTGTCCAATTGAATTCCGCTAGAATATGACTGTTCTGGCTGCTCTTGAGAGTAATTTGTTTAAGAAGACGAGTATAACAGACGCTGAGCCGCTTATCCCTATATGACGGAACTGTTTCCGATGAATCTGAACTAAGGTCTAGCCTCTTAATAGCAGGGGTGTATGAATCAAAGACAAATACCTCGATATCAGGAGTCTCATCATAGGTAAAGTCAAGACTCATTCCACTGGGTGATTTGATGGAGGTGAGCTTCCATGCCGTTATGGTCTGCTCTCCATAATTATTAGTCCGCGACAAGCCCTTCGGGTCATCCGTAGAATAACGAAGGCTTGTGCTATATTCCCATGAGTTCGCCGTGGTTCCAAACGAGTACTCATACCCATCAGCGGTTTTTATCTTAAAATTGAATGTACCGCAGTCCGGACCTGTCATGGTCCCGACCGTTATCCCGAAATCACAACTCGGCTCATCTGGACAAAAGATATCTATCCGGCCATCGGAGTCGAAACGAAACTCGCCCTTATGTCCGCAGAAATTAAATCTGAAAACATCCGGTTCGATATCATAACACGCGTTGTATTGAGGATGCCGACATACAAGTACATCATTCGGTAAGTCATCTCGCAGTGTTTCCAAAAAGGTCTCATCGTCGTCATCCGAGAGTGTTTCCGAATATATTGTGGTACCTCTTAATAACTCAACCGCATCAGCGGAAAAAGCTACGCGATCCCTCCACGCATAGTAACATCCGTAAACGTATCTTCCGCTTGTCTGCTGCATAAAGCATTCATCGCGCAAGCCTTTAACCTCCCGCGTTATTACTCCTCCGACATTAAGAGCCCAGCCAAGACCGATGCTGCCTGTGGACTCGCCAGGGCGGAAGCCGTCGTAACTGTACTCTAAACTGACTGGCAGTTCAAAGTCATAATCCTTGTAGGTGTATAGTGGCAGCGACCACTGCATAGCCCCGGTATAAAGCGACGGACTGAGACCTCCGTGTCGAGTCACCTTCCATGTCTCTACACTTGGCGTTATATCCGCTTGTTCGCGGAATGTATCCACTGTTTGTGCTTTCATTTGTATGCAAAATGTCCATACTATTATACATGATGCTATTTTATAATTTCTTGTATTCATTTAATATATTTATTTAAACACTGTTTGATGATTGATATAATAATTTACATCTTTTGTGTAATTTTAGGTCTGAAACATTTCACCATCAAAGGAAACTCATAATCCGGCATGCCTCGTCATCCAAAAATAGATTCTTCTCTAAAATATCACATTAAACCGAAATAAATTATTTTTTTATTATTATGTAATTATTTGTGTATTTTGTTGTAATTATTATTTATATAACTATAACAACTACACTATTATTTACCGAGAAGATCCGGCAGATCCTTCAGTTCTTAAACACTATGTTCCTACGATTATTCAGATATTTATCAGCTAATAGATTATTGCCGATTTTTTAGTATCTTTGCTATCGCAGGACACATAATAAAGCCAGGGTCGGACTAATCCCCCTGTGATTTCCAAGTCCAGCACTACTCGTGGAGCTCGCTTAATTCTTGCCGGAATGAGAGCTCCATTTTTCGTGCATAATTTAATGCACTACATGTCTTTCCTCCTTTTTATTATGCGCAGATTCATCTGATATACAGGGCCTCCGAATTCCTCATCATACTGAGAACATCGTAGCAAGTCGTATATCACCGTGCTATTCTTATAATCTATCCCCAATTCGCTAAAAAGTTGAGTCGTGGACAAATAATAATACTGCCCGGCCTTACAGACTTTAAATGCGTCCTCATCCTCCGCGTGCAGGACTACCATATACATAGTCTCCGTATCCGAGTCCCTCAAAAATTTAACATAAGCGAGACCATTTGAAAACCCGAACGCCTTAGCTGTATCATCACTAAATCCGAGTTTCCCAGTAGCCTGAACTGTCACCTTCAGTTTCTGAGTGTACTTCTTTGCACTTATCACCTTTAACATGACACAAATTTTTATAAAATTATTACAAAGACAAAGGTATAAAGAATATTGAATAATACAAGATATTTTACCAAAAAAGTTTCTCACGGAGAGGTTTTGGAAGCGAAATAAAAATTTTGCATATATTTGCGGCGTACAAAATCTAAACCTTTTAGAAAATGAACGCATTACTTAATGAGCTCTGTGGCAGGTATACCGTGCCACAAGAGACAAAGGCTGCGGGAATTTATCCCTATTACAAGCCTATCTCATCGGGACAAGACCCGATTGTAAAAATGGCGGACGGAAGTGAGGTGATGATGTTCGGCTCGAACTCCTACCTCGGTCTTTCAGACGATCCCAGACTAAAAGAGGCCGCAATCAAAGCAATTGAAAAATATGGAACAAGCTGCTCCGGCAGCCGCTTTCTTAACGGAACACTCGACCTCCACGAAGAACTTGAAGAGAAATTGGCCCGCTTCGTAGGAAAAGAAGAGGCCGTTACATTCAGTACAGGATTCCAAGTTAATCTGGGAGTAATCAGCGCACTTGGCTTTCGCGGAGGATATACGCTTCTGGACGATACGGACCACGCCTGCATAATAGATGGCAGTCGTCTGGGCTGGAGCACTGTCTATAAATTCAAGCACAACGATATGGGGGCCCTGGAGAAAAAGCTCAAAGTCTGTGAGCTTGAGGCATTTAAACTTATCGTAGTGGATGGCGTCTATTCTATGCTCGGAGACTTGTGTCCGCTTCCGCAGATATGCGAATTGGCAGAAAAATATAATGCTGCCGTGATGATAGACGATGCCCATGGACTGGGCGTATTCGGAAAGAACGGCTCCGGCACCGCTAACTATTTCGGTCTTACGGATAAGGTGGATCTTATTATGGGTACATTCTCCAAGAGCTTTGGCTCACTGGGTGGATTCATAGCCGGAAGTCACGAGACTCTTAACTTCCTGAAGCACAACGCTCGTTCGCTTATCTTCAGTGCCTCTATGACCCCTGCAGCCGTAGCCGCAGCTTCAAAAGCGCTTGAAATAATGCAGACAGAGCCAGAAAGAATAGAACACTTGTGGGACATCACCCGCTATGCATGGAAGAAATTCCGCGACAACGGATTCGATATCAACGCCACACAGTCTCCTATCATTCCTCTCATGGTCCGCGACACACGTAAAGCCATGCAGATTGTGACATTGGCATATAAAGAAGGCGTGTTCATCACTCCGGTGATAGCTCCTGCAGTGCCTGAACATGATGTTCTGATACGTTTCGCTCTCATGGCGACACACACTAAAGAGCACATAGACGTCGCCGTAGAGAAACTCACCAAGATATTCAAAGACCTTGAAGTCATAAAATAATATGGTTATCCTTATTACCGGCATAACTTCGGGATTTGGTAAAGCTATGGCCGAGCGGCTTCGTGCTGACGGTCATAGCGTTTATGGCACACACCGCAAAGCTACGAACTTCATCCCCGGAGTACATTACATCAAAGCCGAATCCACTTCTGAAGAAGACGTGGAATGGGCTGTTAAAGAAGTAGTTGATGCTGAAGGGAAGATAGACGTGTTCATAAACAACGCCGGAATGGGCATAGGCGGACCGCTGGAATTCTGCTCAATGGAGGACTGCCAAAGGCAAATGGACGTCAATTTCCTCGGAATGGTGAGGTACATAAGACAGGTCGTCCCGATAATGAGAGTACAAGGACACGGGCATATAATCTGTCTAAGTAGCATAGGCGGACTAATCGGCCTTCCGTTCCAAGGGATGTACAGCGCGTCAAAATTCGCCATTGAAGGCTACTGTGAAGCTCTTAGACTGGAAGTAAGCCAATTCGGGATTAATGTTACCGTCATAGAGCCCGGTGATTTCGCCACTTCATTCACAGCACAGAGAAAAAGCGTGTCCGACGAAAAAGCGCACGAAGTATATACTTCTTATGCCCGCTCGCTGGCAAGCATAGAAAAAGACGAGAATTCCGGGCTCAAACCTGAATATCTTGCCCGAAAGGTCAGCAAAATCATAAAGATGCGCAGGCCTGGATATAATTATGTGATAGCCACTTTCCTTCAGAAACTGTCTGTCTTTGCGAAAGTGATCCTTCCTTCCCGGACGTTCGCGTGGATTATGCAACTTTACTACAAAGTTTAGAAATCGTAAAAATACGGTGGTTTTTCATTACTTTTTTAAGTAACTTTGGCGCTTCTTTGGGAGAGGTCTGGAGAGATGGCAAAGGCTTAAATTAGTTAGTGTAAAATGAAAAATCTACGATTGGAAGCAGTGCGCATAATGCGTTCTCGTCCTGCGGTGGAGGTCTCCGAACCTGCCCCACTGAAATCTGCAATTTTCGGTGAAAATGTATTCACGAAAAAACAGATGCAGCGATATTTATCAAAATCCGTTTATGAAAGCGTAGTTGAAGCTATCGAAAACGGTACACGCATCGACAGAAAAATAGCGGACCAGGTAGCAGAGGGGATGAAAGTCTGGGCTATCGAAAAAGGAGCCACACATTACACTCATTGGTTTCAACCTCTTAACAACTCCACAGCGGAAAAACACGACGCCTTTCTCGACCCTAAACTCGAAGGAGATTCGTTCGAGACATTCAGCGGAAATCTACTCGCTCAGCAGGAGCCTGACGCTTCATCTTTTCCGAGTGGAGGACTTCGCAACACTTTCGAGGCCAGAGGTTACAGCGCTTGGGATCCTTCATCACCAGCCTTCATTACCGACGGAACACTTTGTATTCCAGGCATTTTCGTGTCGTACAACGGAGAAGCGCTTGATTACAAGACACCTCTTCTGAAATCGATGGCCGCGCTGGACAAAACCGCCGTTTCAGTATGCCAACTTTTCAATAAGGACGTCAAAAAGATAATTCCCACGCTTGGATGGGAGCAAGAATACTTCATAGTAGATAAAGCACTTGCCGATGCCCGCCCCGACCTCATCCAGTCCGGCAGAACGTTGATGGGGCACACCGCAGCGAAAGACCAACAGCTCGAAGACCACTATTGGGGAGCCATTCCAGAAAGGGTGGCTTGCTTCATGAAGGACTTTGAAGATGAAGCCTACAGACTTGGCATTCCTATCAAGACCAGGCATAACGAAGTGGCTCCTAACCAGTTCGAATGTGCTCCACAGTTCGAGGAGGCCAATGTCTCTGTAGACCATAACCTGCTGCTGATGTCTGTAATGAGAAAAATCGCGCACAGACACAATCTCGAAGTTCTCTTTCATGAAAAACCATTTGCCGGAGTCAATGGTAGCGGCAAGCATTGTAATTGGTCTCTCTGCACCGATGGTGGAGTCAATCTGCTCGCCCCTGGGCACACCCCTGAAAGCAATATACAATTCCTTACCTTTTTCGTATGCACCTTAAAGGCCGCGGCGGATTATGGTTCACTGATTATGGCTTCCATCGCTTCCGAAAGCAATTCCCACAGGCTTGGTGGCAATGAAGCGCCTCCTGCCATAATGTCCGTGTTCACAGGATCCACATTAAATGGTATTCTGGATAATATTGAGGCCAAAATTAATGAAACAGACCTTACGGCCGATGCCAAAAAAGAGATTAGGCTGGACATTGGTAAAATTCCTGAAATCTTAGTGGACAACACGGACCGTAACAGGACTTCTCCATTTGCATTCACGGGGAACCGTTTTGAATTCCGCGCCGCTGGCTCCTCCTGCAACTGTTCTATGCCGCTGATAGTGCTGAACACAGCTGTCGCCGCCGAGCTTCAGGATTTTTATGATAAAGTGACGGCTCTCGTGAAAGACGGAGTCAAGAAAGACGATGCCATTCTTAAAGTCATCAGAAAATTCATCACCGAGTCCCGCAAGATTCGCTTTGAAGGTAACGGATATAGTGAGAAATGGATACAAGAAGCTGCGCAACGCGGGCTTCGCAGTGCAAGTAAGGCTACTGAAGCCTTTAAGGAGTACTTGCGTCCGGAAAGTGTCGAACTGTTCAAACGGTTCAATGTCCTTAATGAGACCGAGTTGAAGGCCCGTTACGAAATCAAGAACGAAATTTTCCTAAAAAAAGTTCAGATAGAGTCTCGTGTCATCGCCGACATCGCGGCCAATCACATCATTCCCACAGCCGTTCGCTATCAGAATGTGTTGATAGACAACATTAAAGGCATCAAAGAAGTGTTCCCTGACGAACTGGAGACTCTCGCCCACGATGAGATTCGTATGCTGCGAGAAATCATCGAGCACGTCAATGTCATACGCAGTGTTTCCGAAGAGATGACGCTAAAACGGCATCAGCTGAACCACAACCCCGACATCATCGCACGCGCCTCCGGCTATGAAACCGAAGTTCGTAAAATGATGAGCAAGATTCGCGAACATATTGACGCCTTGGAGATGATAGTGGACGACGACTTGTGGCCGCTTCCTAAATATCGTGAACTCCTCGCCACGCTGTAGAAGTTATTCTACTACCTTCACTCTATTAGGAGCTTTCCAAATAGCATCTTTCTGCGGAATGAGCCTTTCGGCAATGTCCACAAAGGCGACGTTAGATCCAAAGGGTCTCCTTTATATCCTGGGACTGAAGGACCGCCTTTATAAGCAGGTGGAATTATTATTTCTCCGCAAAGAGATGGCTTAACCGCCCCACAGCGCCCGGTTATAGTAAAACCATTCAGGCCTTTCAATCCTCATCCGCGGCCACATCAACAACATTATCCACAGCCTAAAAGTCTTTAATAATATATGATAGATGTTTATGCCCGTCCAAATGAAACTGATTGACCTCCTCATAGGAGAAAGGGCCATATACAGTGCCAGACACTTTTATAATTATCCAATATAATATCTCTCCATTTGTTAAATATGTCCCCTTTGCTACAATGTATTTATCATTATATCTAACCTTTAATATTGCCGTATCGTCAGGAGTTTCAACAAATAGTCCATTTATTGATTTTTCCCTGCAAACTATATTTCGTCTCTGATCGCTTTTAGGATTTTGATCAACCGAAAATTCATTGAATGATATTTCTTTCTTATCCAATGAATGAATTTCAAACCACGCCGCATAAGAACAACCTTGTCCCAAATCATGGTATGGATGAGTCTCATCATAATAGAATATGGCCAAAATAATAACCATTAGCAGCAAAAAAATTAATGTCACCGATAAAAAGATACGGGCGATTTTTCTGCCTATGCTATTTTTTCTATTCATAAAGAAATCTTTTATACGTATCATAGAAGCTATCACGCTCTAGTGTAAAATCTTCTAAGATAAAGGATTGTTCTACGCTTGCGTTTGTTAAATCCAAATTCAGAAAATCATCTTGAGAAAATGGCCCCAATATATCTTCGCCGTCATTTTGTATTATCCAATAGTACGACTTATTCTGCCTTCTGTATATATGGCTATCCTGTGGAATCCCCTCTACAATTATCATATCGTCATTAAATCTTACTCTCGTTATTATTACAGGCATACCTTCGTAATCTAAACTATTCCCATTTTTTAATTTAAAATCACACGCTGCATAATTTGTAAATTCTGTATATGAATAAATGACTTTATGAAAATCAGTTATTTCATGAGCATTGTAAAAATAATATCCTTGACCTAATGACTTTTTCCCAGTACAAAAAGACATCTCCAATACTATTATGATTAATATCGAAAGAAATACGCCCCAGGTCAACGACCGTCTATTAATGCAATTCTTTTTTTCCATAAAATCTAATCTCAAATGGAACACCTTTTCCGGCCACAGACGCACCGATTTTTGTTAAAAAATTCCTGATCTTAGTTTTAAACCCACCCTTATGCATATCGAAATCATATTTATCATAATCCGATTTAATGCACTGTTCTGATATAAAAGATACCTTGATAGAGCCATATACCAACATATCATTCACAGAAGTACTGTATTTAAACAATGAAATTCCTAAAGCTTGCACTTCCTTCGAAGGAGACAATTTAGAAAGGTTAATTTTGCTAAAATCCGCATAGAGAGTACGACCATTCCCATTACGATACCATTCATTTGCCTCGTCCAAAGTAATATATCCGTCCCAATCTGGCCTTGATGATAAACTAGAAAAACTATTAATAAAATTATTTCTAGCATTATCGTCGTTTAATGCATCCTGACCGAGATCCAGTTTTTGTGCCTGCAAATCGGTCATGTGCTGGCTATAATCAGAGTCTTTTATAAAAATTGGTTCCCCCTGGAGACCACTTTCAGTAACACCAAGCAAATTTCCCGTACAAGAATATATTGGGCGATTCCCATCCAGATCGTGGTAGTTTATCGGATCACCACCACAATAACTATATGGACTGAGATATGGATAGTCTGCGGCCTTGTTATCTGGAGATAACCAACGGCCCTGCTCTGGCGCGTATAATCTCGGGCCAAAATCTATATACGATGTGTCAAACCATCCGATATTCTGGCTTTCTTTTCCAGAAAAACGGTATCTATTAGCACTGAATACTCTATAGTCGGCGACGATAAACTTTGTTCCATAAGGCTGATACGTGTTCTGCTCGCGTATAACTACCGATGAAGTACCGCTACTCAATTCCGTAAGAACTTGATTATTCCTTGCCAGATCTGACGTAAAATGGAAAAACCTAAGATCACCGTCCTCGTTTACTATTCGTCCATGGCTTACTGCTATACTTTCAATAGTTTCCGTTCCAGAGCTCTCATGATTAAAGACAAATGAACCCCTATAAACCAAACCAGACCCATTTGAACGTAAGGCCGAATATTTACTCCCGTCCGCTAAATACGTGTAAAAGATGCTTTTTGTTTCGGTTGCATCAGTAATTTTTGAAGTAAGTCCAGATAGGTTATATGTTATGCGTGTCCCTGCCTTAGAATCTATCAATACTTGCCCGCAAGCATTATATGTATCTCCCGCAAGTTGATTTCCACTATAAGTAAAGAGAACTTGATTATACCGTATGATGTTACTATTTAGATCGTATTCGAAGGACTTTCCCAGAGATGTCTCCATAAGCCGCCCCATACAGTCATACGTATATCCTTCCGTAAACACATCCGCCTCACTGTGAAAAATGCTTCTCTGGCTAACTTTCCCTGCCAATGAATACGCGTCACTTTGTAAAAAAAGCTGTACCTGCTGTGTTGACGAGCCTAACTGAGATATCAAAGAATGCCCTGTCTGCCAACTCTGAATATCATATTCTCTTCTCTCAATAAGCAGCCCGTTTGTGCTTTTGGACTTCAGCCGACCCAAATCATCATAACTAAATAAGGTGGTATCGAAGGCCCAATCATCCAAAGAATCCTCTACCGAAGATAGTCTTCCTCGTGCATCGAGATGCATTACGTGAGTATACTCCGACGTAAGGCCTGATTTGAAAGTCTGTTTTTCTATGGTCTTTACCTTTTGTCCCTGAAGATTATACTCATATCTATACTCCGCACGTGTACCATCCGACCACGAATCCGTCTTAGTCAAGACCCTCTCTTCTGTATCATACGTATAATCAACGGTTTTCGTGAACGACCCTTGACTGACCGTCCCATTGGCCTCGACCTGAGGAACTTGATAAAAAACTTGTCTCCTTATAAGGCCAAACGAAAGACTATCCGCCTTAGCATAATAAGCTGTCTTTTCCATCGCACACTCCTGCGATACAAGATATCCAATAGGTGCTCCATTCAATATATAATTACGAAGTTCGTCTGGAGTATAAGTAGAACGCACTAAATCCCTTCGCGTCGGACGATAATCTGTATCGTAAGATATCCTATACCATAGTCCCGAAGAAAGCATCTGCGAATCAGTCTGCAGGAGAAGATTATGATTACTATCATACACATATTCCTTCCGTCCTCCTCCAGGAATACTTTCCGTTATGGCATCCCCATATCCATTATGCTCTTTTACAAAACAGTACTTTTCTGCAAACTCTCCGTCTATTTCGAATCCGTCTCCTTCCAGATGTACAACACCTTCCGGCTGAATGACACAGGCCAAACTATCCCTATTGTCATATATGAAATATACGTCGCAGCATTTGAGACTGTCTGCATAACGCCGTTCACACACCAGTCTGCCCTTCGCATCTTTAAAACGGACCGTTTCCCTGTCATCTTCATCCATACTGACGGCTTTCTGAAGTACTCCTGACACATAATAGCCTCTATCGTAAACTTTATCCGTCAGGCTGAACCGATGGACGAAGTCCGTGTCATCATTAAGCGAATACGTTGTCTTCTGCCTGGCTCCGCCTCGTTCCCGGTATCTCTTCCCAGCCCTTTGGGAAGAAAGCATTCTACCATCGGCATACCCCTCATAATCTCTCAAGATTACGGCACAGGTGTCAGAATAAAGCTGATTGTAAAATGCCTTCTGCTCAGCGTCCGCCTGCGACCTAAATTTAGGCGCACCGGAATATGTATACGGAAGATACTCTTTCACATCTGCTCTTCTGTGGCTGTCATACACTACGGGACGCACATAATGCCGTATCGCTTCAGGATAAGAGCACCGCATCTCCTGCATAAGATACCCTAATCCATCATAGGAATCTATATCAACATAACTCTGATTGCTTTGAGACCAGCTCGTCTTATAGATATAATTATCCGTCTCAAAAAGCGGATATGCTCCCCTCGTGCTGTCCGTCTTTATCTTATACTCGTATTTATGCAGAATTTTTCCGTCTCTGTTCTTTTCCGTATAAAGACGACCCGCTGAATCATAAGCATATTCTATGCTTTTCCCCCCACTTCGCGTTAACCTGCTCATCCCTACGCCATCTTTCCACTCATAAACAGTTGACTCTCCATTTCGTATTCTACGGATTATGTTCTTCCCGTCCGCGTCCCACACTATCATAATATTCTCCCCCGGGGCATTCAACGCCGTCGCGTGATACAGAGAATCATAGGTAAAAGAGTAAACTTCCAACGGTCCAGAACGTCCTACAGAGAAAACATTTGCCGTTCCCTCAGGAATGATAATTCCCGGCTCAACGGCATAATTGTAGATATTTTTCGGTTTAGGATTAGGACCTAAACTCTGATGACACTCGTTATCATAGACAAAACACTGACTCAGCGACAAATATTCCACACTGTCCCTAACACTGGTGCACACGATATCTTTCACTGGTGCAGGATATTCACTGGCGCCTCCCACGCCGGACACATCCTTGCAGTATCTATAATATGTTCGAAACTTGTCTTCCGTATGGTTGTCTCCAACCTCCTTCTGTGCTATCTGTCCGTATTGGTTATACCCGTACGCAGTTATTAAAGAATATGACTCACCTGCATAATAATCAGAAGTCTTCGTCTGCTTCAACTGAGGATAGACTTGAACAAAACCCACTCTTTTGAATCCCTGCACCACATTATACACTACATATATCGGGGTGGCTTCCTGAACGAGGTATGTAAACTCTTCGCCCTTCTTTAGAACGCCTTGTACATCATATTGCAACTCAGCCTTTTTCTTCCCTCTGATATATTTGTAATCCACTGACGGAGGAAGCAATATCGCCGCACTCCTATCTATACCTTCTTGATTTATCAGATAAGAGTTCATTAAAAGTTTGCAGTCTGGCTCATATTTCTGCGGATACACAGGCATATTATACCAATAACCATCAGGATATTCAGCAAAAGAATAGAACTGATGCTCCGTTACAGACCCATCATCAAAAGTCTCCCATACACGGCTATATCCCATATGATCATCTCGCGTCTCATAGAACTGGCCGCTGTCAAGCATATATATACACCCATTATGCGCATCGTCCATCGTTCCTGACGATTTGAAGGCGGTAGCGAAAATATACCTCGGCATCTTGGCAAGCACTCCGCTGCTAATCTGTCCTCCTTTTTCTGTAGTATAGCAATAGGATCGATGGCTCACATATACGGAAGAACTGTCAGTTATGCGCCTTACTCTGACACCGCCTATCTTGAAGCGCGCAGGACATGTTTCCGGCATCCCGGTCGGATTATCCGTGCCTTTGTTCCACCTCTTACCCGCAGCATGAGATTCGTACTCTATCTTACTCACCCCTCCTGTAGGATAAGTGATCTGAGTCAATGCGCCACGCCGAGCACAATCAAAGTTTGCATCCCTATTCGTCGTCCCTGTGAGATTATAAAGCGAGTGATCCTGATCTCCGACCTTGAGTACCGGAATGAAATTGGCAAAATTCGTCGACGGCTTGATCGACCGAGTAACGGAGGCTCCATTCCAATATCCCCAATGGTCAAGACTCAATGTTTCAAAACCTGGGAAAGCAAGCTCTTTATCATACTGAAAAAAATAATATCCCTGATGAATAAAATTCACCTTTGATAGGAACATCCTCGAAGAACCTTCATTAGCAGTACTATAAGATTGTGTCAGAGTAAGCTCCTTTATCTTCTCCGAATCAAAATTCCAGATACTTATCTTTTGCAAGCATTTTTCCGATATCGTTCCGCTCTCGTGCGGAACGCTTTGTATGTTTGATTCGGTCTTCGATTTGACAGCATAATCAAATTGAACTATTTTCTTCCCATCCACTTCAATCCTTTCAAGGACCCTACTGACCACATATATCCAATTGTCTTGCTCCTGCAAATTGCTGTCAAGAGGTAATTCTTCGTAAGTGGGGAAACTTTCTGCATACCCATATCTATAGACATTGGAAAAACGCAAAGACCTGAACGCATAGGCCTGCCTCGTTCCATAAATAAACTCTACTTTTCTGCCGGACGGAGCCTCTATCATCTTTAATCTCCACGCCGTTATAGACCATTCTACAGGATCACGTCCGATATAGTCCGTATAATCCACATAATCAAGGCCTCCCCCATAAGTATATAGGTAGCCATTACCATCCTGGATTACAATCTCTGAGTTATATCCTTGACTAGAATTAGCTGAAGGATAAAATCTTATATCATATTCTCCAAAAGCACCATCGCAGGAATAGGCACTACACTCCCCATTCTCTCCCGTGATAATGAAATCTCCCTGTCGACCGCCGATTGAAAAATGAAAAATGTCTGGCGTGGTCTCATAATTGACATAATCTCCTATGCTTGTCTTTATCCACTCTTTGGTCCTGTAATCATACATATATTCCGGGCGGCTTCCATATAGGTATGCAGGGACAGCCTGATCCAACTTAACGCTTCCACCTGAAAATAAACCGGAATGTATACTGACTACATCATCTATAGTAGCCTTGCCGCTATTCTTAAAATAATAATATCCACCACAGTCATCTCCGCTGACACTCTCCGGAGCCTTATGCTCATCTTGTACGCCGCGCACCTCACGTGTTATAGCTCCGCCCACATTGAGATACCACCCGTAGCCTATGCTGCCGCTACTAGACATCGGACGGAACCCGTCAAAATGATATCCTAAACTTATTGGTATCTCAAAATCAGCATCTTTATATGTATAAATAGGTAAATTATACGAAAAAGCACCTGTGTACATTGACGAATGAACCGCTCCGTATTTCGTCATCGAAAAAGCTTCAGGTGAACTGACCTCACAAAAACCTTTCCCTCGTTCGTATATGCTCGGCTGCGAATACATTTCAACCGACAACCCTAATAATATAACTAGGAAAACTGATTTTTTCATGGACACGAATAAATGATTGTTTCAGTGTAAAAACAAAGGTACGATTATTTTCATCAAAGAATAACTATCTTTGCGGACGGTATGCAGATTACTTTTAAAATAGAATATCACACGAAATGGGGAGAAAGTTTGACTCTCGATTTAAGTGGGAAAAAATACCCCATGAACTGGGGCGAAGGTGATATATGGAGCGTTACGGTAAAGGACGCAAAAGTCAAAGACCTCGAAAATTACTTCTATTCCGTAGAATATCAGGGGCTTATCTCCCGTCTCGAATGGGATAACCATCACGCCGAGCTTAACGGACGGGCGAAAAATCACATCATTTTCAACAAATGGATAGACTGCCCTATCCCAGGATGCCCATTCCCGCGGAGACACTCCTGCGAGAAATTTGACAGAAGCGGATTTCGCGGTGTAGGTACGGTAATCCCCGTGTTCTCTCTAAGAAGTCCGTCAGATTTCGGCATAGGAGAGTTCCGCGACCTGCATGCTTTGGTGGACTGGGCCTCTGCCACTGGCCAATGCATCATTCAGCTTCTGCCTATAAATGACACCACACGTCGCGGAGAATGGAAAGACTCTTATCCATATAGCCCTATAAGCAGTTTTGCACTCCATCCGCTATACATTCATCTTCAAGATTTGGGGATAAAGGAAACCGCTTCATTCAAAAAAGCTCAAGAAGAACTTAACAGTCTCCCTTCCGTAGATTATCCTCGCGTCTTCAAGAAAAAGACAGCCCTCATAAGAGAAGCCTTTGAAAAAATTGGCCCGAGAGATCTGAAAAGCCGCGCTTTCACTACTTTTTATAAAGAAAATGCCTTCTGGCTTGAAGAATATTCTGAATTCTGCGCGAAAAGAGATGCCAATGAAAAAGAATATCACCAGTGGATTCAGTTCCATCTCGACAAGCAATTAAGCGAGGAAGTAGCCTACGCAAGGAGCAAAGGTGTTTCTTTCAAAGGAGACCTGCCAATAGGCGTAAGCGCAGACAGTGCCGATGCCTACTTCCATCCGCAGCTGTTTAATCTGGACTCTTGCGCAGGCGCTCCACCTGATTATTTCTCCAAGGACGGACAGAATTGGGGCTTCCCTACTTATAATTGGGAAGAAATGGCCAAAGACCACTATGCGTGGTGGAAGAGCAGGCTCAAAAAAATGGGCCAATACTTCGACGCTTTCCGCATCGACCACGTTTTAGGATTTTTTAGAATTTGGGAAATCCCTTCTAACTATAAAAGCGGTATGATGGGCCACTTTAATCCGGCCCTGCCTTATAAGAAAGAAGAAATAGAGGCAATGGGACTTCCGATAGAAGGTCTTTTCCTTCCGGACCCACGTAATCAAGGCTGCTATCAGCCTATGATTTCAGCCGACACGTCGGGGCTTCAGGATTGGCAAAAAGACAAATTCAACGCTCTCTATAACGACTTCTTCTACCATAGGCATAATGAGTTCTGGAGAAGAAACGCCGAGAAGAAGCTTCCAGAACTTCTAAGCGCAAGCGGAATGCTTGTGTGCGCCGAGGATTTGGGTATGATTCCAGACTGCGTTCCTTCGGTTATGGACCATTGGAAGATACTCTCGCTCGAAATGACGCAGATGGACAAAGGTCGTGAGTGGCCTTATCTCAGTGTCTGCGCTACCTCAAGCCACGATATGTCCACCCTTCGCGGTCAAAATAAAGAAGCCGGAAAAGGAGACATGCCGGGCTGGGAAGTCAAACGCACGCTAAAAGAGCATCTGGATTCGCGCTGTATGCTGTCTATCTTCCCTATCCAGGACTGGATAGCCATGGATGAAAACCTTAGAAGGCCGGATTTCGAAAACGAACGCATCAACGACCCTTCCGATCCGGATAACCACTGGTGCTACCGTCTGCACATTAACGTGGAAGACCTTCTAAAGGATAAGGCCCACGAATTGAGAGTTCAAATCGAAGGCCTTATAAAAGACAGCGGAAGATTTATCAAGCAATAGGGCTTACTCCTTAGCTATGCTTTCACGCATATCGGTGTCTGCCTGGACATTCTTTATGCGATAGTAGTCCATTACGCCCAGATTACCCTTTCTAAAGGCCTCAGCCATAGCCAGAGGAACTTGAGCCTCGGCTTCTATCACAGCGGCACGGGCTTCTTGAGCCTTGGCCTTCATCTCCTGTTCGAGAGCAACGGCCATCGCACGACGTTCCTCGGCACGAGCTTGCGCTATGTTCTTATCGGCATCCGCCTGGTCCATCTGAAGCACAGCTCCGATGTTTTTACCCACATCTATGTCCGCTATGTCGATGGAGAGAATTTCGAAAGCGGTTCCTGTATCCAAGCCCTTGCCAAGCACAAGTTTAGAGATGGTGTCCGGATTTTCGAGCACTGCCTTGTGGCTGTCAGCCGAACCGATAGACGACACGATACCCTCTCCGATACGGGCAAGGACGGTCTCCTCCCCTGCACCTCCGACGAGTTGTTTGATATTGGCACGAACCGTAACCCTGGCCTTACATATAAGCTGAATACCATCCTTTGCCACAGCCGTTACAGGAGGAGTGTTGATGACTTTAGGGTTGACTGACATCTGCACTGCCTCGAAAACGTCGCGTCCTGCAAGGTCAATCGCCGCCGCCATCTTAAAATCAAGAGGGATATTGGCCTTAGCTGCGGAGATTAGAGCCATCACCACACGACCCACATTACCTTTAGCCAGATAGTGCGCCTCCAATTCATTAGGATTAAGATTAAGCCCGGCCTTGGTTCCGGTAATCATAGCCACCACTATGGTATTAGGGTTGACCCCTCTCCAACGCATGAGAATAAGGTGCAGAAGCGAGATGTTTACCCCGGAAAGTATGGCCTGGAACCACATCCCGACAGGGAAAAACCACAAAAGGATGATGAGAGCGATGAGTATTAACGCCGCCCAGAGAATGATCTGTGTCATATCAGTTTTGATTATTAATTGGTTTTACATATACTTGATTATCTTCCAGTTTCACGACCTCCACCTCTGTAGATGGAGCTATGAGGGAATTGTCGGAAGATTTAGCCTCACAAGTAAGATTTTGAAAAGAGACTGTCCCCATAGGCGCGAGCCTTGTGAGGGTTTTACCTCTCTGTCCTACGTGCAGATGAACGCTATTGTCCTCCACCGCCGAGGTAATTTCTTCTTTAAGTTCGAACTTTTTCCAAGTCTTTTCTCGTAGCATAAAACCGACCACCAGCGCCACTATAAGCACATCTACAGCCACGACTACGGTACCGGCGGTGCTTCCGAGAACCTGAAAAGCATATACAGCGGAATAGATGATGGAGCCAAGTCCAAGTATCCCGCAAATTCCCACTCCCGGGATTAGCAAAAACTCTGCGAGTAAGGCCAATATGCCGAAAATAATCAGCGAAACGATGATAAGCGATGGTGTCATATTATGTCTTATGTTAGATTGATTTTTATAGGTGCTCCCAGACTTTTCTTTATGAAGATAAATGCTCCGTCCGCGCCTACCACATCCCTGTCCACCTCCTCAGAAATGGTCCTGGTCTTGGAATTAGTCTCGAATATAACCTCCTCCACCCTAATCTTCTCCTGCATCACTTCATCCAATTCTTTCTGAAGCAAATCCATCTGCTCCCCGGAAGCTGTCAGCATAAGAACCCGCAATTCCTTTTCTCTCTCTGCCAATGCCTGATACCTGTCCATCCACGGGTCCGAGGCTTCCGAATCTGAAGAAGAGCGTACAAGAGTGCTGTTGTCCACATTAGGAAGAAGTTCTGCCAATCGAGCCCTTGTCTCCTCGGAGGAAATACTCGCGTATTGAGGCTTAACGGAATTATCTATGACATAAACATATACACTGTCTGCACTACAAGAGCGATCGGAAGCGAAAAGAGAAAATTTCCCATCCTCCGTCTCCATGTAAAGATAATCATTACCGGATGACGAATACGGAAATCCTAAATTCCTGGCCTCTCCCCACTCTCCAAGGTCACTGTCCCATTTACTGCAGAAAAGGTCATATCCACCGAACCCGTCCTTAGTCTTTTTCGAAAAATATTTGCAGTCTCCTGCCGTAACGGAAAGGAATTGGCCCTCTGCCTCATCTCTGTTGATGAAAAGATTATCTTCGGGGCCCGTATAATATATCACCCCGCCGCCTTCTACAGGTCTAAAGGACTTATCGGGAAAAGGATAATAAAGGAAAAAGTCTTCTTTAGAAAAACGTGCCCTTGAAATTACATTAAGGACCGGGACTGTGCGACTTACGGCGAGCAAGGTGTCGCAATGCCGTATCTGCTCGGCTATTTCAAAAGCCCCGAGAGAATCGACCACATAATATTCCGCTTGATTAAAGCACCTGAGCGCCTGTTCATAATCATACGTCTCCATATAATTTTTAGCCTCGACAAGCAGACTGTCCCTTACCTGCGCCACCGCATGAAAAGAGATCTGGCAAAGACTTATTCCTATGACTGCCAATCTCAAAATCCCTTTCATCCAATCCTTTTTCTCCAAATTTCGATACCTGTTATATGTGTTGATACGTAATCATTATGCAAATCTTACAAAAATAAGAAAATGTTCAAGTTTTACAATTGGCCTGCCTCTAAAATTGGCTTTTATTCACTTTTCATCAGCCGCAGCATTATCCGTGTAAGTTATTTGCTAATACCCGCCAATAAATGGGAAAAATTTTGTAAATTTGCGCTCTTGCATCTTTTGGGTAGAAATTGGCCCTAAAAAACGATGTGGGGACAAGAATTAAAAGATTCTAAATTATAAAACAATAATACTATGCAAAGTAAAGGCGCAATTAGATTTGTTATCATCGTACTTGCACTTGCCTGCATCTATCAGCTTTCATTTACGGCCATTACCGGCATCGTAGAGAAGAAGGCTGAAAATTATGCTCAGGCTAAAGCAGATGCTTTCGATATCAGCAAAGTCGCTGAAGCAGACAAGGCTTATGTTCTTGACTCTGTGAAAAAATTCGAAAACAGATGGTACACAGACTCCATTTCTACCGAGAAGATTTTTCTCGGACTCACCTACAAGAACGTAAAGGCTAAAGAGATCAGTCTCGGTCTTGACCTTAAGGGCGGTATGAACGTTATGCTTCAGGTTCAGCTTGAAGACCTCGTAAAAGCTCTGGCAGGAGATAATCAGGACCCTGAATTCCTTAAAGCCATGGCTCTCGCTAAAGAAAGAACAGTTACCGAACACGGCGACTTCATCACTCTTTTCGAGTCGGCATGGAAGGAAGTCAGCGGAGGCAAGAGACTTTCTCAGATTTTCGGAACCTATGAAATGCGTGACCGCATCAAGCCGGAAAGCACGGACGAACAGGTCATCTCCATCATCAGAGAAGATGCCGATGCAGCTATCGCTAACTCATTCAACGTGTTGCGTAACCGTATCGACCGTTTCGGCGTGGTTTCTCCTTCTATCCAGAGACTTGGTAACACAGGACGTATCCTTGTCGAGCTTCCTGGCGTAAAAGAGCCTGAACGTGTACGTAAACTCCTTCAGGGCACAGCATCACTTGAATTCTGGACCACATTCGAGAACAGCGAGATTTATCCTTTCCTTGCAGAAGCTAACCATACTCTTGCAGAATTGGCATCTACAACAGAAGATGTGAAGAGCACAAATTCAGCCAAGAGCGTAGTGGAAAGCGAAATCGAAGCACAGAATTCAGATGCGGAGTTCAACGCTTATAAGAAAGCTAACCCTCTGTTCGCGGTTCTTCAGCCATCTCAGAGCCAGAGAGGAGCCTGCATCGGTTATGCCAATGCATCAGACACTGCTAAAGTCAATGCTTATCTTAAGAGTACCAAAGACCTCTTCCCTGCAGAATTCCGCCCTATGTGGTCGGTTAAGCCTGTAAGCGGACTTGGCGCTTCCAATGTGTTCGAGCTTGTAGCCATCAAGGCTTCTTCTCGTGACGGAAAAGCACCTCTTGACGGTAGCGCAGTAACTGACGCTCGCGTCTCTTATGCCACACAAAACGGCGGTAACCCTACTGTATCCATGTCCATGAACGCTGAAGGCGCTAACACTTGGGCACGACTCACTAAAGATAACATAGGTAAACAGATAGCCATCGTACTCGACGGCACCGTATATTCTTATCCTGTAGTTAACACCGAGATTACCGGCGGTAACTCAGAAATCAGCGGTAACTTCGACATAGAGGAGGCTACTGACCTTACTAACGTGCTTAAATCAGGTAAACTTCCTGCTCCTGCCACTATCGTTCAGGAACAGGTTGTAGGTCCTTCACTCGGTGCAGAGTCAATACGTGCCGGACTTATATCATTTGTCATCGCGTTCCTGCTGGTGCTCCTATACATGATTCTTTTCTATCGTGGAGCCGGTGTAGTAGCTGACGTCGCACTTCTTACTAACGTTCTCTTCCTATTCGGTACTCTCGCAGCATTCGGAGCCACACTTACCCTTCCTGGTATCGCCGGTGTCGTATTGACCCTCGGTATGGCGGTGGATGCGAATGTGATTATCTATGAACGTATTAAGGAGGAATTGAAAGCCGGTAAGGGTCTCGGAAAAGCTGTCGCAGACGGTTATAAGAACGCATATTCAGCCATCATCGACGGTCAGGTAACCACCTTGCTTACAGGTATCGTACTTGCAATGTTCGGGTCTGGTCCTATCAAAGGTTTCGCTACCACCCTTATCATCGGTATCATCACATCTGTGATTACTTCCATCTTCATCTCCCGCATCATCTTCGATGACAAGATCAATAAGGGCAAAAACATCACATTCGAGAATAAGATTACCGCTAACTTCCTTAAGAACACTCATGTTGACTTCTTGGGAGCGCGCAAATATTCTTATACAATATCCGGTATCATCATTCTCATCTCTATAGGAAGCATCGCATTCAAGGGCTTCACATACGGTGTAGATTTCACCGGTGGCCGTACTTATGTAGTGCGTTTTGATAAACCTGTAGTAGCTGAGGACATCCGTACCGCCACTCTTGATGTGTTCAACACGGCCGCAGCAGCAGATGAGACGGTAAAGAACGCTTCTGTAGAAGTTAAGCAGTTCGGTGGAGACAGCCAGATGAAGATTACCACTTCATATAAATATGAGGATGAATCTACGGCTGTGGATAAGGAGATAGAGGGTATGCTTTATACCGCTCTCCACGATTTCTTCGCAGAAGACCTTACCCTCGACGAGTTCACCTCTACGCTTGAAAATCCTAACGGTATCATAAGTTCAGATAAGGTGGGCGCAGCTATTGCTAACGACATCAAGCGTAACGCCATAATCTCCGTGATTATCGCCCTGCTGGTAATCTTCGCTTACATCGCTTGGCGTTTCAAAGGCTGGACATGGGGTCTTGGCGGTGTGCTTTCTCTGGCACATACAGCCATCATAGTGATAGGTTTCTTCTCATTGTTTACCGGAATTCTTCCATTCAACCTTGATGTTGACCAGACCTTCATCGCGGCTATTCTGACGATTATCGGTTATGCTATCAACGATAACGTGGTCATCTTCGATCGTATCCGTGAGAACCTCTCGCTTCATCCTAATGCAGACTTCAAGACTACGGTTAATCAGGCTATCAATGCTACTCTTACCCGTACGGTGAACACCTCTGTCAGTACGCTCCTCCCTATGCTTGCCATAGCTATCTGGGGTGGTGAATCCATCAGAGGTCTTTCAGTAGCTCTCTGCTTGGGTATCTGCATCGGAACATACGCTTCCATTATGATAGGTACTCCTATTATGGCGGACTGCGCACTTCACGCAGCGAAGAAAAACGCAGCGAAAGCTAACGTTAAGAAATAATAAAGACTAAATACTTAATAAAAAGTCGGCCTCGCAATGAGGTCGACTTTTTTAATATAAAAACCCAAACATCCACAATGGAATCTGATTATCAAAGACATATTCTATATCGTCCTTTACCACATATCCATTCTGTACCGATATAATCTGTTTCTTTCCCTTTTTACGACCACCTACTTCAAAAGTTTTACCTTCTATTTCAAAATCCGAAACTGGAGATTCCAAAGTTTCATACTTTTGCTTAGTCCAGCAATAAAAAATGGATTCCCTGGCATTTCCGGTCTCAGACTTTTCTCCGGAAAGGACATAAGCTATATTAGGATTCTGCAAATAAACTTTATCCATCTTTCTCAAAATGGCGTCGCCATTTGCCTTTGCGCGAAGAACAGAGACAAGTTCAGCTTTCTCCAAATATTCCAAATACTTCGGCAACTCGTCACGGTCAAGTTCCAAATCTCTGGCCATATTTGAAAAATTGATAGTAACAGGAACACTCCTTGAAATATAATACATGAATTTCTTGAGTTTTCCGGTGGCAGCAATGGTCATCTTTGCATATTTTGGAATATCCACTTCCACTGTCGTATTTATAATTTGTCGCAGACGCGTCTCAAATTCAGGCTCTTGACAAAAAGGATAACATCCCTTTTTCATATACTCTTCAAAATAAAACCGCGGGCGATATTCTCCATAAGGAAAATCTACACTTCCTTTCAAGATTTCATCTAAATTGGCACTCTTTAAAGACCATCCATTTCGTAGATTAAGATATTCACGAAAAGACCAGACAGGTATATGGTATTCTATCACACGACGACTAAGATCCGCTCCTCCCTCTTTGAGATCAAGCATAGAACTGCCAGAATATACAACGTGCAGTAGAGGCAAACCATCATAAATATTTTTAATTTCCCTGCTCCAATTCTCATATTTATGGATCTCGTCGATATAAAGATATTTGCCACCTCTTGCAAAAAATTCCTTGGCAGTATCAAAAAGCGTGTGGACACTAAAATAGATGTCATCGGCCACCACATAAAGAGACTCGTCTTTTTTCCCTATTCTTTTGATATGCTGAAGAATAAGTGTGGATTTACCAACACCTTTCTGTCCTAATATACCAAGAATACGTACATTCCAATTAATAATATCGTGCTGCGACCGAAAGAAATCCATTGGCGTCAATTCTAAAAGCTGATAAAATTGCTCGTAAAGTGTCTGCATGTGAATTATGAATTTTATTTACCGCGAATATACAATAATTGCGGAGAAAACTCCGCAATTATTTCAAAAAGTTGCCGGAAAAGTTCCGCAATTTTTACAACCCTGTCTTCTCCAAGATATACGGAAGGCCCATCTGCGAGAGGGCATAGATAAAATCCGAATTGACCCTGACCTTATATTTTTTAGACATAAGTTCTACGGACCACCCCGATTTTTTATCTCTAAGAATAACGCTTAACGAAGTTTTGCCTTTATTGGACTTAAGGAGTTTGACGAGAGCATCCCTGAACCCTTCGGACAGCTGCTCCGAACGGATTTCAATTTTTACAGCTTTAAGGTATTTTTCCGTTACATTGCCGAGAGCTATAACATCCTTGACCACAAATTTATATATAGGCTTGGCATTACTATCCTTCGGGACAAAACCCGCCTTGATGTCCCCAATGATGAAGACGTCCGACTTTTCAGTAAGTTTCCCTTTAAAGTCATCCACGACCTTACCATAGAAAGGAAGTTCGGTGTGCCCGGAAAAATCCTCCACCGTTACTTTCAAGACAGGATTTCCATTACTGCTCGTGCTGTTCGACACGGAGCTTACCACACCGCCCAAAGAAATCCGGCGTCCCGTCTGCGCAGCAGTACATTCTTCTACATTCTTCTGAAGGTCAACGACTTCGCAGGTCGTAAAATTACGAAGTTCAAAATCGTACTTATCCAGCGGATGAGACGAGAGATACATCCCTACCAAGTTCTTCTCCATTAAAAGAAGCTCGTCCATATTCTCCTCACATAGAAGTTCCGGCATCTTAGGACGCACAGGTTTAAGTTCCTCCACATCTTCAAACAGCGAGACACTGTTATCCGTAAGGTCATTCTTAAACCGTTCATAATAAACGAGCAATTCTTCTATGAATAGATTACCGTTTTGGCAAGGAGAGAAGAATTGGCCCCTCCTATATCCGAAAGAATCAAACGCACCGGAATAGATGAGAGCTTCCATAGACTTACGGTTCAAAGAAACGCCGTTTTTAGCCTCCTTGACGCTATATTCGGCCATTCTCTCCACGAAGTCCCATACATCCGCGAACGGGCCGTTTTTCCGTATCTTTATGATGGCGTCCGTTATGTTGGAACCGAATCCCTTGACGCCACCGAACCCAAAACGGATTTCTCCTTTCTTGTTCACCGTGAAAGTGTTGCTCGACTCGTTAATATCCGGATTAAGAACGGCTATCTTATGGAGTTTGCAATCCGCCATTATCTTCTTTATCTCATCCATCTTGGAGAGATTGCAGGAAAGGTTGGCCGCGAAAAACTCTGCCGTATAGTGGCATTTGAGCCAACCCGTCTGATAACTTACCCACGCATAACAGGTGGCGTGACTCTTATTGAACGCGTATTGTGCAAATTTTTCCCAGTCTTTCCATATCTTATTCAAGACCTTATCCGGATGCCCATTTGCCGCTCCTCCAGCCATAAATTTGTCCTTGAGCGACATAAGGGTATCTATCAGCTTCTTACCCATGGCCTTTCGCAGGGTGTCAGCCTGTCCTTTCGTGAATCCTGCCAATTTCTGCGAAAGCAACATCACCTGCTCTTGATAGACCGTAATACCATAGGTGTCGTGCAGATACTCTTCCATATCAGGAAGATCGTATTCTATAGGCTTTATACCCTGTTTTCTGTCTATAAAATCCGGAATGTAGTCCATAGGTCCCGGACGATAAAGGGCGTTCATCGCTATAAGGTCCTCGAAACGCTCTGGATGAAGCTTCTGAAGATAGTTTTTCATGCCGGCAGATTCGAACTGGAACACCGCCGTAGTATCTCCGCGTCCGTATAGGTCATAAGTGGCCTTATCGTCTATAGGGATAGCTTCTATGTCGATGTCCAGACCATACCTGTTCTTAATGTTATCCAGTGTCTCGTGTATGATGGACAGCGTGTTAAGCCCCAAAAAGTCCATCTTGAGCATACCCACGGACTCTATATAATGCCCGTCGTACTGCGATGTCCACACATCCAGCCCCGTCTCCTTATCCTTGGACAGACATATAGGCATATTTTCAGTAAGAACAGACGGGCCAATGATAGTGGCGCAGGCATGCTGCCCTACCTGACGGACGCAACCATCCAACTCACGCGCATACTTAAGAACCTCCTTATTAAGTTCGCTTCCGTTCTCGAGTTCATTCTTAAACTCGGGAACCAGCCTATAACAGTTCTCAAGGGTAATCTTCACGTCCACATCTTCCTTTCCTACCTGGAAAGTACGCATCACGCCATCTACCTCCTTCTCCACAACCTTAAACCCAGGCTTCAGATCATCGAACTCCGGATTATATGGATACTCCTTCTCTTTCTTTTCCGACAGACGGTCAGGAACCATATTCGAAAGACGTGTACTTTCTTCTATGGACACACCGCTTATCCTGGCCACATCCTTTATGGCGCTTTTGGCGGCCATAGTACCGAAAGTTATCACGCGCGACACGTGGGACGAACCATAAGTTTTCTCTACATATTCGTGCGCTGCCGTCAAATTTTCAAAATCCACGTCAATATCCGGCATATTCACACGGTCCGGATTAAGGAATCTTTCGAAAAGGAGCTGATACTTGATAGGATCCAGATTAGTAATCCACAGACAATACGCCACGACAGAGCCGGCGGCAGAACCACGTCCCGGGCCAACCATATATCCCATCTTTCTATTAGCGGCGATATAGTCCTGAACTATAAGGAAATAGTCCGGGAAGCCCATCTTCGATATGGTTTTAAGTTCGAATTCTATTCTCGCGCTCTGCTCCGGAGTCAATTCGCTTCCATACCGTTTTTTGGCGCCCTCGTAGGTAAGATGACACAAGTAAGCCACGGAATTGAAAAACTCCTGACCTCTACCCTCCTTGTGGCCGGCCTCTATTATATCCTTATATTTTTCAAGGTGTTCATCTATGTTTTTTAGGAAAAGCGGATCTATCGTGAACTTCGGAAGTATAGGCTCTCTGGTGATTTTATAAGTCTCTATTTTATCCGCTACCTCCAGAGTATTGTCAAGCGCTTCCGGATGGTCCGGGAACAGAGCTTCCATCTCTTCGCGACTTTTCAGATACTCCTGCTGCGTATAGCGAAGACGGTTCTTATCGTCTATATTGGCATTAGTCGTAAGGCAAATCAACCTGTCGTGCACCGGACCGTCCTCCTTGCGCAAGAAATGCACGTCGTTGGTAGCTATGACCTTAACCCCTGTCTCCTGGGCAAGTTGAAATACCCCTTCGGCGACCTTTTTCTGCTCATAATATACATCCGGACTTTGGTCTTTAACCTCTGTCTTATGGAGCATCACCTCCAGATAATAGTCCTCACCAAAAAGATTTTTATGCCAATTTATAGCCTCCCTGGCAGCATCCATGTCCCCTGCCACTATATCCTTTGCTATCTCCCCGGCCAGACAAGCCGATGAGCAGATAAGATTCTCGTGATATTTTTCAATCACCTCATGACTTACTCTCGGCTTATAATAAAACCCTTCCACATGTCCGGTGGAGACTATCTTCATTAGATTCTTATAGCCTTCATAATTCTTGGCCAATAGAATAAGATGATAATAGCCTTTTTTGCGCTCCTTATGGTCAAAATGCTGCGTTACATAGACCTCACATCCTATTATAGGTTTTACTTTATACGACCCGTCGGGATTTTTATTGGCCTTATCATCAGCAACTTTGAAAAATTCCGGAACACCATACATGTTACCGTGATCCGTAATGGCCACGGCCGGCATCCCGAGTTCTCTGGCACGTGCGAAAAGTTTCTTGATGTTAGTCAGACCATCAAGAATAGAATACTGCGTATGAAGGTGAAGGTGAACGAATGACATATATCTGTTTACCAGCCTTGTGCGCTTATCGGCATCTCTACGCCCTCAGGAGTAAGCAATACAGTACCCACTTCCTTCTGCGCCAGATGTCCTATGATATCGAATGTTTGAAAATCCGCCCTGAATTTCTCCAAAGACAGAATAGGGATAGTAAATAGAAGTTTATAGTCGTCCCCGCCGTTCATCGCGGCAGATATGGGATCTATGTTAAGTTCGGAACCGAGTGCGAAAGAATTACCCTCGAAAGGTATAACCTGCGAATATATCTTAACGCCCAGACCGCTGTCTCTTGACAATCTTAAAACCGCGTCCGAAAGACCCTTGGACACGACATAACCGAACGAAGGATATATCTCTGCCGTTTCGAGGTCATTGACTACATGAGCATTAAGTTCGGGACGAAGATATGCCCCCACCTGCATCTTGTACTTTTCAAGCATTTCCGACTTGACAGCCCCGTTCTCAAAATGTTTTTTCTCGCTTTCGAGAAGAGATTGGCCTAAAAAAGCCGCCCCCAAAGGTCCTGACACGCAGATAAGGTCCTTACTATGCGCCTGACTTCTCCGTTTATAGATAAGTTCCGAAGTCTCTCCCGAAGCGCTTACTGCTATAGAAAGCCCATTTTTTGACGGCTGTATATCCAGTCCCAGACTTTGATAGCCAAACTCCTTCGCCGCTGCGACCACCCCCTGCCAAAGCTCTCTAATCTGTTCATAATCAAGCTTAGCGGAGACTCCAAGCGAAACGCTTAAACTGCAAGGATGAGACATCTTGGAGAGCAGTTCCGCGCTGCATGCCAATACGCATTTATACCCCAAATGCTTTAGAGGAAAATACATGAGGTCGAAGTCTATCCCTTCGAGAAATGACTTCTGCGCAAGTGTGATATAGGACCGTGTCCTGGCCTTGAACTGTACGGGCTCTTCGAAAGGCTTAAAGCCGCTCCCTTCATAGAGCAGCCTTATGGCCTCCTGCTTGCCAAGCGAAGAAAAAGTCGGGGATGACGCCATTAAAGTTTCCTCAGTAAAAGATTCATATTAACCTTCTCATCGATAATGGAGCGAAGCTTTTCGATAGGAACTCTCTCCTGAAGCATAGTATCACGGTCGCGCAGTGTAACACAATGATCTTCAAGAGACTGATGATCTACTGTGATACAGAACGGAGTGCCTATGGCATCCTGACGACGGTATCTTTTTCCTATAGAATCTTTCTCCTCGTACTGACAGTTGAAGTCATACTTAAGGTCATCCATAATCAGCTGTGCAAGTTCAGGAAGACCGTCTTTCTTTACAAGCGGAAGTACGGCTGCCTTTACCGGAGCGAGAGCGGCAGGAATGCCGAGAACGACTCTCTTCTCTCCGTTATCCAAGGTCTCCTCTTTATATGAATGACTTAGAACGGCAAGTACCATACGGTCCACTCCAATAGATGTCTCTACGACATACGGAGTATAGTTTTCATTAGTCTCCGAATCGAAGTACTGTATCTTCTTACCAGAGAACTTCTGATGATTGCCAAGGTCAAAATCGGTTCTACTATGTATTCCTTCGAGTTCCTTAAATCCAAATGGGAAGTTGAACTCGATGTCCGTAGCAGCATTGGCATAATGAGCAAGCTTCTCATGGTCGTGGAAACGGTAATTTTCTGCTCCCATGCCCAGATTAACATGCCATTTCATACGATTTTCTTTCCATTTTGCAAACCAATCAAGCTCCGTACCCGGCTTTATGAAGAACTGCATCTCCATCTGCTCGAACTCTCTCATACGGAAAATGAACTGACGGGCCACAATCTCATTTCTGAAAGCTTTTCCTATCTGAGCGATACCGAACGGAATCTTCATACGTCCTGTCTTCTGAACATTAAGATAGTTTACGAAGATGCCCTGCGCCGTCTCCGGACGGAGATAAATGATGTTATTACTGTCTGCGGTACTTCCCATGCTCGTTTTGAACATCAGGTTAAACTGGCGTACCTCTGTCCAGTTAGCCGTGCCGCTTATAGGACAAACGATACCACAATCTATGATAATCTGCCTATATTCCTGAAGGTCATTCGCATTCTCTGCCTTAACATAACGCTCGTGAATCTCGTCATATTTCTTCTGTTCACGAAGAACATTAGGATTAGTAGCACGGAACTGTGCCTCATCGAAAGTGTCGCCGAATTTCTTACGGCCTTTCTCAACTTCCTTGTTAATCTTCTCCTCTATCTTGGCCAGGTGATCCTCGATAAGAACATCGGCTCGGTAGCGCTTCTTAGAATCCTTATTATCAATAAGAGGGTCATTGAATGCTCCTACGTGCCCTGAAGCCTCCCAGATGCGCGGATGCATGAATATACAGGAATCTATACCCACGATATTCTCGTTAAGGCGGGTCATAGCCTTCCACCAGTACTGCTTAATATTGTTTTTTAATTCCACTCCCATCTGCCCGTAATCATAAACAGCTGCAAGTCCGTCATATATCTCACTTGATGGGAAAATAAATCCGTACTCTTTACAATGCGCTACAAGTACCTTAAACAATTCATCCTGCGTCATATTATCTGTGTTTTATTTTATCAAATTTTTCTTTTTCTCCCTGCCAATTTTGGCAAGCAAATTTAATCATTTCCCCTCATTAATTCGCCATCAAAAATCTCTTTCAACGGTTTTATTACAAAATCACGCTCCCACATACGAGGATGTGGAATTTTTAAGGTCGGCGTGTCTATTTTTTCTTCTCCTAGAAGTATTATATCTATGTCTATAATGCGGTCGTGATATATTCTCTTTCCATTTTCATCCAGTTCTTCGCCTTCACAGTCTCGGCCCATCTGCCTTTCCACGTCCTTACATATCTTTAATATCTCCTCCGCCCCGAGAGAAGTAGTGAAAGAAACCGCCACGTTCAAAAAATCTGCCCCGTCAAACCCCCAAGAAGGAGTTTCCATAAAGGATGACAGTTTCTCGCGTGGTCCTAAATACTCCTCTAACTTTTTTATAGCCAATAAGATATTCGCACTTCTATCGCAAAGGTTAGAGCCTATTGAAAGATACATCGTCCTATTTTTCATCATCCAAATCAACGTCCATCCCGAGAGCTAATTTAGCCTCGTCCGAAAGAAGACTTTGGTCCCACGCCGGTTCAAATACCAATTCTATATCACAAGACTTGATTCCCGGAGTCTGTTCCACAGTATGCTTGACCTCCGCCATCACCTCATCTGACATAGGACAATTAGGCGCAGTGAAAGTCATTACGATGTGCACTTCGTGGTCCTTATTGATATTCAACTCGTAAATAAGGCCTAAGTCGTAAATATTAACTGGTATCTCCGGGTCATATACCTGTTTGAGAGCTAATACCACCGCATCATATAAAGGCGAAAGTTCCTTGACATCCTCCGCCGAAAGAACACTGTCTGACATCTCTAAAATCCGTTTAGTTTTGCAAGTTTTCTGTTTTCCTGCTTTCTATTTCTGTTTCCGCCATAGTCTTGATGGCCTCCACCATCGAAGCCAAGCCATTGGACCGCGTAGGAGATAGATTTTCCTTTAAGCCAATCTGCTCAAGAAAGGAAAAATCATCGCCTGCTATTTCCTCCGCTTTTCTTCCGGAATACACTCCGATTAAAAGCGAAATTATTCCCTTTGTTATTATAGCATCACTGTCTGCCGTAAAGTAAAGACAGCCATTGCGCACTTCACAATCAAGCCAAACTCTTGATTGACAGCCTTTTATAAGTCTATCATCTGTTTTTTTACTCTCAGGGAAAGACTCAAGTTTTTTCCCAAGTTCTATTATATACTCATACTTGTCAAGCCATTCGTCATAAATCGAGAAATCATCGACCACGCTCTGTTTTGCTTCTTCTAAAGTCATAACTGCTAAGATAATATATCAATTGCCCTATTTAAACATTCTATAAAATACTCCGCTTCCTGTAAGGTGTTATAGGCCGCAAACGATGCCCTGACGACACCTGTACTTCCTATTCTGGACATCAATGGTTCTGCACACATGTGCCCGGAACGAAGAGCCACGCCCATCTTATCCATAACCAAAGCCAAATCCTCGTGATGAACGCCTTTTACCCAGAAACTGAAAAGTGGAATTTTATCTTCTATTTTCTTCGGGCATCCGGAAAGCACGATTCGGTTATCTGAGACCAATTTATCATAAACATAAGTCTTGACACTTTCCGCTTCTTTCTGTAATTCACCATCTTCAAGAACATCTCCCAACAGTTCCAGAGCAGGTTTAAGAGTAGGTATGGTATTAAAATTAGGTGTCCCCGCTTCAAACTTGTAAGGAAGATCCGCGTAAGTAGTTCCGGAAAATGAGACCGTCCCTATCATCTCTCCCCCACCCAGAAAAGGAGGAATCTCTTCAAGAATTTCTTTTTTTGCGTATAGTATTCCCGTCCCCGTGGAAGCGAAAAGTTTATGCCCGGAAAAAGCATAAAAATCACAGTCTATTTTCTGGACATCCACACTAAGATGAACAGCGCCCTGTGCCCCATCTACGAGAACCTTAACTCCCTTTTCGTGCGCTATCTCCACTATCTTTTCTATAGAATTTACGACACCCAGCACATTTGAGATTTGAGCCACACACACAAGTTTAGTCCTCTCGTCGATAAGCGTTGGAAGTTTCTCTACATCCAAATATCCCTCTTTAGTAACTGGCAGAACTTTAATATTCATCTTCTTTCGAAGAGCAAGTAACTGCCAAGGAACTATATTGGAATGATGTTCAGACTCCCCTACGATAACATTGTCGCCTTCATCTATAAACACCTCTCCAAACGTGTGCGCTACCATATTAATGGAAAAAGTAACGCCAGAAGTAAAAATGATTTCCTCTCTGCGTGCCGCATTTATATACTCCCTTACATAATCTCTCGTTTGTTCATATACCGATGTGGCCTCCGAGGCAAGCTTATATACTGAACGATGAATATTCGCATTATGATTATAAGACAAATCCTCCAGGAGTTCTATGGCCCCTCGACAACGCTGAGACGTCGCCGCGTTATCAAGATAAACGAGGTCCTTCCCATAGCATTTTTGGTTCAGACCAGGAAAATATTCTCTTAAATCCTTAGTTTTCATATAATCACCTATGTTCCACGTGGAACAATTACAAAATTTGCAGCGCAGCCCTAATCAATTCCTCTACCTTAATATCAGGCTTAGAAGCAAGTATTTGTTTTACCGCTTTTACTACATTTGGCTTTGCAAAACCTAACATAAGAAGAGCAGAAACGGCCTCATCAGTTACGGCATTTCTATTAGAAACCGACAAAACATCAACGGCAGAGCCTTCTCCCTTAACAACCTTGTCCTTTAACTCTAATATCATCCTTTGAGCAGTTTTAAGGCCAATTCCTTTAACGCTTTTTATGGCATTAATATTTTCCGAGATAATAGCGTTACGAAGCTCGTCCGTAGTAAAAGAAGACAATATTACCCTCGCCGTGTTTACGCCTACACCAGAAACGCTTATTAAAAGTTCAAACAAAGACCTCTCATCCTTAGAGAAAAAGCCATAGAATAACTCAGTATCAGAACTGCTCTGAATATGATGATAAATATAAATTTTACCCTCCGTCTTGCCTTCAAGCGCAGAATATGTCTGAAGAGATATTTCTATCGAATATCCAATTCCCTGATTATCTATGACGACCTGCGTAGGAGTTAACTCCGCTATACTACCTGAAATATAATCTACCATACTAAAATCTATTATATAAATTATCTAATTTCCTAATTTATCTCTCTTCCTACACCTACCGTTTTTCCGCCTTATTTATTTTTGACATCGATTACGAAACCCCAGCTACGAGCTCTCTGCTAAAAATTGAAACTACCACGAAATTTATTAACAAATTCAGCAACCATTTCAAAACAGTTTCTAAAATTTATTTTCAATAGCTACAGCAAACTTCTTCAAAAACTAAATATATAATCAAAACCTAAACTAACTAATTTTTACCGCACACTAACGACCGAAAAAGACCAATAAAGCAGATATATCCGAAGGAGATACGCCAGAAATTCTCGATGCCTGAGCTATAGTCTCCGGCTTATATCGCTGGAGTTTTTGACGGCATTCTATACTGAGCGAATTAATCCGAGAGAAATCAAAATCATTCGGGATTTTCAAATTCTCTAAATGTTTAATTTTGTCTGCCTGCATTCTTTCCCTATCAATATAGCTTTTATATTTGATAGAGATGTCCGCAGACTCTTTTTCAAGATCATTATACTTTGTTCCACGTGGAACAAAAGAAATAAAATCATCCACACACAACTCCGGCCGTGTTATAAGATCAGACATCTTTTTGGATTCTGTAATGGTGCTTGAACCTTTAGAGTCTAAAATACCATTTGCGTCTGCGACCTTAATATTATGTGAAGATAAGTAATCGACAAGCTCTGCGATATTGGCATATTTGTTAAGAACAGATTCGTATCTCTCTTTTGAACAAAGACCGATTTCATAAGAGAGAGGAGTAAGCCTCTGGTCCGCATTGTCCTGCCTAAGAAGAATTCTGTACTCTGCTCTGGAGGTAAACATACGATACGGCTCATCTACGCCCTTAGTGATAAGATCATCGATAAGAACGCCTATATAAGCTTCATCTCGCTTTAAGACAAAAGGCTCTTTACCCTTGACCTTTAAGGCAGCATTAATTCCAGCCATAAGTCCCTGAGCAGCAGCCTCTTCGTATCCTGTAGTACCATTAATCTGTCCGGCCATAAAAAGACCGTCAAACTCCTTTAATTCCAACGAACTACGAAGCTGAGTAGGATCAAAAAAATCATATTCCACGGCATACGCAGGACGGAAAATTCGAGCATCTTCCATTCCTGGAATCTTATGAAGGGCCGAAAGTTGTATATTCAAAGGCAGAGAAGAAGAAAATCCTTGCAGATAATATTCATTAGTCCTCGAACCTTCCGGCTCCAAAAATAATTGGTGCTCAGTTTTATCCGGAAAAACCCTTAATTTATCCTCTATACTTGGACAATATCTCGGCCCTCTGCCATGAATCAGACCCGTAAATAAAGGAGAATCTCCGAACCCACTCCTTAAAATGTCGTGGACCTCTTCATTTGTATGAAGAATATAGCAAGGCATCTGCTTTGACGAATCCCTCTGCGCTTTAGAAAGAGTATCGGAAAAAGAAAAGCGACAAGGAGAAGAATCCCCATATTGAAGATCAAGATTTTCTGTATGAACAGAAGTAATGTCTATACGAGGCGGAGTGCCTGTCTTCATTCTGTCAGTACGTATGCCTAAAGACTTAAGCTGCTCCGTTAATCCGAAACAAGCGCTCTCCCCTATTCGACCACCTGTAAGCTGCTGCCTGCCGATAAATAATTTTCCTCCGAGGAAAGTTCCCGCGGTAAGAACAACGGCTTTAGATTTAAAAATTTGCCCTGATTTAGTACGTACGCCGCGAAATTTTCGATTCTCAACGAGGAAAGATTCCGCAATATCTTCGTAAATATCTAACAATGAATTACTTAACAGTATTTCTTTCCATCGTCTCGAAAACTCTATTTTATCACATTGAGCGCGAGGACTCCACATTGCCGGCCCCTTAGAACGGTTAAGCATACGGAATTGGAGAGTAACGCTATCTGTTACTATCCCAGTGTATCCTCCGAGGGCGTCTATCTCACGAACAATCTGCCCCTTGGCAATTCCACCCACTGCGGGGTTACAAGACATCTTCGCAAAAGAAAGAGTGTCCATAGAAATCAAGAGCGTCTTGCATCCAAGACCTGAGGAAGCCATCGCGGCTTCACAACCGGCGTGCCCTCCTCCGACTACTATGACATCATACTGCGAAAGCATTTCTCTATCCCCTATACTAATTTCTTTCTAATATCGAGATAATAATTCTCTTTATAACGCATCATGGCTATATCCTTTTCTGTATGATCATCATATCCTATAAGATGAAGAATGCCATGCACCATTACCCGGTTAAGTTCCTCATTAAATTCGGTACCGTAAAACTGAGAATTATCCCTTACGCTGTCAATACTTATAAATAAATCACCGCTTAGCACTTTCCCTTCACAATAATCAAAGGTGATAATGTCTGTAAAATAATCGTGCTGAAGATAGCGCATATTGACATCGAGAATATAATTATCCGAACAGAAAATGATATTAATGTCACCAATTCGCCTTATCTCGCTTTCGGCCACCATTTTAAGCCAACTATTATTTAAGACTTTGCCTTTAAATTCAAATTTACAGTCTTCTTTATAATACCTAATCATACCCTACGTAATAAAGCCCCCAAATTTACAACTATTCTAAGAAAGGATGATAAAAATTTTATATCTTTGACTGCGAGGAGCCAGACTTTCAATCAAAACCACTAAATACTACATTATTATGAAACCTACTATTCCTATCATCTGCCTTATTTCGTTATCAAACTATCCTGCATCTCAAGAGTCTTTAAAAGAAATATTATCACCAGAAGAATGAAAAAAATATTACTCTTATTCCTAATATTCCTTCTTTCTGCCTGCAAAAAGGAAGTACAATACAGTGCTAGCTTTGTCCTAATAAATCAAACAGGATACGACATAGAAATTTTTAAGGGCACAAAACCGTATAAAATAGTAACTAATAACGGTGCTTGCCAATTATTTTATGGTAGCTGTCGTGCTAATGCTGAAGGTCTTACTATAGATGATGTCATTAACGATACAAGAGCAATCTCTTTATGGAAAATAAATTCAGATGAATTTGCATTTCTTAAAGAATGGATGGACCTATGAGAGACGAAACGAACAAGAAAAACAACTATTTCGATTATCTGACTATAATATGAACTACACGATTTCAGATTATGGAGGAAGTTTTATCCCGATAACATATTGTTATGAAATATTTTTATATTCAACAGATGTACAATGAGATATTCTTTATTATGAGAAAATTATTTTTATTGGTAGCATTACTGCTATTTTCCGCCTGTTCTGGAACAACTCGATATTTCGTTTTTCTGATGGTTGATAACGAAACAGGATATGACATAGAAATATTCAAAAATGATATTTTCTATATAACAATAAAAAATGAAGAGTCCATTATACTGGCTTCCAACCAATGCCTTTCTCCTAATGTAGAAGATATTAATATTGAACAAATATTTCTTCAAACAAATAAAATTTCCTTTTGGACGATAAAAGATAATCAGATGACATTATCCAAAGAATGGACATACGAAGAAAGAAATAGTTCAGGTAAACAACTTTTTCGGCTGTCAGATTATATCCAAGAAGAAAAAATTTATGACGCGGAATGGCGTGGTGAATCCTTTCAATACAATTATTCGATAACGATCTATAAAGAAGACCTTCAATGAAACATTTTTCTTTATTACATATTCTCTTTGTCGCTATTTTATGTCAGGAATGTGCACTATACTACAATGATGACAACCTCTCATATAGAGGAGAACTATATATTAAAAATGCATCACATCAGCAAATAGATATACACCTTTATGATGATCACTACGCATACCTCGCACCAGATCAAAAAATACATTTAAGTTCAACTAAGGAATTGGATTACTTTTCAAGTAAAAACGAAATAAAAATAGATGATTTTTTTTACTACTATAAGCCAATCTTAGAAATATATTCCGTTCCAGATAATATACTGCTGCGTAAATGGATATATGATGATAAAGACTCCGAAGGAAAACAATTTTTTAATTTACAGGATTACGAATTTACGATAAGTAAAAATCGTCTTTATTCAACATACTTTGACCTCGCTATAAACAATAGGACATCCAATACAGTTTATACTGTTAATTACGAATTTCATATCACCGACGAAGACCTGGAGAACTAGTACATTATGGTAAATCTACGCGTGTGCCACTGAAAACATCTGGGTAATGACAACAAAGTAAAGATTGATGACTATTTTAGGAAAAACATTGCGGACGAATTTTGTTGAGGAGCATTGGCTACGAGGCAGTCACTTTCCGAAGAACTCCCGCCGGAGCCATATTTCCAGAACCGGGTCAGGGATGATTACTTTTCGCTCCTCGACATCGATCAGTTCCCGTTTTATGAGAGAACGCCGCACTGTGCTTACATTCGCCGAAGAACCCAGGTCATATTTTCTGATGACCTCCTTGGTCGAAAATTCATCGTGGATTCCGGAAACGATTGCACGGAGAAAATTCATCTGATACGCCGTGAGGTTTTCCGTCTGTTTTTCAAACAGCGGAGTGTTCTGGTCAATGAGATCCTGACAGGCATCTTCAAAGGCTGTGTCCGTCGCCATGCCGTCCGTATGAATCCAGGTCAGCCACGACAGCTGCTGCACATAGGACGAATGATTATTGACCGTCATACATATCTTTTCCGAAAGTTCCCGGGATATTTCCTTTCCAGTCGATGCAAACCTCTCCTTTATGTACTCGACCCACACGGCCGTCGGTATCTTCTTCAGATATATCGAATCCCCGAATTTATAGAACGGGAAGCTACTTTTCTCGAACAGTTCATTCATCAGATGTTTCCGGCTTCCGAACAGGCAATATGAAACAGACTGCTGGTGCTGCCACACTGTCCTGAGCCTTTTCTGAAAGGTCTTGGAATCGGCAAAGTCGGCGATTTGCTGAAACTCGTCGATGCATACGACTATGCTGACTTCCTTCTTTCGAGCTATCTTCTCCGGAAGTTGCAGAATTTCCTCGACATCGTCTCTTCTGTCGTTCAGTTCAAGCGAAATCGAGAAGTCCGTCATCGGGTCGGCCCCCATAGATATTCTGGGGCTGATGCGTGACAGGAAAATCTTGGCGTTCTCGACCCATTCCTCCCATTTTGAAGAGGTCTGTTTCAACACGGATTCCGCAAACATATCGTAAAAGTCCTTTTCCGAGCGGCATGAAAAGATGTCCATAAAGACAATCTTCAGCTTGTCCGATTCGGCGAGCCCGCAGACTTTCTTGACCAGCGAAGTCTTCCCCCAGCGGCGCGGGGAAATCAGAATGGTGTTCACCCCGCAACGGAAATTGGCAAGAAGCCGTTCAGTTTCCTGTTCTCTATCAGTAAAATTGTCTCCAGTCGTGGCTACGCCGAATGTAAAAGGTTTCTCCGCCATAATTCATTGATTAGTCGGAGCAAATATATGTAATAATTTTATTAGTAACAACACTCTTACTAATAAAGTTGTTACACTACCACGGAACTGAGCGCCCCCACTTCTTTCGAGAGCACGGTTTCAGCCGGCACAAATCCCTCTTTTTCAAAAACATCGACATTTCTGAGAGCCTCCCTTTCTTCAGGAGACATCCACATACTTTGACATCGCAATAAACAATAGGACATCAAAGAAACAATAGTATTGGAATAAAAAATAAAAATTCATATCTTTGAGGTCAATTCGAAAAAATATAAAATACAGATATGGAAGTAAAAAAAACAGAAGAAGCTAACCTCGAAAGTAAAAGACTGCTTTTCGTGGAGATAGGTCTTGTAATTGCTTTGGCACTTACATTCGTAGCTTTTGACTGGAAGACAACGGAAAAGCAAGCAGCTGTTCTTGATGCAGGTCCAGTACAGACAATTGAAGAAGAGAACATTCCTGTAACTCAGGAAGCTCCACCTCCACCACCAGAGACTGCTAAAGTTCCTGTACTTTCAGACCAGATCGACATCATTGACGATGACATCGAAGTGGAGGATAACATTCTTAATCTTGACGATAACGATGACCTCGTCATAGAAATTAAGGACTATATCGAAGGTCCGGAAGAGGAAGTTATCGAAGAGGAGGAAATACCTTACGTATTCGTGGAGCAAAGACCAAGTTTCAAGGGTGGCGACGCTAATGCATTCTCTAAATGGGTAGCCTCCAAGCTTGTTTATCCTGAGATAGCTAAGGAAAATGGCGTTCAGGGACGTGTAATGATTTCATTCACCATTAAGGCTGACGGTTCTGTTGCAAATGTAAGAGTAACACGTAGCCTTGACCCTGCACTTGATAAAGAGGCCGTGAGAGTCGTATCTTCATCACCTAAATGGACTCCTGGTAAGCAGAGAGACCGTGCGGTGAACGTATCCTACTCTCTTCCTGTTATCTTCCAATTGAGATAGTTCCGTACTATTAATAATAGAAAAGCCCGTCCTTTGTCGGATGGGCTTTTTTAGTAGCAGAAAAAATATGCAAGAAGAACTACTTGAAACAGCAGTATTTGTGGGCATAATACGCCCTGAGGACGATGAAAGAAAAGTCGGAGAATACCTTGACGAACTCCAATTCCTGGCCGAAACAGCCGGAGTAAAAGGAGATAAAAAATTCGTACAGAGACTTGAAAAACCCGATAACGCGACCTACATAAGAAGTGGAAAACTTGAAGAAATAGCTCAATACTGTGAGGAAAACAATATCAACTTCGTCATATTCGATGATGAACTCACAGGAATGCAGCAGAGAAATGTTGAAAAAATCATAAAATGTTCTGCAGTAATAGACAGAACAAGTCTCATTCTTGAAATATTTGCCCAAAGAGCCAAGACTTCCTATGCGAAAATGCAGGTGGAATTGGCCAGATATAACTATATGCTGCCGCGACTGGCAGGTATGTGGACACACTTGGAGAGACAGCGCGGAGGACGAGGTACACGAGGCGGTATGGGAGAAACTCAGATAGAAGTCGACCGAAGAATAGTCAAAGAGAAAATAACACGCCTTAAAGAACAATTAAAAAAGGTGGATAAGCAGATGGCCACTCAACGCGGTAATCGCGGTAATATGGTACGTTTAGCCCTCGTAGGATACACTAACGTAGGTAAATCCACCCTTATGAATGTCCTTGCCAAATCAGACGTATTCGCCGAGAATAAACTATTCGCCACTCTGGACACTACCGTAAGGAAGGTGGTGATAGAAAACGTGCCTTTTCTGCTGAGCGACACGGTAGGATTTATCCGTAAACTGCCTACGCAGCTCATAGAAGCATTTAAAAGTACACTGGACGAAGTAAGAGAAGCTGACATTCTTCTTCAGGTAGTGGATATATGCGCACCGGATTTCGAAGAACAGATGAAAATCGTGGAAAAGACGCTCTCCGATATAGGAGCAAGCGACAAACCTGTCTATGTCATATTCAATAAGGTGGATTCATACACCTATGAACCTTATGACGAATTTTCTCTGGAACCGAAAAACAAGCAGAACCGCACGCTGGATGAACTGAAAAACAGCTGGATAGCCAGTGAAAAGTCGCCTTGTATATTTATCTCCGCTAAGAATAAAATAAACATAGAAAAACTCCGCAACGATATCTATAAGATGGTTGCGGAGATTCATGCGGGGCGTTACCCCTTTAATAATTTTCTTTGGTAAGAGTACCTGTTACTCAGAGAACTTGGCGTTAAGGAATTCCCTGTTAAGCCTTGCTATGTGAGATACGGTTATGCCCTTAGGACATTCAAGTTCACAAGCTCTGGTGTTAGTGCAGTTACCGAACCCGAGTTCATCCATTTTAGCTACCATAGCCCGTGCTCTCTTCTTAGCCTCTGGACGTCCCTGAGGAAGAAGTGCGAGTGAACTTACCCTGGCTGCGACGAAAAGCATTGCAGAACCGTTTTTACAGGTAGCCACACATGCACCGCAACCCACGCAAGCCGCTGCATCCATACTCTCCTCTGCCCTGTCGTGAGGAATAAGAAGGGTATTGGCATCCTTAGCCGAGCCAGTATTAACAGATATGAATCCTCCTGCCTGAAGTATCTTGTCAAATGCCCTGCGATCTACTACCAAGTCTTTGATTACAGGGAAAACTGAACTTCTGAAAGGCTCCACAGTGATGGTCGCACCATCCTTAAAATGACGCATAAACAACTGACACGTAGTATTATGATCATCTGGTCCATGAGCACGTCCGTCTATATAAAGTGAACATGCACCGCATATACCTTCACGGCAATCGTGGTCAAAAGATACAGGACCGCTGCTCTGGCATCCCCTCTCTACAGCTACAGGGTCGTTACCTTCTCTGATAAGCTGCTCATTGAGGATATCAAGCATTTCAAGAAAAGAAGCATCTTCTTCTATACCTGAAATATGGTAAGTTTCGAAATGTCCCTTTGCCTTGGCGTTCTTCTGACGCCATATTTTAAGATTGAATTCCATTTCCTTAGTCTTTGTAATTTCTAGTTTTCACTTCTATAAACTCATAATTGAGAGGTTCTTGATGACGAACAGGCTCTTTACCTTCACCACAATACTCCCAAGCGGCCACGTGCATGAAGTTCTTATCGTCACGCTTAGCTTCGCCCTCTTCTGTCTGGCTCTCAACACGGAAATGTCCTCCGCATGATTCCTTTCTTTCAAGAGCATCGCGAGCCATAAGTTTGCCTATCTCGAAGAAATCTTCAAGACGAAGAGCCTTTTCAAGTTCCTGGTTAAACTCGTACTGGCTTCCGGTAACCTTTACGGTCTTATAGAATTTCTTTTTGAGTTCATCAATCTTAGTGATGGCTGTTTTAAGACCCTCTTCATCACGAGCCATACCTACATACTCCCACATAATGTGGCCAAGTTCCTTATGTATGGAATCTACAGTCTCTGTTCCCTTGATAGCGAAAAGATCGTCAATTCTCTTCTGCACAGCCTTTTCTGCCTCTGTAAATTCAGGAGCATTGACATCTGTCTTAGGCTCTGCGAATTTCTTTGAAAGATAGTCGCCTATAGTTACAGGCAGAATGAAATATCCGTCTGCCAATCCCTGCATAAGAGCAGAAGCACCGAGACGGTTTCCACCATGATCAGAGAAATTGGCCTCACCTATGGCATAAAGACCAGGAATAGTGGTTTGAAGGTCATAATCAACCCATATACCACCCATAGTGTAGTGGATAGCAGGATATATCATCATAGGCTCCTCCCAAGGGGAAGTGGCTGTAATCTTCTCGTACATATCGAAAAGGTTACCATAGCGCTCTGCCACTTTCTTATGACCAAGACGTCCTATAGCATCCGAAAAATCAAGGAACACGGCCTTACCTGTCTCGTTTACGCCATAACCGGCATCACATCTCTCCTTAGCGGCACGTGAAGCCACATCACGAGGCACGAGGTTACCGAATGCAGGATAACGGCGTTCAAGATAGTAATCCCTATCCCCTTCCGGAATCTCAGAAGCCTTAATCTGGTGCTTACGAAGTTTCACTACATCTTCCATATTCTTAGGAACCCAGATACGTCCGTCGTTACGCAGAGACTCTGACATAAGAGTAAGCTTGCACTGCTGGTCTCCGTGTACAGGAATACATGTAGGATGAATCTGTGCAAAGCAAGGATTAGCGAAATAAGCGCCCTTCTTCCAACATTGAACAGCCGCAGATCCGTTACTGTTCATGGCATTGGTAGAAAGAAAATATGTGTTACCGTATCCTCCGGTAGCTATGACGACAGCGTGAGCTCCGAACCTTTCCAGTTGACCTGTTACAAGATTACGTGCGATGATACCCTTGGCCTCACCGTTAATAAGGACAAGGTCAAGCATCTCATGACGAGAATAACTCTTAACAGTACCGGCAGCTATCTGACGGTTAAGTGCTGCATAAGCACCCAAAAGAAGCTGCTGACCGGTTTGCCCCCTGGCATAAAAAGTACGGCTTACCTGTACACCACCGAACGAACGGTTAGAAAGATATCCGCCGTATTCACGTGCAAAAGGAACTCCCTGTGCAGCACACTGATCTATGATAGAGGCACTTACCTCCGCCAGACGATATACGTTAGCCTCACGGGAACGATAATCGCCACCTTTGATAGTGTCATAGAACAGACGATAAATGGAGTCATTATCGTTCTGATAATTCTTAGCAGCATTAATACCTCCCTGTGCAGCGATAGAGTGTGCACGACGAGGCGAATCACTAATACAGAAAACCTTTACATTATAGCCAAGCTCACCGAGAGTGGCAGCTGCGGAAGCGCCACCAAGACCGGTACCGACTACGATAATCTCCAGTTTTCTTTTGTTATTAGGGCTGACAAGATGGATTTCTGACTTATGTTTGGTCCACTTTTCGGCCAATGGTCCGTCAGGAATTTTAGAAATGAGTTTATCTGCCATTTTATATAAGAATTAATATTGTTTTCTTTTTCAGAACAATGAATTTTCTTCCCTTGCTCTCGTCTTGATGCCAAGATGATTATATGCCAAATCAGTAGCGATCCTACCCCTCTGCGTACGCACTATGAACCCCTCCTTTATAAGGAAAGGCTCATATACTTCCTCGAAAGTACCCTGGTCTTCACCTATGGCTGTAGCTATGGTATTGGCCCCTACAGGACCTCCTTTGAAATTATTTATTATGGAGCCCAGAATCTTATTATCTATGGCATCCAGTCCGCGGGTATCTATCTTAAGCTTATCCAAAGCATATTTGGCTATGTCCAGATTAATGTTCCCGTCCCCCATAACCTGCGCGAAGTCTCTGACCCTTCGAAGCAACGAATTCGCTATACGAGGTGTGCCTCGACTGCGCATGGCTATCTCCTCCGCCGCACTGTCCTCTATCTTAACCTTCAAGATAGAAGCACTTCTCTTCACTATCATAGTAAGATCCTGAACATCATAGTATTCCAGTGGACATGTAATGCCAAATCTCGCACGCAAAGGAGCCGTTAGAAGACCGCTTCGTGTAGTGGCTCCCACCAAAGTGAAAGGATTAAGTGCTATCCGTACGGAACGAGCCCCGGGACCCTTGTCTATCATAATGTCTATCACGAAATCCTCCATAGCCGAATAAAGGTACTCCTCCACTTCCGCGCTTAACCTATGTATCTCATCGATAAACAAAACATCCCCTTTTTCGAGAGAAGTAAGAAGTCCGGCCAGATCGCCCGGCTTATCAAGAACAGGACCAGAGGTGATTTTAAGGTTGCTTCCCATCTCATTAGCAATAATATGTGCCAATGTAGTCTTACCTAAACCAGGAGGCCCATGAAAAAGCGTATGGTCCAGAGACTCTCCTCTTAATTTGGCCGCCTGAATATAGATATGCAGATTGGACACTATTTCCCTCTGGCCTGTGAAATCTCCCAGCCCTTGAGGACGAATAATTCCATCCAATTCTTTATCTTTGCTCTCGACTGCGCTATGAGGGTTAAATTCGGACATTCAGAACCGCTTTCTAAAAATCATACAAATATAAGTTATTTAATTTAATTTTTTGTTGTTTTTTATTAAGCTGTGGAAATGTGGATAACTCTACGTATTCACTGAATTTCAATTTATTACAAGCGCATAGATTTTTGATAAGATGTGGAAAAGAATGTTGTTTGGTTGTGGAAAACTTTTTATAGGAATTTATCCACAGCTAAATCCACAAGTTATCCACAGGTTTATTAACACCTATAAGGGTAATGGTGATAGAAAGTAAGTCGAGTGAAATTTTAAAGGAAAAACTCAGTTCTGCGGAAAAAGAAATATTCTGCAAATCTCTTTTCTTTTCTGCCAAATGGTTTGTATTAAGCGAAGTAGCTAAAGAAGGACTTCATCTGATAGTGCTTCCTGACAAGGAAAGCGCCGAGTATTGTGCTTCAGACTTGTATAACCTCATAGAAGGAGATAAGGTTTATTTTCTTCCAAGCGCGGGTAGCGGTGTCGAAAAGAGTAATTATAAATCTACTCTCAGTGTACAGAGAACTACCGCCATTCAAAGTATCGCTGATTATAAGCAAGGCGAACTCGCATTCATAGTTACTTATCCTCAAGCCTTAAAAGAGACTATTCCTTTAAGCGGAGAAATAAAGGATTCAGACACTCTGATAAAAAAAGGAGACGAAATATCTCACGCTGCCATTATAGAGATACTTGGCAGAAGCGGATTCGAAAGAGTGGATTTTGTATCTCTTCCGGGCCAATTCGCTGTCAGGGGAAGCATAATAGATTTTTTCTCCTATTCTAATAATGAAGCATATAGGGTATCATTTTGGGGTGATGAGATAGAGAAAATCAATATTTTCGACTGTAATACGCAACTTTCCAAATCTGAATGTGAAAGTGCGCATATAACATCAAACATATTGTGCGATAGTGAGAAAGGTGAACAGAACATAGTGGAGGCTCTTCCGCAGAGTAGCGTGATATGGTTCGACTCTTTCGATATGTATAAGGACGAGGAGTTTATCGGTTTGTGTGGGGATAGAAAGAGAGTTTATCTGGACATTCCCCTGGAAAAACAGAATAAAGTATTCCCGGTCGAATTTCACATACATCCTCAACCGGTTTTCAATAAGAACTTTGAACTTCTTACTTCTGATATAAGAGGCCATCTTGAAGAAGGTTTTAAAGTATATATATATGCAGATAAGAAATCCCAGGCGGACAGAATAATTAAAATTCTCGAAGAAGAACTCTGCCCTCTTCCGGAGTTCGTGTTAGGTAAGAATATACACGCAGGTTTTATAGACGGTGCGGATAAGATATGCTGCTATTCCGATCATGAGATATTTGACCGTTTCCAAAGGGTTAATCTCAGAAAGACAGTCGAAAAGACGGAGCAGCTTACCATTAATGACATAGCATCTTTTAACGTAGGAGACTATATCGTACATATAGATCATGGAATAGGGGTTTTTGGAGGCCTTGTGCGTATAAAAGATGAGAAAGGTCGCTATAAGGAAGTGGTTAAACTCACCTATAAGGACGGAGATGTGGTCTTTGTATCAGTTCATGCCTTGCATAAAATATCTCGTTATCGCAGTAAGGATGACCAGCCGCCTAAGGTTAATAAACTTGGCTCGAAGACATGGATTGCTCTCAAATCCAATGCTAAAAGAAAAGTAAAGGACATAGCCAAGGATCTTATTAATCTATATGCCAAGCGAAGAGCTTCGAAGGGATTTGCTTTTTCGGCGGATACTTATATGCAAGATGAATTGGAATCTTCTTTCATGTATGAAGATACTCCGGATCAGGAGGAGGCTACCAAGGCTGTCAAAAGGGATATGGAAGATAATCCTCCTATGGACAGACTAATATGCGGAGATGTGGGATTCGGAAAGACTGAAATAGCCATACGTGCTGCGTTTAAAGCTGCCACGGACGGTAAGCAGGTCGCCGTTCTGGTGCCTACTACCATATTGGCCCTTCAGCACTATAATACTTTTACCCAGAGACTTAAGGCTCTTCCGTGTAGAGTGGATTATGTAAGCAGGTTGCGTACGGCTTCCCAAATATCCAAAATAAAGGAAGATCTGAAAGAGGGACGTATAGATATACTTATAGGAACACATAAGATACTTTCTAAAGAATTTGAATTCAAAGATTTAGGTCTTCTTATAATAGATGAGGAACAGAAGTTCGGAGTTTCTGCCAAGGAAAAACTGCGTCAGCTTCAGACGGGGATAGACACCCTTACTCTCACCGCGACTCCTATTCCGAGAACGCTCCAATTCTCGCTTCTGGGTGCCAGGGATCTTAGTATCATATCTACTCCGCCACCTAATAGAATTCCTGTTCAGACGGAGATTATTCTCTTTGAAGAAAAGGAGATACGGTCCATCATAGAATATGAACTGAGACGTGGAGGACAGGTGTTTTTCCTTCATAACAGAGTGGAGGAACTTCCTGCCATAGAGGAGATTCTTCATCGTCTGGTGCCGGATATGCGTATATGTACCGTGCATGGACAGATGCCTGCTAAAGAATTGGAAGACAAGATGCTCAATTTCATGAACGGAGATTACGATCTTCTTCTCTGCACTACCATCATAGAAAACGGGCTTGATATTCCGAATGCCAATACTATTATAATCAATCAGGCTCAAAACATAGGACTTAGCGACCTTCACCAGTTACGTGGAAGGGTAGGAAGAAGCAATAAAAAGTCATTCTGTTACCTTATCGTACCTCCATTGGCTTCCGTTACGGATGATGCCCGTAAGAGGCTCAAAGCCATAGAAGAGTTCTCGGATCTTGGAAGCGGATTCAGTATCGCAATGCAGGATCTGGATATTCGCGGCGCCGGGAATCTTTTGGGAGCGGAACAGAGCGGATTTATAAGTGAGATGGGATATGAGACATATCAGAAAATTCTCGCCGAAGCTATGGAAGAATTAGGTATGGAGGTAGGGCAGTTCACATCATCTTCTTCAGGAAGAAAATATGTATCCGACTGCACTGTCGAGACCGATCAGCAGGCGCTCATTCCTGATGAATATCTGGATATAACTTCCGAAAAAATGCGTCTTTATAAGCAGCTTGACTCCATCTCGGCAGAAAGGGAAATAGACAGGCTCTATTCTCAGATAGAGGATAGGTTCGGCGAATGTCCGGAGCAGGTAAAGAATCTTTTCGATGTAGTTAAGATAAGGAATATAGGCCAATGCCTTGGTTTTGAAAAGATTATAATAAAGAACGGAATGCTGATATGTTTCTTTATATCTAATTCCACATCGGACTTTTATTCGTCGGATGCTTTCGCTTCACTTTTGGAGAAGATTAACAAATCCGTGTTCACGATGAAACAGACGGAGGGAAAACTCAAAATAGTTACTCGCGGGATAGAAAATTTGCAGTCTGCCTTGGATACTTTGAGGAAATTACAATAATTTCTTAAATTTGTGGGATTTTTAAATATGTCTAATCTATTGATAGAAATGGGGAACACGGCGCTAAAAGCCGTATGGGCTGAGGGAGAGACCCTTGGCAAGACCATTCGTTATCAGGGAGAGAAGACTATAGAATTCATCCAGCACATCACCGAGAAGCAGAGACCGGCAGTTTTGGTATTGGCCTCAGTAAGAGATATTTCCAGTCAAGATGAGGATGTTCTAAAGGGACTTTGTCATCAATTGGTGCTTATAGATAAGAAGCATCCCGCTATACTGAAAGCTTATGGCTTGCCTGATTATCTATCTCCAGACAGGGCGGCTTCCATACTTGCCACCAGGAAATTATTTCAGGGCAAGGAGTGTGTGATATTCGATTTCGGGACCATTCTGTCCATAGATTTTATAGATGCGCAGGGACAGTATCTTGGCGGTAATGTGTCGCTCGGATGCAGAACCAGATTTAAAGCCATTAACAGATATGCTCGAAATCTGCCGCTTGTGAATACGCCTAAAGACGTGATGCAGAGAGGGAACACACTTTCTTCCAGCATAGAATCCGGCGTTATGTTAGGCATAAAGTTTGAGGTTGATTCGTATATAGCATCTGCCGCACAGAGTGTAGTTATATTCACCGGCGGAGACGCAGATTTATTCGTGCGCCATACCCATAATTCGGTTTTTGTAGTCAATAATTTGGTTCTTATGGGTTTGGCGGTAATTTCGCTTGATTATGAGAAGAATTGGAATTCATAGATTTTTGTCGGGAGTGCTTTGTTGTGCGCTGTCAGTGTCCGTGGCTTTGGCGGATGATAATGGTGCATATTCAAGTTATGCCCCTTACTCCATTTTCGGGGTCGGAGACCTGTTCAACGGCTCCACGGCATATAATATGACGATGGGTGGGGTGGGAATAGCTTCCCGAAACAACAAATATCTCAATTCTCTTAATCCTGCTGCCGTAACGGCGAGAGATTCTCTTTCTTTCATGTCGGATTTTTCTGTATATCAGAATAATAAAGTAATCAAGCAGGGCAGTAACACTTCGGCGAATAATCTTTTTAACATTAACGATTTCATCATATCGTTTCCTCTTTTCAATCATACGGCCATGATGGTGGGAATAAAGCCGTATAGCGCTACGGGGTATAATTTCAGCTACTATGAAACTAATCCGCAGGTGCTTGCCCAGATAGGTAATGTTCAGCACAGTTACGATGGGCAGGGCAGTATGTATCAGATATTTGCAGCCGGGGGAGTTAATCTTTTCAAAAATCTTAACCTCGGAGTGGAATATATTCACTACATAGGTAATTATGATAAGACTTATACTCAGACACATAGTGATGCAGCGGCTTTGAGCCTCATCAATTCTTCGGAGATGATACTTTCTGCCAATACCGCTAAATTCGGTCTTCAGTATGAAATCAATCCGACGGGTAAATTAAAATTCGTCCTTGGCGCCACATATAAGATGTCTGCCAGGTTGAACGGATACATAAACAGTTCAGTAACAAGCGGGCAGACGAGCATATCTTATAAGGCCGATACACTTTCCCACATGTCTACACCTTTAAGGCTTGGCGATGAGGCCGGCGTGGGTATAGCTATGGTATATAATAAAAAGTTTCGTGCTGAGTTCGATTACACGCGTTCAGACTGGAGTAACAGCGGTTTTGAGTCTCAAAAGGGATTTTCAGTCAACGGAACAGGCGGAAGTCCTATCTTTACTTCAGGGGCGTCTCAGAGTTTCAGATTCGGAGTGGAATATATTCCGCGACCTAATGACGTGCGCTATTATCGTAATATAATAGCTTATAGGGCAGGGGCTTATTTTACGCAAGACTATTACAGAGTCAGTGGAAATCCTATTTATGCCCGTGGTGTTACGTTGGGTGTTACACTTCCGATTTTCCAGTGGTATAACGGGCTTACTCTCGGATTTGAATTGGGCCAGAGAGGCTCTCTAAAGAACGATCTCATCCTTGAGTCCTATGCCAATTTCTCAATAGGAATCAATCTGTTTGACATCTGGTTCCAGCAGTACCGTTATGAATAATAAGATTAAAACAAGTAACAAAATATGAAAAAATCAATTCTTTTAATTGCAATTGTTGTAATGGCTTTGAGCTCGACGAATCTTTTTGCTCAAGGCAAGTATGGTGCTGACAGCGCTAATTGTATCAAGTATCTCTCTTTCTACAAGGAGTACTATAAGCAGAAAAGCTATGATGAGGCTATTCCTAACTGGAGGGAGGCCTTTCATCGTTGCCCTGCCACTGCAAATCAGAATATGCTTGTGGATGGAACAGTTCTTATGAGAAGGCTTATCTCTAAGAATGCTAAAAACCCTGTTTATAAGGCTAAACTTGTGGATTCTCTTATGATGATTCACGATGCCCGTATCGCTAATTACCCTAAATATGCGGTCGTAGCACGTAATAATAAGGGCCTTGATCTTGCCAACTACATACAAAATGATCCAGAGCGTCTCTATAAAGAATTCAAAGAGATTATAGACGCTAATAAGAATAAGACAAAGCCTACGATTTTCCTTTTTTACTTTAATTCCGGAGTAGAACTTTATAAGGAGGGAACGATAGATGAAGAGGAGATAATAGGCGTATATGAGGATTGCATAGAGAAACTCGCCTCTCTTGATGCTCCTACCGAGGAAGATCGGAAGATGGTGGATGACATCAAACTTAACATCGAAGAACTCTTCGCTACGAATAACATAGCGGATTGTGATAAACTTATAGAACTTTATACTCCTAAGTTCAATGCAGCACCAAACGATGCGGAATTGGCATCCAAGATAGTTAAACTTATGTCCACGGCAGGCGACTGCACTGATAATAAACTTTTCCTTGCAGCTGCGACCAGCGTATATAAGAACAATCCTTCACATACTTCCGCTCACACTCTTTATCTGCTTAATTCGGCAGCCGGTAATTCTGCTGAGGCTATAAAATACCTTCAGGAGGCTATAGATCGTGAGGATTCAGATGCCGCACAGGATGCTGAATATCTGTATGAATTGGCAGTGTATAATTTCAAATGCGGTAACAGTCTTGCAGCCGAGCATGCCGCACGTAAGGTATTGCCTCTCACTAATAAAGCAGATGTAAAGGGCAAGGCTTACATGCTTTTGGGAACCATTTGGGGAAGCATTCACTGTGAAGGAAACGACATAGCTAAACGTGCTCCTTATTGGGTAGCTGTAGATTATTTCGAGAAGGCTAAGGCAGCAGATTCAGCACTCGCATCAGAGGCTAACAAGAGAATTGCCGAGTACAGCAAGTACTATCCGCTTACGGCAGACGCTTTCATGTACGGAGTAAACAATGGAGAGGCTTATGAAGTGAACTGTAACGGATTCAAAGCTTCTACTACTGTAAGGACACAGAACTAACAGACGGTGAGACGTAACGTGTCATTCATATTAAGGCTTGCAACCGCCGTGGCGGTTGCATTCTCGTTGTTTGACGCTTGTTCGTCTCATCTTAAGGAAGCGGATGCAATAGATCTTAAGCAGACCCCTATTCAGGTGGTCGATAATATGTTCGCGGTACAGACTAAGGACGGAGTGATACTCCAGAGGATGGAAGCGGAGCAGATGCTGCGTTTTTCCACAGATTCCTTGGACTATGAGACTTTTCCGAAAGGTCTGTACGTGTATGCATATACGGAAGACGGTCTTCTGGAGACATATATACGCTCCGACGAGGCTAAACATATTAACGAAGGCAAGAAATCCAAATCTGAACTTTGGGAGGCCTATGGGAACGTCGTTATAAGCAATGTCATTAAGAATGAGACCATGGAGACCGATACCATTTATTGGGACAGGGAAAAGGCAGAGATATATACGGACTGTTATGTCAAGCTTTATTCTCCACAAGGCTTTATGCAAGGAAAGGGCATGCGTTCTGACGATAGAGCCAGGAACGCTTCTCTGCTTTCGGTTTTCGACAGTTATGGCATTACACGCCAGGACAGCACAAAAGTGGCTATCGACACGGTGAACTTCATAGGACCTTTGCTCAAATGATTAAAATTTATTAACTTCGCAACCCTATTGGTAAAAAGTAAATTAAAATAAAAAATATAATATGGCAGTACTTCAAAAAATGCGCGATAAATTCGGTGTCGCTATTTCGGTGCTCATCGCGCTTTCTCTTTTGTACTTTATTGCTCCTATGGATGATATTATGAGGATGTTTGACAAGCCTCAGAACGTAGGAGAGATAGCAGGTACGGGTATCACATACGAGGATTTCAAGGCGGAAGTCGATAAATTCTCCAGGATTAACGAGATTACCACAGGTTCATCCGTTCAGAATGAACAGGCGCAGCAGCAGATTCGTAATGCAGCATGGCAGTCTCTTTTGGACCGTTATATGTTCTTCAGAAACTGTGAGAATGCAGGCATTCATGTTTCAGATGCAGAGGTGGCAGACCTTTTTGCAGGAGAGCACGTTAGTCCGGCGATAGCACAGAACCCTATGTTCGCTGATGAGAGCGGTGCTTTTTCTGTAGCGAAAGTAAGGGAGATTAACGCATTGGCCGAGAATGACGCTAATGTCAAGATATTCTGGGACTATCTTAAGAATTCTATTCGTACAGGCCAATACTACAGCAAGTATTCAGCTCTTTTTACCAATAGTTCCATAAGTACTCCTTCGCAGATAGAAAAAGCTGTCTTTGAAGGTAATCTTACTGCAGACATTCAGTTGGTCAGCGTTCCTTACGGATATGAAAGAGATACTACCATAAGTGTTTCCAAAAACGAAATCCGTGCATATTATGATGCTCACAAGAAGGATTATAAGCAGGTAGCTAATCGTGATATAGAGTATGTGGTGTTTGAGGTAAAGCCTTCACAGGAGGACATAGCAGCTACAGAGAGCGCAGTGGAGTCTGTGATAGGAGAATTCGCATCTACAGACAATCTTAAGAGTTTCCTTCTCAAGTATTCCGATCGTCCTCTTTCTAATTATTGGTATCGTAAAGGGGAACTTGCCACCATTAATTCAGATATAGACAAGTTCGCTTTCTCTACATCCGGCAAGGGTGTGTCAAAGATCTTTAATAAGGATAATACTTTCTATGCAGCACGTGTGGTAAAGAGTGCCAATGTTCCTGATTCTGTGTATGTTAAGCATATACTTCTTCAGGGCGTGGATGCACAGAAAAAGGCGGACAGTCTCTGTAATGTAGTTAGCCGCCGTCCTTCGTCATTCGCTTCTCTTGTAAGTGAATATTCTGCAGATAAGAATTCACAGGCAGATGGCGTTTTGGGAAATATAGGCTGGATGACACAGACTTATATGATTCCTGGTCTTGAAAGCGTGATTACGGCACAGGTTAATAAGCCTTATGTCGTTAAGAGCCAGTATGGTACACATGTAGTGGTCGTTACCAAGACTACGAAGGCATTGGCTAAGAAGCAGGTAGCTATTCTTGAGAAAGCTGCTTCCGCAAGCAAGGAAACATATAGTTCATATTACGCTCAGGCAAACAATTTCTCTGCGATTGCAGGTAAAACATACGACAGTTACAAGAAGGCCGTTGATTCGCTGTCTGTATATTCACACGTGCAGAATAACGTTCTGGAAAGTACAGACACATACGGTTCTATCGACCATGCGAAGGAAGTTACCCGTTGGGTCTTCGATGCTAAGAAAGGTAAGACTTCAGGTATCATCACTGTAGATAACAGGTATTTCTTCGTAGCTACCGTTAAGCAGGTGCGTAAGGCCGGTTATCGTTCGATTGCGGAGCTTTCTCCTATGATTGAGAATGTTTTGTACACCGAAAAACGTAATGCTAAAAAATGTGAGCAGATTTCTTCTCAGATTGCAGGTCTTTCTACAATAGAGCAGATAGCTGAGACTTTGTCCGTCGAGCCTGCTACACGTAAAGATATTTCATTCTCTCCTATGAGTGCATCGGCTGTTGAGCCTGCCGTTCTGGGCGCTATCCTTAAGACAGAGGTAGGTGCCGTTAGCGGAGCTGTTAAGGGCGCAAGAGCCGTCTATGTAGTTAAAGTGGATAATAAAGTGAACGGCACATTCTACACGAAGGATGACGCTATTCGCTACACTACACAGAAGGCACAGTACGGTTCGCAGCTTATCTTGCCGGTTATGCAGGACGCTGCCGGGGTAGTGGATGAAAGGGCACGCTACTTTTAATAGCACTATATGAAACAGAAAATTAATGAGAAGTTCCTTTCTCTCTTCGGCGAGGGAGGAACTTTTTTCGCAAGCGCAGGTCGTATTAACCTGATCGGCGAACACACGGATTACAATGGTGGCTTCGTCTTCCCTGGAGCTATAGATAAGGGGATTATGGCAGAAGTCAAGCTGAACGGAACAGATAAGGTTCTGGTTTATTCTCTTGATTATGATGAGATGGCGGAATTCGCTATAGGTTGTGATGAGGATGCTCCTTCTCAGGCATGGGCGAGGTACATATTCGGAGTATGTCGCGAAACCGCTAAAAGAGGGGGAAAAGTAGGCGGATTTAACGCTGTATTTACCGGAGACGTTCCTCTTGGCGCCGGACTTTCAAGTTCCGCAGCTCTTGAAAGCTGTTTCGCCTATGCGGTGGACACCCTCTTTAAGAATGGTTTTGACAAATTTTCTCTTGCACAGATAGGGCAGAGCACAGAGCATAACTATTGCGGTGTCAACTGCGGCATTATGGACCAGTTCGCTTCATGTTTCGGAAAGGCTGGATGTCTCATTAGGCTTAACTGTAAGACGCTGGAGTACAAATATTTTCCGTTCAATCCGGAGGAGCATGGTTATAGACTGGTGCTGGTGGATTCTTGCGTAAAGCATGAATTGGCTTCATCGGCTTATAATGACAGGAGGGCTTCTTGTGAGAGGGCTGCTGCTGCGATAGCGAAGAACCACCCGGAAGTGGAGTTCCTTTCAGATGCGAACCGTCTGTGGCTTGAGGATGTGAGAGCGGAGATTTCAGAGGAAGATTATCTTCGTGCGGAGTATGTTATAGGTGAGCTTCAGAGAGTTCTCGATGTATGTGATGCTCTTGAAAGAGAGGATTATATTACTGTCGGGGAGATGATGTATCAGACGCATTTCGGACTTAGCCGTCTGTACGAAGTAAGTTGCGAGGAACTTGATTTCCTTAACGCTTTGGCACGCAGGGAAGGTGTTACCGGATCCCGTGTTATGGGCGGCGGCTTCGGCGGATGCACCATTAATCTGGTCAAGAAAGAGCTTTACGATGAGTTTATCTCAGTGGCGAAGAAGGAATTTGCCGCGAAGTTCGGTCACGAACCTAAGGTTTATGACGTCGTAATCTCAGACGGAGCCAGACAGCTTGCATAATAGGTAATCTTACGGCTTATCAAGATAGATCACTATGGGATAGTGGTCGCTCAGGCCTCCGAGGTATCGGGGGCCTGAATACGTTCTAAGGGGCTTGGTTCCGCCGTAGGACTTGTCTTTTTCACTTAAGATACTAAGGTCGGCGATACTCATTTTTATCCCAAGTGTGTCGTTGCTAAGGCATCTGTCTATCTTCTCCCATCTGCCTTGGAATTTTATGCTTCCGGTCTTTTGGGGTGTCTGCACTTCTTTAAGAATACGGAAAGGGTCGTCAGGCTTCTTCTCTTCATTAAAATCGCCTATTACGATGATTCTTTTAGTGCTCTGAGCGGCCACGGAATCTATCATCTGCATAGCACGTCGTCTGCGAAGAGATGCAGTGGAGGAATTACCTCGTTTAGACGGAAGGTGGCAGACAAGCACTTGTAAATCATCAAATTCGACCAGAAGAAGGCTCCTTGTGGAAAGGATTTTTCCTTCGAGAGTTATGGGAATGGCTTTTTGTCCTATAGGTTGGCAGTCTCTATAGAGGAGGGCGCAATCTATGCCTCTGGGGTCCGGTGATTCGAAATGTATAAATCGGTAGTGATACGGGTAGAGTATGCTGCTTCCGACGATGGCTTTAAGTGTGGCGGGACTGTCTATTTCGGCAAGTCCTACTATCGTGGGAGGAAGTCCGGTGCTGTCCGACAGGCTTAAGATGACTTTTCCTATGCCGCGGGCTTTAGAGTAAAATCTGCCAGCGGTCCAATTCTTTGTGCTGATGGTGGTGGAGGGTTGCCTATAGTCAAAGAAGTTTTCGACGTTCCAAAAAACGATAATCCCAGAAATCAGAAGTTTTAGAGTAAGTTTCATAGTCTAATGTTTTTACGAATATGAGCATAATTTGCTAAATTTGCACGAATTTTTGAGAAATAATTTCTGATATGTCTTTAAAATGCGGTATAGTAGGACTGCCTAATGTCGGCAAATCCACTCTTTTCAATTGCATAAGTTCAGGGAAAGCGCAGAGCGCCAATTTCCCGTTTTGTACCATAGAGCCTAATCTGGGTTCGACCAATGTGCCGGATAAGCGTCTTGAGGTTCTCAGCGACATCTGTCATCCGCAGCGTACGATTCCTGCGACTGTGGACATTGTGGATATCGCTGGTCTCGTGAAGGGCGCAAGTCATGGGGAAGGGCTTGGTAATCAGTTCCTTGCCAATATCCGCGAGTGCGATGCCATCTTGCACGTGCTTCGCTGTTTCGATGATGGGAATGTGGTGCATGTGGATGGTTCTGTAGATCCGGTAAGAGACAAGGAAGTGGTGGATACTGAATTGCAGATTAAAGACCTTGAGACTGTGGAAGCCAGGCTCTCCAAGTGCGAGAAAGCCGGAAAGGCAGGAGATAAGGAAGCGGCTAAATTGGCTGCGCTGCTGACCCGTTATCGCGCTGCTCTTCTTCAGGGCCAATCCTGCAGAAGCGTCGCTCTTAATAATGAAGAGGAGGTGCAGATGGCCCGCGACCTGTTTCTTCTTACCAATAAGCCGGTAATGTACGTCTGCAATGTAGATGATGCATCTGCGGTGAAGGGTAACAAATATGTGGATGCTGTGAGAGAAGCGGTTAAGAATGAAAATGCTGAGATTTTGATTATATCTGCCCGGACGGAGAGTGAAATCGCGGAGATGGAAGATTATGCTGACCGCCAGATGTTTCTTGAAGAAATGGGGCTTGATGAGTCCGGCGTGGTCCGTCTTATTCAGAGCGCATATCATCTGTTGGGCTTACAGACGTTTTTTACGGCCGGGGCCGATGAGTGTCGTGCATGGACTATCCACAAAGGAGATAAGGCACCACGCGCAGCTGGAGTTATACATACGGACTTCGAAAGGGGATTTATTAGGGCGGAAGTCATTAAATATGACGATTTTGTTTCTCTCAAGACAGAATCTGCCTGCCGTGCCGCCGGAAAGATGGGCATAGAAGGGAAAGATTATGTAGTGCAGGATGGTGATATTATGCATTTCCTCTTTAATGTATAAGCAGGAATGGAGGTAAGAGCCAAGAAAGCCCTCGGGCAGCATTTTTTGACAGATCAGAGCATTGCACGCGCCATAGTGGATGCTTTGAGCGAATCAGAAGTCAGAGATACGCTTGAGATTGGCCCGGGTATGGGAGTTTTAAGCCAATATCTTCTTAAAAGAGAAGATATAGATTTAAAGCTCGTGGAGGTGGATGTTGAGAGTGTAGTGTATCTTAGGGAGCATTTCCCTGGGATTGTGGGTAAACTTCTTCAGGCGGATTATCTTAAACTCGACATGAGTAAGGTTTTCACAGGGAAGTATAAGGTTATAGGGAATTTCCCGTATAATATCTCATCACAGATTTTCTTTAAAATTCTTGACGATAAGGATAGGGTGCCTGAGGTGGTGTGTATGATACAGAAGGAAGTGGCAGAGAGGATAGCGGAAGCTCCTGGGACTAAGACGTATGGGATACTGTCTGTTCTTCTTCAGGCGTGGTATGATATAGAGTATGTGCTGTCTGTAGGTTCCGGCGCGTTCTGTCCGCCGCCTAAGGTGCAGTCTGCTGTAATAAGGCTCAAACGTAATGACAGAGAAAGCCTTGACTGTGATGAGAAGATGTTCCGTCAGGTGGTTAAAACTGCGTTTAATCAGCGCCGTAAAACCCTTAGAAACGCACTTAAACCGCTCTTGAAGGAGGGAGTGCCTACAACGGATCCTATATTTGACCTAAGGGCGGAAAAACTTAACGTTGAGGATTTTGTATATCTTACGAACCTGCTTTCGTAGCGGGAAATGTGTTGATTCGAGAAAACTAATTATAATATTTTATGAAGTTTCTTATTAGATTTTTGGCAAGTGTAATTATTGTTTTGGTTTTTGGCTGTTCAGATCATAAAACCGTGTATTTGTTTGATGAACCGTCGAAAGAAGACGTCGAGCAGTGGAAAACCTTTTGTAGAGAAAATAAGAGAGAGCTAAAAAAACAGTACTGCTATGCGAAACTAAAAGGGGCTTTTGATGAATATGAAGATGAATACGAAGAGATTCCGCGGATAGATGATATAGATCTGATTTCACACGATATTGATAAATATTGGAGGCAGGACTCGCTGAAAAGAGATGCTTTTGTCGTTTGGCGTCTTTCTGAGTATATGCCGATAAAGCAGGAACCACATAGTGAAAAGGAACGGTTTGAGATTTTTGAAAAGCAGGCGTCTTTCATAGTGGATTCTCTTTATAATAAGGGAAGAACTTCCTTCGACTTGGCTTATGCTTCAGACTTTGAGACCTGTTTTAAAAGAGTGAGGTATAATTTGTTAAATAGCCGTTTTAAGAGTCGCTACCCCGAATATTATTCTCTGCTTGAGCAGGAAAAAGCCATTTTCGATAAGTATTATAAGGTCTCAGTTATAAGCTTTAACAAAGTATCCGGTAATGAAGACGTAGGGTCCGGTTGGGTATCGTCAATGACTGAGAATCAATATAGAAGTTCGCTTATTTCTGATTATAATAATGCTTTTGAGGCTTCTTATTTTGCTTTGGCGGATGAAGAACCGGAGTTATTCAAGCGACACCAGTACATAAGTTTTGAGCGTTTGGCGCGAGAGTATGAAGCGTTTGCCTCTGAAAGAGAGAATGTGAAATATCGTCATTATTTTGACGCAGACACAGAAGTAGTTGAGAAAGAGAAAAAACTTCTTCGAGAAGATCAGCAAGCTTTCGAACAATGGATCTTAATAAGAGAGAAAATGTCGGAGTCGTTACCTGAAAATGCTCGTGTTATTTTTAATAATGCGACTAATGAGATAAAGCGAGATAAACTTATCTTACTTAAAAACAGATTTAGCGATTTTGGGATTACGAGTAATGAGGTTATTGAGGCATTGTTACCCTACGACTGCACAGACGAGCAATTATTTAATTACAATACTTCGGTAAAATTTACCGATAATTTAAAAATTTAACAATCGGGCAGGCTAAAAGCCGGCTCCAACCCTATAAAAGTTCATTGAAATATTGTCAATAGATGAATCTACAAGCTGTAGGAATTCAG